>CAMBCF010000017.1 GCA_945864585.1 Bordetella parapertussis | reverse complement strand
GACGATAACAAAAGCAAAGCGCTGGCGGCAGCGCTGTCTCAAATCGAGAAGCAGTTCGGCAAGGGCTCCATCATGCGCCTGGGCACATCCGACATTGCAAAGGACATACAGGTGGTTTCCACCGGCTCGCTGGGGCTGGATATCGCGCTTGGCATCGGCGGCTTGCCGCGCGGGCGCGTGGTTGAAATTTACGGCCCGGAGTCTTCGGGCAAAACCACGCTCACGTTGTCCGTGATCGCGCAGATGCAAAAGCTCGGCGGCACTGCGGCGTTTATCGATGCCGAACATGCGCTTGATCCGCAATACGCGGCCAAGCTCGGCGTCAAGGTTGAGGACTTATTGATCTCCCAGCCCGACAACGGCGAGCAGGCGCTGGAAATCGCCGACATGCTGGTGCGCTCAGGCTCGGTGGACGTGGTGGTGATCGACTCCGTCGCCGCGCTGGTGCCGCGCGCCGAGATCGAAGGCGAAATGGGCGAGCCGCAGATGGGCTTGCAGGCGCGCCTGATGTCGCAGGCGCTGCGCAAGTTGACCGCCAACATCAAGCGCTCCAACACCACGGTGATTTTTATTAACCAGATACGCATGAAAATCGGCGTCATGTTTGGCAATCCGGAAACCACCACCGGTGGCAATGCGCTCAAGTTTTACGCCTCGGTGCGCATCGACATCCGCCGCATCGGCGCGATCAAGAAAGGCGAGGAAGTGATCGGCTCCGAAACCCGCGCCAAGGTGGTCAAAAACAAAGTCGCGCCGCCGTTCCGCCAGGCCGAGTTCGACATTCTGTACGGCGAAGGCATTTCGCGCGAGGGTGAGATTATCGAACTCGGCGTGCTGCACAAATTCATCGAAAAATCCGGCGCCTGGTACAGCTACGGCAAGGATCGCATCGGTCAGGGCAAGGACAACACGCGCGAATACCTGAAAGAACACCCGGCGATGGCGGAGGAAATCGAAGCCAAGGTGCGCGCGGAGTTGGGCGTGAATAGCAGCGGAGGCGGCAGTGCGCCAGCAGCCGCCGAAGACGAAGAACAAGAGTAGTTCGCAGCCTACGCTGCCGGGAACGACGCAGCCGTCGCTGCGTGGCCGCGCGCTGCGCCTGCTGGGGCGGCGCGAGTTTTCGCGGCAGGAGCTCGCTAAGCGGCTGCGTGCTTATGCTGAGGAACCCGCCGCGCTGGAAGCGCTACTCGATGATCTGGCTGCACGCGGCTGGCTCTCCGATGCACGCTACGCCGACGCCTTGGTGCGCAAGCGCACCGGCCACTACGCCCAGCGCTCAATCGCGCAGGAACTCAAACGCGCCGGTGTCAGCGAAGACGTCACTGCGGCTGCGCTGCCGGCAGTCGATCCCGACCAGGAATTTGCCGCGGCATTAGCCCTGTGCCAGCGCAAGTTTCGGCGCGCGCCCGCCGAGCAAAAGGAAAAAGCGCGGCAAATACGATTCTTGCAATCGCGCGGGTACAGTATCGGCCTTGCGCTGCGCGTGTTAAAGCGCATCGGCTCGGTGCGTGAGGATGCCAGCGATTAAGCAGGCCGCCCATCACATCTTGATATTGGCGTCCTTGATCACCTTGGCCCACTTCGCGGTCTCGCTGCGGATATCCTGAGCGAATGCCTGCGGCGTATTACCCACCGGCGTTGCGCCGTCCTGTGCCAGGCGCGCGATGATTTCCGGGTGTTTCAACACCACGACCACTTCCTTGTGCAAGAACGCGATGATTGCCGCTGGCGTGCGCGCCGGGGCTGCCAGGCCGTACCACGATGACGATTCAAAGCCGGCGAAACCCGATTCATGAAACGTCGGCACTTCCGGCAATACCGCCATGCGCTGCAGGCTCGCGCTGCCGATGGCGCGCAGGCGTCCCGCGTTCAGGTGCGGCATGAACACACCGGGATTGGCAAACAACAGATCGGCTTCGTTGCTGAGCACCGCGATCAGCGCGGGTCCGGCGCCTTTGTAGGGAATCGGCACGATGTCGATGCCCGTGGTGAGTCTGAACAATTCCATCGACAGCGTTCCCGCCGAACCGGTGCCGGACAGCGCCCAGCGCAGCTTGCCCGGATTGGCCCTGGCATAGGGTGCGATCTCCTGAACTTTGTGTACCGGCAGCCCCATGCGCGCCGCCAGCAGGTTGGGCACCGACGCGAACTTGGTAATCGGCGCGAAATCCTTGATCGGATCGAACGGCAGCTTTTGCAAACTGCCGGTCACTGTCATCACCGCCACCGCGGCGACCAACAGTGTGTAGCCATCGGGATTGGCGCGGGCGACAATTTCGCCGGCGATAACGCCGCCACCGCCGCCGCGATTGTCATACAGTATGTGCTGACCGATTCTCTCCGTGAGTTTGCTGGCGATGGGGCGCGCGATGACATCGGTGCCGCCGCCCGGTGCGAAAGGGATTACCCAGCGTATCGGCTTGTTGGGATAGGCCTGTCCCCGGAGCGAGTCCGGGGCAGGCACCGTGCCTGTCGCAGGGCTTTGTGCGTACCCAAGCGAGACGCTGCTTAACGTGATGAGTGCAGCGAGCCGGATGCATTTCCACATCATTCCCCTCCTTATTTACGCACCAGACTATCACAGCGCCGGGAGCAGATTGCAACCCGCACCTGCCCGGCGCTGACGTTATGCACAGAAGGCGGCCTATCCACGCCGTCAGAATAGGACAATTGCGTTAAAATTCAATCTGGTTCGTGACACAAGTGTGGCACGTGTTCTAGGGATTGCAATGAATAGCAACGAAATACGCAAGAAGTTTCTGGATTATTTTGCCGGTAAAGGCCATGCCATCGTGGCCTCGGCCCCACTGGTGCCGGGCAATGACCCGACGCTGCTGTTCACCAATTCCGGCATGGTGCAGTTCAAGGATGTATTTCTCGGGCAGGACAAACGCAGCTACGTGCGCGCCACCACTTCGCAGCGTTGCGTGCGCGCCGGCGGCAAGCACAACGATCTGGAAAACGTCGGCTATACCGCGCGCCACCATACGTTTTTCGAGATGCTGGGCAATTTCAGTTTCGGCGACTATTTCAAGCAGGATGCGATTCATTACGCATGGGAACTGCTCACCGGCATTTACCAGTTGCCGCAGGACAAGCTGTGGATCACAGTCTATCAAACCGACGATGAAGCTTTTGATATCTGGTCGAAGCAGATCGGCGTGCCGGTCGAGCGCATCGTGCGCATCGGCGACAAGCCGGGCGGCGGCTCGGATAACTTTTGGCAGATGGCGGATACCGGGCCGTGCGGGCCGTGCAGCGAAATTTTTTATGACCACGGCGCTGAAGTCGCGGGCGGACCGCCGGGCTCCGCGGATGCCGACGGCGACCGCTACATCGAAATCTGGAACCTGGTGTTCATGCAATTCGATAAACAAAAAAGCGGCGACGATTACGTTTTGCACCCGCTGCCCAAGCCGTCGGTGGATACCGGGATGGGGCTGGAACGCATTGCCGCGGTGCTGCAGCACGTGCATTCTAATTACGATATCGATCTGTTTCAAGCCTTGATCAAGGCGGCTGCGCGCGAAACCGGCGCCAAAGACCTGGCCAGTAACTCGCTCAAAGTAATCGCGGACCACATCCGCGCCTGCGCGTTCATGATCGTCGATGGCGTGATTCCCGGCAGCGAAGGACGCGGCTACGTACTGCGGCGCATCATTCGTCGCGCAATTCGGCATGGCTACCAATTGGGGCAGAAAAAACCATTTTTTCATAACATTGTCGCCGATCTGGTCAAGGCGATGGGCGAGGCCTATCCCGAACTGGCGGCGGTCAGCGTGCGTGTCGCCGGCGTGCTCAGGCAGGAGGAAGAGCGTTTCGCCGAGACCCTTGAAAACGGCATGAAAGTATTGGAAGGCGCGTTAACCCGTGAAGACAAAATGCTCGACGGCGATACCGTGTTTCAGTTGTACGACACGTTTGGGTTTCCGGTCGATCTCACCGCCGATATCGCTCGCGAGCGCAATGTGCGCGTGGACTACGCCGGTTTTGAAGCGGCGATGGAGCGTCAGCGTGAACGCGCGCGTGCGGCATCCAAGTTTCAGATGGGCAGCGCGGTGGAATACTCGGGTGCTAAAACGGTGTTCAAGGGTTACGACACGCTGGCGGTCAGCGATGCGCAAGTGGTGGCGATCTACCGGGAAGGAACATCGGTGTCATCCATTTCCGGCGGTGAAGCGGGGATCGTGGTGCTGGATCGCACGCCGTTTTACGCCGAGTCGGGCGGTCAGGCGGGTGATGCCGGTGTAATCGATGCGGCGAACGGCGCCTTTAGCGTCACCGACACGCTGAAAATCCAGCCCGATGTGTTCGGCCATCACGGCAAACTGGCGGCGGGCGCGTTGGCCGTGGGCGATAAAGTCGCGGCAAAAGTCGATAGCGCGCGGCGCGCGCGCACCATGCGCAATCACTCGGCAACGCACCTGATGCACAAGGCGCTGCGTGAGGTGCTCGGTGCGCATGTGCAGCAAAAAGGCTCGCTGGTTGATGCCGCTAAAACGCGCTTCGATTTTTCGCACAATGAACCGATGAGCGACGCGCAAATTCGCACCGTCGAGGCCATGGTCAACAGCGAAATTCTGGCGAATGCCGCGACTGCCGCGCGCGTGATGAAATTTGACGATGCGGTAAAAGCCGGTGCGATGGCGCTGTTCGGCGAAAAATACGGCGATGAAGTGCGCATGCTCGACATCGGCTCTTCGCGCGAGTTATGCGGCGGCACGCATGTGGCGCGCACCGGCGATATCGGCTTTTTCAAAGTGGTGGGCGAGACCGGCATCGCCGCCGGTGTGCGGCGTATCGAAGCGGTGACCGCCGAAGGCGCGCTGGCGTGGGTGCAGCAGCAGGAAGACACGCTCGCTACTGCGGCGTCGGCGTTGAAATCCAGCCCGCACGAAGTGGGGCAAAAAATCACGCAAATGCTCGACAGCGTGCGCAACCTCGAAAAAGAACTGGCGCGCCTGAAATCAAAACTGGCGTCATCGCAAGGCGACGAACTGGCCGATCAGGCGGTGGATGTGAAAGGCGTTAAAGTTATCGCCGCTACCATGGACGGCGCCGACAACAAAGGCTTGCGCGAGTCGCTGGACAAACTCAAAGACAAGCTCAAATCGGCAGTGATAGTGCTGGCAGCAGTCGACGCCGGCAAAGTGTCGTTGATTGCCGGCGTCACCCAGGATCTCACCAGCAAACTCAAGGCCGGCGATTTGGTGAATCACGTTGCGCTACAGGTCGGCGGCAAAGGCGGCGGCCGGCCCGACATGGCGCAGGCGGGCGGCACCGATCCGGCCAAGTTGCCGCAGGCGCTGGCTTCGGTACGCACTTGGGTAGAAGGTAAAATTAAATTTTGATGCGAACGGTTGCACAAATTCAGCGATATTTCGTCAGTGGAAGTGTTCCTCAATGAACTGCGGCAACGCACCGCCGGCACGCTGGTGGTTGAGTTGCGGCGCAAGCCAGGCGCACGTGAAAACCGCTGGGCGCATCTGCTGTCGGGCGCGCCGGTTATCGAAGCCGCCTCCACAGCGCCGGCTTCAGCATTGCCGGGCGACGACGTCGCGGTCAGCGAGCTCGCTGCATTAAAGGCCAACGTCGCGCGGCTCGAAGCTGAAGTCGCGCAACTGAAGCTGACGCTGGCGCAAGTGTGCGCGGCGTTGGGCATTGCCAATGACAGCTTGAACGTTTAGCGCAAGTGCGATAATGCCGGCTGCGGCTCTCTTTTCCACTCATACTCCGATGTCTACTTTACTTGACGAGCTGAAACCAGGCCTCCACGCCACCGTGGAAATCGTGGTCGGCACGCGCGATACCGCGGCACATGTGGGCAGCGGAAAAATCGGAGTGCTGGCGACGCCGATTTTGGTCACGCTGTTGGAAACCGCAGCGCTGCAGGCGGTGGAGCGCCTGATGCCGCCAGGGCAACAGACTGTCGGCACGCGGCTGGAAATTTCGCATACGGCGGCAACCCCGGTCGGCATGCGCGTGCGCGCGTATGCGGAGCTGGTGAAGGTTGAAGGCCGCAAACTCACCTTCAAGCTGCACGCCGAGGACGATGGCGAAACCATCGGCGGCGGGGTGCATGAGCGGTTGATCATCAGCGTGGAGCGCTTTGATCAGCGTATGCAAACCAAGCTGGAGTCGCGCAAATGAAACGCTTACTCGTATTGAGCATTCTTGCCGCGCTGGTGTCTTGCGCAGGCCCACTCACCACCACCAGTGGGCCGCCGCAATCGCGCGAGCGTGAACTGATTGATCGCGCGCTGGTTGCGCTGGGCGGCGCGGACGCCATGCGCGCCCTGCGCTCGGCGTCGATTAAAGGCACGGTCAAACACTGGGAACCGGAACAATCGCATGCGCCGGGTGGCGAACCGCGTTTTGCCGCCGAATCCGGTTTCGACATGACACTGGACTTGGTGAACCGCCGCGCGCGCATCGACTGGGAAAAGAAATTCGCCTATCCCTCGCCGCGCACCTTTAAATTCAGTGAAGTGGTAACGCCTGATGCGGGCTACGTGATCGGTATCGATTCCAATAACCGCAATGCGCAGAACCGCAATGCAAATCCTCCAGCGCATACCATGTCCGGCTTGCGGCTGGCGACTACGCAGCGCGAGCTGCGCCGCAGCTCTCCCGCACTGCTGCTGGAGATGCGCGATAACCTCGCGCGCATCACGCGCATGGCGAATGTCGCGATCGGCGGGGTGTCCTATCCCGCCCTTTCCTATAACGCGGGCGGCGTCAATTTCACGGTGATGTTTGATCCGCAAACGGGTTTGCCTGCGCGCGTGCGCACGCTGGATTTCGACAATATGTGGGGGGATGTGAACTACGACTTGGTGTTGTCGGAATGGCAGCCGTTGGCTGGCGTGCGCGTGGCCGCCAGTCAGCGTTACGAGCTCAACGGAAGAGTGGTGGTGGACCTGCGCTTGGCGCAAATGACCCCGAACCCCCAACTCAATCCGGCGGCAATGTCGGTGCCTGAAAGTGTGCGCGCGACCGCCGCCACACCTGCCACCGGCAACCTGCCGTATCAGTGGGTGATACGCCGCCAGTTTATCGGCACCTATCTCGATTCGGACAACGCGAGCTACGATACGCTGGCCGGGCCGGGTCTGCGCCTGCAGGAACTGGCGCCCGGCGTGCAGCACGTGGTGGGCGGATCGCACAATGCGCTGCTGGTGGAGATGCGCGATCATTTAATCGTGTTCGATGCGCCGGTTTCCGATGGGCAATCCAACTGGACGATACGCGCGGCACAGGCGAAATACGGCGCCAAGCCGATACGTTACATCGTGCTCACGCATCACCACATGGATCACGCCGGCGGCCTGCGCGCGTACCTGGCGCAGGGCGCGACGCTGGTGGTGGGGCGTGGTGCAGCGGCACACTATCGCCGTATCCTCGCGGCGCCCGCGACGCGCAATCCGGATCTGGGTGCTTATGATTTTTCCAGGTCGAATATCGTTGAAGTCGCGGATCGTTATGTCATGAGCGACGGCCAGCGCGAAGTCTCCGCGCATCTTACCGAGAACCCGCACGCGGAAAGCATGCTGATCGGCTACGTGGCCGATGCGCGCATTGGTTTTGTCACCGATATCTGGAGTCCGGGCGCAGCCCCTTTGCCCAAGCAAATCAGCACGCCGCTGGCGGCCCTCGTCACGGCGGCGCGGCGCGCGGGTATTTCGCCGCTGCGCTTCGCCGGCGGCCACGGCAGCACGGCAGAATATGCGCCGCTCGCCGGGTTGGCTGGCACAAGGTAGCGTGCGTGTATGACGACGCTTAAAAAAAACGCCAAACCTGCGCTGCACACGGCGGCGAAAATACGCCGCATGAAGGAACACAAGTTTATCCACTTCCTCAACCCTGGCGCGATTCGTTACACGCGTTCACTGGGCGATGCCGCGGGCCTCGAAACATTGGGCGTGCATCTGGTGCGCCTGAAAACGGGCGATGAGAGCACGGAATATCATTTCCATCACCAGGACGAAGAATGGGTTTATATCCTGAGCGGCCGTGGCATCGCCGAAATCGGCGGCAAAAAATACAAAATCGGTGCTGGTGATTTCATGGGCTTTGGCGCAGCGTCAAAACCGCATGCGATGACCAATCCACACAAAACGGATTTGCTGTATCTCGTCGGCGGCAACCGCTGGCCGCTGGATGTGTGCGACTATCCGCGCATCGGCAAGCGGCGTTACCGCATGCATGGCAATAATGTGTATCTGGATCTGGCGGCGCTGACACCGGCGACGCGGCATGTGAAGTAGGGTGGGTTAGGCGCGGGGTATGCGCCGTAACCCACCGTTCGGGATCGACGAGCAAGCAGGCGGTGGGTTACGGCGCAAAGGGCGCGCCTAACCCACCCTACAAATTCCCTAAAACGGCAGTTCAATCTCCGGCTTCACTGCCATCAGCGCACGCCGGAAATCTTCTTGAATGCGCTTTAACGCGGCGTCGGTTTCTGCCTCGAAACGCAGCACAATCACCGGCGTGGTGTTGGACGGGCGTGCGAGGCCAAAGCCGTCGGCGTATTCGACGCGTATGCCATCGATGGTGACAATTTCCTGCGCGCCGCCGAACTTCGCGTTTTTCTTCAACGCATCCATCAGGGTGTAGTTCTCGCCCTCGGCGGTATGCACATGCAGTTCCGGTGTGCTGACCGCGTCGGGCAGCGTTTCCAGTGCGGCAGTCAGATCAGGCACGCGCGACAGAATTTCCAGCAGCCGCGCGCCGGCGTAGAGCGCGTCGTCAAAGCCATACCAGCGCTCCTTGAAGAACATGTGGCCGCTCATCTCGCCCGCCAGCGGCGCGCCGCTTTGCTTCAACTTGGCCTTGATGAACGAATGTCCGGTTTTCCACATCAGGGGCTTGCCGCCGCGGCTGCGTATCCAGTGGAACAGATTGCGGGTGGATTTCACATCGAAAATAATCTCCGCGCCGGGGTTGCGCTTGAGTACGTCTTCTGCAAACAGCATCAGTTGGCGGTCGGGGTAGATGATGCTGCCGTTTTTCGTGACCACGCCGAGACGGTCGCCGTCGCCGTCGAACGCGAGGCCAATTTCGGCGTCGCCCGCCTTCAATGCAGCAATCAGATCCTGCAGATTTTTCGGTTGCGAAGGGTCGGGATGATGGTTCGGAAAGCGGCTGTCCACGTCGCAAAACAGTTCCTGCACCTCGCACCCTAGCCGCCGATACAGTTGCGGTGCGAAAGCGCCGGCGACGCCGTTGCCGCAATCGACCGCAATTTTGATAGAACGCGCGAGTTTCACGTCACTCACGATGCGGCCCAGATACGCTTCAGCTATGTCATGCGTGCGGTAGCCGCCGGCGCCGTGGCTCAAGTCTTCGCGTTCGATGCGTACGCGAAGCTTCTGTATGGCATCGCCCGCGAGCGTGTCGCCCGCCAGCATCACTTTCAGCCCGTTGTATTGCGGCGGATTGTGCGAGCCGGTCACCATCACGCCGCACTGCGTGTGTAATTGGTAGGTGGCGAAATACACCATCGGCGTTGCCACCATGCCGACATCCACTACCGCCATGCCGCTGGCACGCAGCCCGCGCGCCAGCGCCGCGGAAAGTTCGGGTCCGGAGGCGCGGCCATCGCGGCCGATGGCGATTTCTTTTTGCCGGCGCGCCACCGCTTCGGAGCCGATGGCGTGTCCGATATTCTCAACTGCTTCGGGCGTGAGCGCGGTATGCACTATGCCGCGTATATCGTAGGCTTTGAAAATTTCAGGTGGCGCAAATTTAGACACAAAAGCCTTTCAATTCAAAAACGGCAGTTTCGCCACAGAAAAAACAGAGAGTAATGTCACGATTTTAGGCCGTTCAACCCCCACACCGCAGAGGCGCAGAGGCGCAGAGGAAACGCAGAGAAAACGTTTTCTGGCAATTCCTCTGCGAGCTGTTCTCTGCGTCTCTGCGCCTCTGCGGTGAGGCTTTTTAAGCCGCCGAGAAAAACCGCAACAGGCGTTGCGCAAGCCACGTGATGTTACCCGGAAAGCTACCGGTGACAAAGCCGACATGTCCGCCGGTGGCGGGTGTTTCCAGAACGACGTACGAGGAGACGCTTTGTGCCGTCGGCAAAAATTGCGCAGGCAAAAACGGATCGTTGCGCGCGTTGAGCATCAGCGTCGGTGCGCCGATGGATTTGAGATACGGTTTGCTGCTGGCGCGCGCGTAATAATCAGCAACACCCTTAAAGCCGTGCAGCGGTGCGGTCACCCGATCGTCAAACTCGCGCAGGGTGCGCGCGGCAATCATGCGCGACCTGTCGCACAGCGCAGGATAGCGCTTCATCTTGGCGATGGTTTTTGCTTTCATCGTCGACAAAAACCGCCATGTGTAAACCCGGCTAAAGCCACGTTCCAGCGCGTCTCCGGCAGCCGCAAGGTCAACCGGCGCGCACACGGCAGCCGCGCGGGTGATGACGGCGCGCGCGTTTTCGCCCTGTTCGCCCAACCACTTGAGCAAAGCATTGCCGCCCAGCGACACACCCGCGACATACAGTGGCCCGCTGCGTGTTGAACGCAGGCGCCGCAGGATCCAGTCGATCTCGGCGCTGTCGCCCGAATGATAGGCGCGCGGCAGACGATTCAGCTCGCCGCCGCAGCCGCGAAAATGCACCACCACGCCACGCCAGCCACACGCGTTCACCGCGTGCATCAGGCTGCGTGCGTAGTGACTGTTCGAATCGCCTTCCAAACCGTGAAACAGCACCACCAGCGGCGTTTCATCCGTGTCGCCGAGTTTCAATTCAACGCCGGCGTTTTCCACCCAATCGAGCTCGATAAAATCCAAATCCGGCGTCTCCCAGCGGTCACGCCAGTACGTCACCGACGGACGCGGCGCAAAGGCGGCGGCGTGTATGGTTTGCGCGTGGCCGCCGGGCAGCCAGCGGGGCGCTTGATATGGCGCCAGGATTTCTTCGGAGTCTAGGTTGGACATGCGGATGGATACTTCGGCTGAAGCGCGAATTCTACTTTAGGGGCAGTGGTCGTGCGCACAATCGCGTGTGCGAAATTGGCGCTACACTGCGCGCAGTCTCGTTGCCGCATCTCATTAAAATGACGAACACCCTTGTGTCGCTTGTGCGCTGCGCGGCTATCGCCGTGATTGCGGCCGCATCCGTTGCCGCGGCTCAGGTGGCTCACGCGGCCGCTTATCCCACCAAGCCACTGCGGCTGGTAACCGGCTCCGCGCCCGGCGGCGGCTCGGATTTCGTGGCGCGCGCTCTGGCCGAAAAACTCAGCGAGCGCTTCGGCCAGCAGGTGCTGGTGGACAATCGTCCCGGCGCGGGTGGCGCTATAGGCGCGGATGTGGTGGCGAAAGCGAACCCGGACGGCTACACCCTGCTGCTCAATACCGGCAGCGCCATCGCGGTGAATCCTTCCTTGCAGCCGCAGCCTTACGACGTAAAGCGCGACTTCGCGCCGGTGATGCAGGTGAGCCGCGCGCCGTTTGTGCTGGCGGTGAATCCGGCGCTGCCGGCGAAATCCGTTAGCGAATTGATCCAGCTTGCAAAAGCCAACCCTGGTAAGTACAGCTACGCGTCATCCGGCATTGGCGCTATGTCGCACCTGGCGATGGAATTGTTCAAAAACATGGCGGGCGTGAACGTGGTGCATGTGCCGTATCGCGGCAGTGCGCCGGCGGCGGTCGATTTGATCGCAGGTCAGGTGCAACTGGCGATGAATAATATTGTACCGACCCTGCCACATGTGAAATCGGGCCGGCTGCGCGCGCTGGGGGTGAGCGGCCCGCTGCGTTCGCCGGTGTTGCCGCAAGTGCCGACGGTCGCGGAGGCCGCGTTGCCGGGTTATGAAGCGATGCAGTGGTATGGCGTGTTGCTGCCGGCGAAGGTGCCCAAGCCGATTGCCGCGCTGTTACACAGGGAAATTAGCGCCGTGCTGCAAATTCCCATCGTGCGCACGCGCCTGACGGAGGAGGGTGGTGATGTGGTCGGCGGCACGCCAGAACAGTTTGCGGCCTACATAGCGCTGGAGACGGCGAAGTGGGCAAGAGTGGTGAAGGTGGCGGGGGTTAAGGCGGAGTAAAGCTGTTGGCTAGTAGTGCGAAGTAAAGCTGATCGCATCGCGCTTGGCAAGCTCTTCCAGGTCGATGTAAGAGCGCTTGGTTGCCTTATCGACAGTGAATTGCAGTTTTTTGTTTGACTCGGTGGAGGCGCGTATTGCCAGCAGCTGCAGCGATTCTTTCACTTCCCACTCGTGCGCGCCGGCGATGCCGGGCGGGCAATAGAGGAACGAGCCGGCACTGACTTCAAACTCTTTACCTTCGATATCACGCACAATGGCGTGGCCGGAGAGGATGTAATAAAACGCTTCAATCGGATGCCAGTGCAGCGCCTCAATCGAGCCCGGCGTGTAGGTGGCGTGGCCGACGCGCAGCCGGTCGGTGGGGATTTCCGGGCAGCCGACAAGGCGGCGCATGCTCTGCTCGGGGATTACGCCCTCGGCGCCCTTGATGGCGGAAACGTTGACGACTTTAAGCGTTTATTTTATTTCCATGGCGTGTCTCCGTATGGCGTGAGGGGTGAGGCGAGAGGCGAGAGACGAGAGGCACAACCACGGGGTATGGGATGGCACGCCTCACCCCTAACGCCTAACGAATTTCTAACTGGCGTAGCTGGGATCTTTACGATCCAGCTTGCGCAGCAGCGACGGCCATTCCAGCAAGCCGTGGCGGCGGCGCTTGCCCGATTTGAAGCCGGCGTAGGTTTCCTGCACCACTTCGTCGGGCGGCAACTGGATTTCCGTGCCGCAGGAGAGCGTCATTACCTGCAACTGGCATGCGCGCTCGAGACGGTAGTGGTTGTTGAAGCACTCGGGGATGCTGTCGCTGACGGTGAGCAAACCGTGGTTGCGCAGTATCATCGCTTCGCGGTCGCCGAGGTCTTGCACCAGCCGCGCGCGCTCGTCGAGATTCAACGCCGGGCCTTCGTAATCGTGATAGGCGATATCGCCGAAACGCATCGCGCTTTGCGCCAGCGGCAGCAAGCCCTGCTTGTGCGCGGACACTGACATGCCAGCCAGCGTATGGGTGTGGATCACGCAATCGACATCGTGACGCGCGCTGTGCACTGCGCTATGGATCACGTAGCCGGCCTGATTGACGCCATAATCGGTGGCGTTAAACAGCACATTGCCTTCAAGATCGATTTTGATCAGGCAGGACGCGGTGATTTCTTCATACAGCATGCCGAACGGATTGATCAGGAACTCATTGCTGGTTCCGGGCACGCGCGCGGATATGTGATTAGCGACCATCTCCACCATGCCGAACTCGGCCATCAAGCGGTAGCACGCGGCAAGGTTGACGCGCACATCCCACTCGTCCTTGCTGACCTGTTCGCGTACGGGCTTGTGGATTTGGATTGCGGGAGCGTTCATGGAGTCTCCTGGTTGATGACCTTGGTCTACACGCAAAAAGTGTTGAGTGTTTAGTTTTGAGTGTTGAGTTGAACTGGGCGCGCGCCACGTGCGCGGCGAACGTTGACTCAACATTAAACACTCACAACTCAAAACTATAACTAACCTCTAACCGCTTTGCCCGCCGTAGTCCCCGACAGTCTGCCGAACACCGAACCCGACGTGAGCCCGGTGCCGCCCGGATAGTTGTGATAAAAAATGCCACCGACCAGTTCGCCGGCTGCATACAAGCCGTGTATCGGCTGGCCGCCGGTGTCTTCCACCTGGCCTTCGGTGGCGGGATCGGTGCTGATTTTTAAGCCGCCGAAGCTGAAGGTGACACCGCAGGTTACCGCGTAGGCTTCAAACGGTGCGGTGTCAACGGTGTTGGCCCAGTTGGTTTTGTTAATCGCCAGGCCCTCGGTGCGGCGGCCGTCCTTGATCGCCATGTTGTAGGTCTTGTCGTGCTGCACCGCCTTGTTGTATTCGGTAATTTCGCGCAGCGCAGCTTCGGCGTTGACGCCGTCCATCATCTTGCACAGTTCTTCGAGGGTGTTGGCGCGCACCTTGGTGACGCGCTTGATGCGGTATTCGTCGCGCAGTGAGGGAATGATTTTGGAGTCGAATACCTGCCACGCAAACATGCCGGGCTGGTTCAAAATGACCTTGCCGTATTTGGCGTAGGTGTAGTTGCGGAAATCCGCACCTTCGTCGCAGAAGCGTTTGCCGTCGGCGTTGATCATGATGCCCCACGGATAGCTGTGCTTCTGGAACTGGTCGCCCACCGCGAGATCACCAAACGGTGGTGAGTTGCGATCCCAGCCCACGGCATGGCATCCGGACCAGTGGCCATAGGGCATGGCGCCGATGTCGAGCGCCATTTTGATGCCGAGGCCGGTGTTGTAACGGGTGCCGCGTACATGCGCGAGATCCCAGCCCGGGCCGAGATAACGCGCGCGCATTTCGGCGCTGGATTCGAAACCGCCGCAGGCGAGAATCACCGCCTTGCCTTTGATTTCGACGTTCTGGCCTTTGTGCCGCGCGCGCACGCCGAGCACGTTGTTGTCGCTATCGGTGAGCAGTGAAATCGCCGGCGTTTCGTAAAATATCTTGATGCCTTCACGCTCGCAGGCTTTGTGCTCGTTGGCCACCAAGCCTTCGCCGCCGCCCCAGGTTTCAGCAGCCAGGCCGCCCCAGAATTTGTAACGCGTGCCGTTATCGACCTTGTACGACTGGCGGCCGTAGCTCGCCTGAAACTTCACGCCTTTTTTGCGCAGCCACACCACGGTGTCATAGCTGCGGCGGATCAGCATTTCGCACAGATCAGGGTCGGTCTGCTCCTGCGTGATGCGCGCCATGTCGTCGAAATACGCATCGGCGGTGTACGAACCGTAGTCGTGGGTTTTCTTTTCTTCCTCGGTGAGCTCCGGAATGATCTCGGCCAGCTCATCCACGTTGTTGAACACCACGCGCATCAGCCCGCCGGTGTAGCGGCTGTTACCACCGCAATCGTCGATGGGCGCGGCTTCCAGCATGATCACACTGGCGCCTTGTTCGCGCGCGGCAAGCGCCGCGCAGGCAGCGGCATTGCCCGCGCCGACGACGATAATGTCAGGATTTCCGAAATCCGGGAGACTCATAAAATATCCTTTAATAACAAATAATTATGCAGATTTAGCGAGGGAGATTCAGGTCCGCACAGCGGTGATGCGCGGTAGCGGCATTATACCTTGCGATGCGCGCGATTCGCGTGCGCCAAGTTCGCACTATGGCGCCCACTCAATCCGCAGTCCTCAGTCCTGATTTTCAGTGCAGCGTCTTCGGCGCGCGCCTGACTTCCGCCTCCGGCGCAACTGCCGCAGCCGGCGCCGCCGGCGCGGGCGAGGCGTGATGCGCCACCATGCGCCAGCCGCGGTCAGTACGTAAGTAGATGTTGGTGACCAGCAGCGGATTATGCACGGGCCCCTGTCCCGCCACCGTGATCAGTTCGTAGACGCTGTGAACCGCGATCATCACACCGTGAATTTCGTGGCGCGCGCGCAGCTGAAAGCTCAATGATTGTCCGTTGGTGAACAGCCGGCGCCAGGATTCGCGCACGTTCTCCATGCCCGAGATGCGCTGGCCGCCGGGGTGTACGCAGTAAATTTCGTCGTCATCGGCCCACACTGCCATCATCGCTTCGAGATCGCTCTTGCCAAAAGCATCGTAGAAAGCCGCTTCAGCTTCTTGAGAATTTGCGTAGAGCGCTTTTTTCACGAGGGGTGGCAGGAAAGTGAGTAGAGTAATTCTATCAAATTCATATAGTTACAGGGGTGTTGCGTGCGCGTGTTGCACGCTGGCGCCGCATGGCGCCCGCTTGCGCTCATTTGCGTCCGGCGTTAGGAAAGGTAACAATCGGCACTTACCGAGCGCACGATTGATGCGCAGGTTTACGAGGAGCATTTAAATCATGAATTTCAAAGCGTTACTCGGCTGCGCATTGTGCGCAGCCACCGTTGCTGCCAGCGTGAACGCACAGGCGGCGGATGCTGCAGCCGGCTATCCCAGCCGTCCGATACGCATGCTGGTGCCCAACGCGCCGGGCAGCTCGGTCGATACCCTGAGCCGTATTATCGGCAGCAAGATGAGCGAGATCGTCGGCCAGCAATTTGTCATTGACAATCGCGCAGGCGCGGGCGGCATCGTCGGCATGGAAATCGCCAAGCACGCAGCGCCCGACGGCTACACCTTGATCAGCGCGACGACCGCTGCTTCGACGGTGGCGGTGTTGCTGCAGAAGAATCCCACCTTCGATCCGGTAAAGGATTACGACCACGTGACACAGTTTGCGGTGACCGCGAACGTGCTGGTGGTGCATCCGGGCGTGCCGGTGAAATCCACCCGGGAACTGATCGATCTGGCCAAGGGCAGGCAACTCAATATGGCGTCGGCCGGCGCGGGTTCGCAAAGCCATTTGTCGGGCGCGTATTTCATGGCGGCAGCGAATTTTCAATCGCTGCATGTGCCCTACAAAGGCGGCGGGCCGTCGGTGGCCTCGGTGCTTGCGGGAGAGTCGCAATGGACATTGACGCCCGCCGCAGCGGTGATGACGCAAGTCAACGCGGGCAAGCTGCGCGCCATCGGCCACAGCCTGCCGGGCAAGTCGGCGTTGATGGGCAACATTCCGCCTATTGCGGAAACGATTCCCGGCTTTGACTACAGCGGCTGGCAGGGATTCATGGTTCCGAAAGGCACGCCGCGTCCCATCATTGAAAAATTGCGCGCAGCGGTGAATAGAACCGCGAACCTGCCCGAGGTAAAAACGCTGCTGGTTGCGCAGGCCACCGAAGTGGTGACCGGCACCTCCGAAGAATTTCGCAAAGTGATTGCTGATTCACTGGTGAAAAATGCAAAAGTGATAAAGGCGGTTGGCCTGAAAGTCGAATAAACGTTAAAAAGGTAATAGAAACAATGATTTACAATGAAAGAGGGTTGTCCGACGAAACCCGCATGATGCGAGACGTCACGCGCAAATTCGTCAATGAGCATGTCATTCCATTCACGCGGCAAAACTGGCAGGCCGAATGGAGCATGAAGCCGGAAGGGCGTCTGCCGCCGAAGATACTGGACGTCGCGCACCAAATCGGCATCCGCACGCTGGGTGTGCCCGAGGAATACGGTGGCATCGCGCTGGACCCGCAATCGGAAACGCAAACGTTCGCGGTCATCTCCGAGGAAATCTCGCGCGGCGACTGCGGCCTTGCCGAGAAAATGGTGCAGCAATGGAAGGTCTCCGTGCTGTTGCGCAACATCCTGCCGGACGCCTTAAAGAAAATCTGGTTTCCGAAAATCATGGCCAACTCGCAGTTTTTGCTGGCGCATTGTTTGACCGAGCCGCGCGGCGCATCCGATCGCTGGCTGCCGTATGACGTACCTGAAGCCATGATGCATACCCGCGCCGAGAAAAAAGGCGACCAATGGATCATCAACGGCCGCAAGCAGTTCATCAGCAACGGCTACGATGCGAGCCTGTATGTGGTCTACGCCACCACCACACCCGGCGCCGGGTTGACCAAAGGCACCTCGTGCTTTCTGGTGCCGCGCGAGACCAAGGGATTCTCGGTGGCGCGTTGCAACGAAACGCTGGGTGGGCGCTTCATGAACAACGGCGAAATGGTGTTCGAGGACATGGCAGTGCCCGACGAATACCTGCTGGTGAAAGACATCGCGCTGGCAAAAGCGGGTGTTTATTTTCGTCCCGGCAAAATTATTCAGGGATCAAAAAATCTGGGCGTCGGGGTGCGCGCGTACGAGGAAACCGTGAAGTATGTGCACGACTACGTGCAGGGCGGCAAAAAGCTGATCAAGCATCAGGCCGTCGCAATACGCATCGCTGAAATGGCGACCAAAATCTGCGCCGTGCGCTCGCTGCTGCACGAAGCTTCGCGCGCGGTCGACGAAAAAGCGCCCGACGCCGAAGTGCTGTGCAATATGGTGAAGCTGTATGCCTCGGAAGCCGTGCTTGAAGTGTGCAAACACGCAGTGGAATTACACGGCGGCAACGGCACTATGCTCGACTTCGGCATTGAAAAACTTTACCGCGACGCCACCATGTACCTGCACATGGACGGCACCGTGGACGTAACCAAGTTCAAGATCGTGAAAAATCTGTTTCCGGAGACGGCGGGCAAGTACGCGGGGAATGACTGATCGCAATGAAAAACTGGTAGGCGATCTGGCGGGCGCTTATTCACGCCGCATCACTATTCAACATCGGCTGGTGTATCAGGTTTACCAGGCACAACGCACCGTCAAGGTGTTGCGCCTGTGGACACACTACGAATAATCTGAGCGTTTCCAAGGTTGCTCATTCGCAAGTGGCCGTAGAGGCCGAGGAGTTGGAAGTTGTAGGTTGGGCTAAGCTTGCTCAGCCCAACACTGCAATCTTGGCGACCGCCACGGCCACTGCGTTGCAACGGGCAGTTGTGTTGGGCTTCGCAAGCTCAGCGCAACCTACCATTGCTGGTGGTAAAGAAATCCAGTTTTCAACCGGATTGACGATGGGGAGGTGAAATACGGAGAATTCGTGCGCATGGTGCACGTTACGCACAGCGCCACGCGTCATCCCGCACCCTCGATCTTCGCCTCCTTGACCACACGCCGCCAGCGTTCGACGGTGGGCTTGAGCACATTCAAAAATTGTTCGGGCGGCCCGCCTGCGGTTTCCATGCCTTCGGCGCGCATTTGTTTGGTCATTTCCTCGCTCAGCAGCACTTTGGAGACTTCGCGGTTCCACAGAGCGACGATGTCCCTGGGTATGCCTTTGGGGCCCCAGATGGCGTACCAGTGCGGCACATCGAAACCGGGGAGCGTTTCGCCGATGCTCGGCAATTCGGGCAGCAGCGGCGAACGTTTTGCGGTAGTGATGCCGATGGCGCGCAGGCGTCCCCCTTTCAGATGCGGCAGCGTGGGCACTATGCTGATCGACGCAATCTGCGCTTCGTTGCCGATAACCCCGAGCAATGCCGGTGCGCCACCCTTGAACGGAATATGCACGGTATAGATTTTTGCTTCGAGATTCAGCAGTTCGTGCGTGAGATGCGTGACACTGCCGACGCCGACCGTTGCGTAGTTGATCTTGCCGGGATTATTTTTCGCGTAGTCTATGAGTTCCTTGACGCTTTTCGCGGGCAGGGATGGGTGCGTGACCAGCAACAGTCCGGTAGTGCCGAGCAGGATGACCGGCTGGATGCCGAAGATGGGATCGTATGACCGTTTTTGATAGGCGGAGGTCGCTGCGTAGCTGCTGGAAACGGTGATAAAGGTATAGCCATCGGGTTCGGATTTTGCCGTGATCTCGGCGCCCAGCGCGCCGCCGGCGCCGGGCCGGTTATCCACGACTATCGGCTGGCCGATCACCGCGGATACCCGCGGGCCGATCACGCGCGACAGGATGTCCGTGCCGCCACCGGGCGCGAACGGAGAGATCAGGCGTATCGGCTTGGTGGGATATTTCTGCGCAACGCTGGCGGGTGCGGTGGCGCATAACAAAATACAGGCGCATAGTGCGTTCAGGGTCTTCATTGAGTTCCTCCTTTTGACTACTCCACTTTTATTTTTGCTTCCCTCACCACTTTCTGCCATTTCGGAATTTCCTGCGCAATCATCGCGCTGAACGCTTCGGGCGTGTTGGTCATCGGTTCCACGCCCGCGTTCGCAAAGCGCTTGCCGACTTCGGCTGACGCCAGCAGTTTGTGGATTTCGCTGCTGGCCTTGGCCACGATAGCGCGCGGCGTGCCACCCGGGTAGACCAGCCCGTACCACACGTCAAACACATAGCCCGGCACGGACTCGGCCACGGCCGGAATATCCGGCGCGAAGTGCGTGCGCTTGGCGCTGGTGACGGCGAGCGCTTTCAGGCGGTTGCCTTTTACGTGAGGCAACAGCGTCGCAAGCCCCGCCAGCGCGATCTGAATTTCACCGGCCATCGCTGCGGTGACTGCCGGATTGCTGCCCTTGTAAGCGACATGCAGCATCGAGAAGCCGGTGCTGATCGCCAGCAGTTCGATGCCCAGGTGCGATGCCGAACCACTGCCGCCGGAGCCGTAGCTGATGGTTCCGGGCTTGGCTTTCGCCAGCGCGACCAAATCCTGGATATTATTTGCCGCCAGTGTGCGCGTGGCAGCGATCACAAACGGCTGATTGGCGGCGAGTGAAATTGGCGCCAGATCTTTGCGCGGATCGTAAGCCAGATTGCGCTCGATCGCCGGCGCGAAGGTCAGATGGCCGACGCTGCCCAGCAGCAGGGTGTAGCCGTCGGGTGCCGCTTGTTTGGCGACCAGTGTTACGCCGGGTATGCCGCCGCCGCCGCCGCGATTGTCCACCACCACGCTGTGGCCCCAGCTTTCGAATAAGCCCTGCGCGATCAGGCGCGCGATGATGTCGGTGCCGCCGCCGGGAGCGGCAGGCACCACCAGACGCAAGGATTTGCTGGGGTAGTTCGCGGCAGGCTGTGGCTGCTGTGCGGATGCCGGCGCGGATGCCGCCATAGCGCACGCCAGCAGCGCACAGCAAATGATTTTTGTAGCTGGATTCACGGAGTGCTCCTGTGTTGCGCCGGTTACACCCACATGATCACACAAACGGCGTCATGGCGACACCGCTGATCCTCGAGGGTAGTGTCTCAGTTGGGTTTAACGGGATTTCATTTTTTAGCGGGAGTAACTTCCTCCCATACCCTTGTTTCTATTTTGTCCCATTTCCCGCCACTGTAGAGGTAGGTATTGCCCGTCCATCGATCTAGAATTATCGGCACTTTAGTCCCTACTGCTTCTAGATGCGTAGGAACGTCATACCGAAACATCCACGATACCCACACGATTAACAGGAAAGTCGCGACGCCAAAAATCATTAATGGTTTCATTATCCTAAAAACGGCTATTGGCCCTATGTGTAATGCATCAATTGCGGCGAAGGCCGTCGTGCAAGCCAGTTAAATCCGGTCACGTGAGTCACAATGAACTCGCAGACGCGCTGCCAGACAGAAACCAAAGGCAACTGCTCCGCAGTTCTTTTCCATGCTTTGAGTTTCTCGCTGACCGTCGTGAGTAATGCCTGTACGTCCTTCGCTTTAGCATGCATCGGCGTGATGGACAGGGGCGCCTGTCCCGCGTGCGAAGTCAGCCGCCCGATAGGGTTAAAACCTATTCACGCTGGCCGCAGTTGACCATCGTGCTGCGCCGTAAGCGGCACATCACCCCGGCTGTTAGGATGGGCGCCATCAAGCATGGATCCCGGCCATGAGCCGAGTTATCGGCATTCTCTTCGCGCTCGCCGTATTAATCGGCGCGATATTTGCGTTCTCACCACGGCCCGCTCCGGTCTTTCATGCGACCGGCTTGCGTATCGACACCGTTCTGCTGCTCGATGCAGCGCGTTCCGGCAAAAGGCTGGTGATGGCCGGGGAGCGCGGCCGCATCTTTCTGTCGGATGACTGAAAGCGGGCTGCGGCTGATTGCGGGTGAATCCGGTACACTACTGGCGTCCGCGGATGGCGGCGAAAACTGGAAAACACAGCAGTCCCCGTATAAAGGTTCTTTTTTCGGACTGGTGTTTCCCGGCAAGTCGAATCTGATCGTTTTCGGCCTGCGCGGGAATGTTTATCATTCGGCCGATTTTGGCGAGCAGTGGCAATCTGTGCAGAGTCAAACCCAGGCGTCACTGATGGGTGGAAAGGTATGGGGCGACGGGGCAGCCGTGTTGGCGGGTCAAAACGGCACGCTATTGCTCAGCCGGGATGGCGGCCAGACATTTGCGTTGCATCGGCATGCCGGTGGAGCGGCATTTGCCGCTGTGCTGCCAGTCGCCAACGGTGACCTGCTGGCGTTTGGCGAGCGCGGCGTAACGCGCATCACCGGGCTTGCCAAGCCGTGACCCTCACTCAATTTATCGAACGCATCGCTGGTCTGATATTCAGCCAGCGCCGCAGTCTGCTGGCTGTGTTTGCCGTGCTGACGTCGGTGTTTATCTACACCGGCACTTTGCTTCGTGTGGATGCGGGATTCAACAAGATGATTCCGTTGCAGCATGAATACATGAAAGTCTTTGCCACTTATCAAAAGACTTTTGGCGGGGCGAATCGCGTGCTGGTTGCGGTTATGCAAAAAGATGGCCGGGAAATGTATAACCCTGAGTTTTTCGCCACCTTGAAGCAGGTGACCGATGCCGTGTTTTTTATTCCAGGGGTGGACCGGCCAACGGTTACCTCGCTGCTCACACCGAATGTGCGCTTTATTGAAGTGGTTGAAGAAGGCTTTTCCGGAGGCAATGTAATCCCTGCAGATTTCAAGGGGACGGCGGACGATCTGGAGAAAGTGCGGCGCAATGTGCTGAAGTCCGGCAACGTGGGGCGACTGGTCGCCAATGACTTTAGCGCAGCCCTGGTAAGCGCAGATTTACTGGAGATCGATCCGCTCAGCGGGAAACGCTTGAATTACCGGGAAGTAGCGCAGCAACTGGAACAGATTCGCGCCAAATTCCAGGACCACCGGCACAGCGTGCATATCATCGGATTCGCCAAGGCGGTCGGCGATATCGCAGAAGGGGCAGTGGGCGTAATCGCATTTTTTGGCGTAACATTTGCCATCACCGCGCTGCTTCTTTACTTTTATTGCGGCTCGTTGCGGCTGACCATTCTGGCCCTCGTCTGCGCGCTGATGCCGGTGATCTGGTTGCTGGGGATACTCCCGCTGATCGGATTCGGCATAGACCCGCTTTCCATCCTGGTGCCGTTTCTGATTTTTTCCATCGGCGTTTCCCATGCGGTGCAGATGACCAATGTGTGGAAGGCCGAGGTGGTGCAGGGCGCCGCAGGGCCTGCCGCGGCGCGCAATGCCTTTCTGCGGTTGGCGATTCCGGGCACGGTGGCGCTGATTACCAATGCGCTGGGTTTCACGGTGATCATGCACATCAAGATCGACATGGTGCGCGAATTAGGCGTCACTGCCAGTCTGGGCGTGGCGCTGATGATACTCACCAACAAGATGCTGCTGCCCAAAGTGGCGTGCGCTGTCACGCAATCGCGATGTGCTGGCGCAGTCGGTCACCCCGGTAGACACCGCAACGGGCCTGCTCAATAGCGACTGCAGCGCCATGCAGGTGCTCATTTTTACACGCGATCACCAGGGAACGACGATTGCCCATATCGTCAGTGAAATCAAGAAATTCACGCAGCAGCACAATTCGGAGAAGCTCAAATTCCTGCTCGCCAGCGGCAATGTGGGGGTAATGGCCGCCACCAACGAGGCGGTGGATGCCGCCGAAGTGACCATGCTGATGTCCATTTTCGGCACTATCATTTTTCTGTGCTGGCTGATGTTCCGGCAATGGCAGGCAGTCCTCTGCATCATTTTGCCGCTGGCGCTGGTTTCAATACTTTGTAATGCGTTGATGGCAAGCCTGGGCATCGGGCTCAAGGTTTCCACCTTGCCGGTGATCGCACTGGGCGTAGGCGTGGGCGTGGACTACGGAATTTATCTCTACGAGCGCTTCAAGCATCATCTCGTTGCAACGGGCGCGAGTATCGAAGCAGCATTTTTCGAGGCGCTGCGCGAACGCGGCACTGCCGCGGTTTTCACTGCCGTTACCATGAGCGTGGGCGTGGGCTCGTGGGCATTCTCGGCGCTGAAATTCCAGGCGGACATGGGCATACTGCTCGCCTTCATGTTTCTGGTGAACATGCTGGGCGCCATTCTGTTGCTGCCGGCGTTGGCGGCATTGCTGCTGAACCCGGCGCGGCGCGTGCCGTAGGCCGCGCGCACAGTATTGAGGTGCGCCCTTGCACTCTGGCGCCGCGAAAAAGCCAAGGGGTGTAGAGAATATTTAACCCTAAGCAAACGCGCCGGAGGATCCGCAGCCGCGACGAACCCGCTTGCATGATATTCTCCAGCGGCATGGCAGACGGACCAGATTCACTAGATGCCCCTATGGGCAGAGCGTGTTCCGGGTACGGGTAATTTTCAATAATTGGTTAAGGTCATTCTGGTATGCGGCTTTACGCGGGCAGTATATTTCTTAGCGCTTTTTTGCTGTTTTTGGTGCAACCGGTTATCGCGCGTCAGATCTTGCCGTGGTTCGGCGGCGCCGCGTCGGTGTGGGCTGTGTGCATGGTGTTTTTCCAGAGCATTTTGCTGGCCGGCTATGCCTACGCCGACTGGACCTCGCGGCGCCTGACACCGCTAACACAAGCCAAAATTCATATCGCTTTGCTCGCAGTAAGTTTACTGCTGCTGCCGATCGTTCCCGATGTGCGGTGGAAGCCCGATGGTGATGCGGGTAGCGCGCCGGTGCCCGCCATTTTGGGGTTGCTCGGCGTAACCATAGGTTTGCAGTACTTTCTGCTGTCGGCGACCAGTCCGCTGCTGCAGGCGTGGTATTGGCGGCATTTCAGGCACGCCGTTCCTTACCGCCTGTTCGCACTGTCAAACTTCGCTTCATTGCTCGCGCTGCTGTCGTATCCGGTGGCGATAGAACCCTGGTTGCGCAGCAGCGTGCAGTCGTACGGCTGGTCGGTGTTGTATGCCGTTTTCGCCGCGTTATGCGGATGGACGGCGTGGCGCAGCGCGCGCGCGGCGTCGGTGAGCGCGCCGGCGCAGACCGCCGACGCAGGCGCCGACGCCGACACGCCCGCGCCGTCGATGGGTGAGCGCGTGACATGGATAGCTTACGCGGCGATGGGCTCGTGTGTGTTGCTCGGCGTCACCAATCACCTGACGCAGAATATCGCGTCGATTCCGTTTTTGTGGCTGGCGCCGCTGTCGCTGTACTTGATCACCTTTATTTTGTGTTTCGATCATCCGCGCTGGTATGTGCGCCCGCTGTTTATGGTGCTGCTGGCAGTGGCATTGCCGGCGATGGCGTGGTTTGGCGAATCGCTGGATCTCTATATCGCGGCGCCGTTGTATGCGGCGGGCCTGTTTGTGTGTTGCATGTTCTGCCACGGCGAGCTCTACCGGCTGCGTCCCGCGCCGCGTTATCTGACCACATTTTATCTGATGATTTCCATCGGCGGCGCGCTGGGTGCGTTGCTGATCGGCATTGCAGCACCGCTGCTGCTCAAAGGTTATTTTGAATTGGGTATCACGGTTGCGGCGTGCGCGCTGCTGCTGTTCTGGAACGCACTGGCGGCGGCGCGCTGGATGGCGGTGCTGGCGTTCGTGGTGGCATGTGTGACCACCGGGTTGGTGATCCGGAATGTGATCGAGTACTCAACCGATGTGCGCGTGATGGTGCGTAATTTTTACGGCGTGGTGCGCACCAAGGATTTCCCCGCGCCCGCGCCGTTTCGGGTGATGTATCACGGCGCGATCAGTCACGGCGGCCAACTGCTGGAACCCGAGCATCGGCGCCAGGCTTCGAGCTATTTCGGCCTCACCAGCGGCTATGGCCGCGCGTTTGCGAGCTTGCCCGAATCGCCGCGCCGGGTGGGCGTGATCGGCCTGGGCGCGGGCGCGATCGCGGCCTACGCCCGCAGCGGCGATGTGTTCCGCTTTTACGAAATCGATCCGCAAGTGGCGGCGGTGGCGATGCTGGAATTTTCGTTCCTGAAGGACAGTCCGGCACAGATCGACGTAGTGCTGGGCGACGGACGCCTGTCGCTGGAGCGCGAAGCGCCGCAACGCTTTGATTTTCTGGCGATAGATGCTTTTTCCGGTGATTCGATACCCATGCATTTGCTGACCCGCGAGGCGATGGCGGTGTACGTCAAACATTTGGCGCTCGACGGGGTGATGGTGTTTCAGGCAACCAATCGTTTTGTCAACATCGCGCCGGTGGTGGCGCGGCTAGCCGGCGAATTCGGCATGAGCGCGGTGATGGTAAGCGACGAGCCGGGGAACAGCAGCGGCGTCGAATACTGGTTGTCTGCAACGGATCAAATTGTCGTCACCAAAAACCGCGCGATACTGCAGGCGCCGGCGTTGCGCTCTGTTGCACAAGCACTGCCGCAGGACACCAGCCTGCGTTTATGGACCGATGATTTTTACAACTTGCTGGGCGTGTTAAAACGCTGAGGTTGTGGCCGCGATCAAGTTGCCTAAAAAATAGGCGCTGTAGAATAATTGCAAATGGAACCGCGTTGCAGGCATCGATTTTCACGCTTGTTCACAAGCTTATCCACAGAAACTGTGCATAGTTTTTCGAGTCACGACGTGCAATAAAACATGTTTAATTTCAAATAGTTATAAACTAGTGTTAGCGTGCTGGTGCGCTTTGTGCCTGATTCCGCGAGACTTTTATTCAACCGCCGGGCACGCGCATGCTCAGTTACTGGTCACATGCGTGTAATGACCTGAAGTCCGTGCTTTAAAGTATTGTGTAATTGAGAGTTTCTACTATCCATGCAGTGGTGCGGCAGCTAACGCCAGTGTTAAAATCTCGTGCCAAACGCTGGCTCATTTAATGATTAAACTCGCCCTGATTTCCGAAGGTGTAAACACCTGGCCGGTATACGTCGCGCAGTCGCTGGGCCTGTGGAAAAGCGCCGGCGCCGAGGTTGATCTCACGGTCACCGGTTCGTCGATTCAGCAGCTCGATGCGCTGAAAAACGGTGGTTTTGATATCGGCTTTCAGCAGGTCGATCACATCGTGCGCGGTGTGGAGCAGGGCGCCGACCTGTTTATTTTCATGGCCCAATCGCACGCGCCGGAGTTATCGCTGATGGTGTCGAAAGACATCACTGGCATCCGTGACCTCAAAGGCAAAAACATCGTAGTGGATGATGCGCGCACCGGCTATTCGCTGTTGCTGCGCAGGTTATTTGAGCAGCACGGCCTGACAGAAAGCGACACGCATTTTAAAAACGCCGGCGGCTCGCAGCAGCGTTTCGACGCCATGATGAACGGGGCTGGTTCTGCGTGTTTCATCAATCCGCCGTTTGACCGCAACCTGATGGCGGCTGGATTCAAGAGCCTCGGCGCATCGAGTGATTTCTTTCCGGCGTATCCGGGGCCGATAGCTGCCGCGCGCCGCGCGTGGGCGCGTGAGCACAAGGCGGAACTCATCGCGTTTATCCGCGGCTTCAATCAGGCATACGCGTGGCTGCAGGATGCGGCGAACCACGACGCAGCGGTGCAAATGCTGCCGGCGCGGCTCAATATGGCGGCCGATCTGGCGGCGCAGGCGCTGCTGCGTGTGTTCAGCCGTGCGCGCCCGCAAATCGCTGAAGACGGCGTGCGGCAGGTGATGGATTTTGTCTGGGCGTCGGAGAAATTCACGGCGGCCAAAGGCGGCGCGGCCCAATACCTGGATTTGAGTTATCTGCGCGAAGCAGGCGCGTAGGCCAACCATAAATAGCATGGTAGAACAAAACTTACGTATTGATCGAGGTGTTCTTATGAAACCCATCCAACTGCTCGTGCTGGCGTTGACGCTATGCCTGGGTGCTCCGCCCGCTCGCGCACAAGAAAAATTTCCGAACAAAAACATACGCATGCTGGTGCCCTTCGCCGCTGGCAGCCAGACCGACATCCTCGCGCGCTGGATCGGCGAAAAAATTCTCGAAAGCTGGGGCCAGCAGGTGGTGGTGGATAACCGTCCCAGCGCCGGTGGCACCATTGCCTCGCAATACGTGCTCGACGCCAATTACGACGGTCACACCATGATGATGGTGTCCACCGGTCACGCGGGCAACGCCACGCTGTTCTCCAAATTGCCCTATGACACGATCAGGGATTTCGCCGGCGTGTCGCAGGTGGCGAGCGTGCCCAATGTGCTGATAGTGGCGCCGGGTTTGGGGCCGAAGACGATGAAAGAACTGATTGCGATGGCAAAAGCGAAACCGGGAACCATGAATTTCAGTTCGGCCGGTATTGGCAGCGGCACGCAGATCAACGGAGAGATGTTCAAACTCGCCGCGGGCATTACCGCCACACACGTGCCGTACAAGGGCGCGCCTGACGCACTGAACAATGTGATCGGTGGCGGCGTGCAATTTAATTTTGCGCCGATACTGGTGGCGATGGGGCAGTTGAAGGCCGGGCGGGTGCTTGCGCTTGCGGTGTCCACGGCGACGCGTTCACCGCTGTTTCCCAGCGTGCCGACGATTGCAGAAGCGGGGTTGCCGGGCTTTGATTACGATCAATGGTACGGCTTGCTGGTGGCGGCCAAAACGCCGCGACCGATCGTGAACCTGGTGAACAAAGAAGTGGTGCGCATACTCAGTGCGCCGGAAATGAAGGAACGTATGCTGACGCAGGGAGCTACTCCCAGGCCCACCACGCCTGAAGCCTTTGATGCCTTCATACGCGCCGAGGTGAAAAAATTCGCGCCGGTGATTATTGCTTCGGGGGCGAAGGTTAATTGAGATCGTGAAGGGTGAAGGGGGAAAAGTGAAGAGTCAAAACGTTGTGAAGGTTATGGTGTGCGGGATGGTATTGCTGTGCGCGAGCGCAGCACTCGCACAAAACGCCAACGACTATCCCAGCCGCCCGCTACGCATCATGGGTGGCGGGGTGGGCAGCACGGCGGATTATCTGTCGCGCTTTATTGCGCAGAAGCTTAATGAAAAATGGAACCAGCCGGTGGTGGTGGACAGTCGCGCCGGCGCGGGTGGCACACTCGCCGCCGATGTGGTGGCCAAGGCCGCGCCCGACGGCTACAACCTGGTGATGGGGCACGCGGGGCCGATGGTGAGCGCGGTGGCGCTGTACAAGGAATTGCCGTATGACCCGGTGAAGGATTTCGCACCGCTCACGTTGATGACCACCGGTGTGGTGGTGCTGGTGACGCATCCGTCGATGCCGGTGAGTAACACCAAGGAATTGATCGCGTACATCAAACACAAGGGCGGCCTCAGTTATGCGTCGGCGGGCAATGGCACGATGAGCCATCTCGCGGGTGAATTGTTCAACCGCATCGCGGGCGTGCAGGTCTTGCACGTGCCGTACAAGAGCGCAGGTTTTGCACTGACCTCGCTGCTGTCGTCGGAGACGCAGATATCGTTTCTGTCACCGGTAACGGCGCACACGCAATTGAAGGCCGGGCGCGTCAAGGCGTTGGCGGTGTCGAGTAAAACGCGCTTTGCGGGCACGCCGGAGATTCCCAGTGCGGTCGAGGCCGGCATACCCGGCATGGATGCGCGGCTGTGGTTTGGTCTGTTTACCACCGCGAAAACGCCACGTGTGGTGGTGATTAAACTCAACCACGCAATCACCGAGGTTTTGAATCGGGCAGAGGTGAAAACCATGCTGCTGGTGCAAGGGGCGGAAGCCGCGCCGTCAACACCGGAGGAACTGGGCGATTTCGTGAAAAGCGAACTCGCGCGCTGGATACCCGTAATCAAGGCGGCGGGGATTAAGGCGGACTGACGGCGGTGAACGGGTGAAGGCGTGAAGGTGTGAACGAGGTACCCCGTTCACGCATTCACGCCTACACGGAAGTGGGCATTGTGAAGCGGTGTAACGATTTTTTGAAAGCAGCAGATGCGCATTACAGACATCCGTGAAACCGCCATCCCGCTGAATTCAACGCTGCGCAATGCGGTGTTTGATTTCAGCGAAATGACCACTTCGGTGGTGGAGGTACTCACGGAATTCATCGCGCACTACGGTGCCGCGGTAGGCACCGGCGAAAATCTGTTTTCCACGCAGGACGTGGAAAACCTCGTCGCTTTCGGCGGCATGCGCGCGGGCATTGATTTCATCCAGACCGATGTGCCGCAGTCGTATGGCATCGTGCAGTTCTCGCGCACGCTGGAGATGTTGCAGCGCCGCGGCTGGCAACGGCAATCGGTGTTCCCGCACGGCGGCAACCAGATGACGCTGCATCTCGTCGGCGGCTTCGGCCTTGGCGGCTGTGAAGCCTATCCGGGTGTGTTTGGCATCTTCGCCGGTTTTGCGGATGATGCCAGAGTCGAGAACGGTTTTCTCAAATTGCCCGAGCGGCCGGGTATCGGCTTTGAGGCGCAGAATCAGTTGTATGCGGCAATGTGAGCGTTAGTGTCTTGAACATAAGCGGCGCCGACTAAAACAGAATTCCCTCTCCCCTGGTCACGGGGGAGAGGGCTAGGGTGAGGGGGTAAATCGTATGCCATCAGGTCCATTGGGTAATCGCAAGTCCTTGCAGACCGCTCTCAAGCACCTCGACCAAGGCGACTGGGACGCCGCGCACAAAATCGTGCAAAGCGACGAGTCGGCTACTGGATGCTGGGTGCACGGCATCGTGCATGTGATGGAGGGTGACCTTGATAATGCGCGCTATTGGTACGGGCGGGCGGCGCGGGTTTTTTCGGCGGATACGGTGCAGGAAATTGAGGCGGTGAAGAAAACGCTTTTGTAGGGCGGGTTAGCGCAGCGCAACCCGCCGTTCGTGTGTTGCCGCGTGATGGCGGGTTACGGCGCAAAGGGCGCGCCTAACCCGCCCTACCGAGCCCGTAATAAACGAAGCGGAGGTTGGACACCATGAAAAAAACATATCAGGGTTCCTGTCACTGCGGCAAGGTCAAATTCGAGGTCGATGCTGACCTCGACCATGTTCGCGTTTGTGACTGCTCAATATGCCGCAAAAGAGGCGCTCTCATCCACCGCGTTACACCGGATTGCTTCCGTCTTATTACGCCCGTCGAAGAACTCTCCTTGTACCAGTGGCACACCAAAATCGCGAAAGATTATTTTTGCCCGGGCTGCGGGATACTGCCGTTCCGGCGTCCGCGCACGACTGAAGACGTAATTGGCATCAATGTGCGCTGCCTGGACGGCGTGGATTTTTCCGCGATTCCCATCAAGCCGATCTATGGCAGCCGGCTCGATTGATGGTTGGGCATATTGGCCCGTAGGGCGGGTTAGGCGACAGGGTTTGGCGACGTAACCCGCCGTTACGCGGTGCATGCACAGGCGGGTTACGGCGCATAGGGCGCGCCTAACCCGCCCTACACGATTTTCTTCTCGCGTAACGCAGCGATCTCCGCATCGCTCTTGCCCAATACCCCGCGCAACACAGCTTCCACATGTTCGCCCACCAGCGGCGGCGGCATGTGGTAAGCAATCGGTGTGCGCGAAAACCTGATCGGGTTCGCCACCAGCGGCACACTGCCGGCAACCGGGTGTAGCACATCGATCTTCATGCCGCGGTGTTGCACCTGTGGGTCGCGATAGACTTCATCGAGCCGGTTGATCGGGCCACAAGGCACACCTACTGTTTCGAACAGCGTAACCCATGCCGCCGTGGATTTTTGCTTCAGGGCGGTGGCGAGCACGGCAGTACACGCCTCGCGATTGGCAATGCGCAGCGCGTTGCTGGCATAACGCGGGTCGGTTGCCGCTTCAGGCAGGCCGGCAGCGACACACAAACGCTGGAACTGGCCGTCGTTGCCGGTGGCAATGATGATGTCGCCGTCCTCGGTGCGAAACGTTTGATACGGCATCACGTTCGGATGCGCGTTGCCCATGCGTTTGGGCACTTCGCCGCCGATCAGGTAGTTGGCGTTCTGGTTGGCGAGCCACGCGACTTGGGTGTCGAGCAGCGCCATGTCGATGTGCTGGCCGCGCCCGCTCGCGTGGCGCTCATGCAAGGCCGAGACGATGCCCACCGTTGAATACATGCCGGTCATCAGGTCCGCAATGGCGACACCGACTTTTTGCGGGCCGCCGCCCGGCAGATCGTCACGCTCGCCGGTGATGCTCATCACACCGCCCATACCCTGAATCATGAAGTCGTAACCGGCGCGATCGCGGTACGGGCCGGTCTGGCCAAAGCCGGTGATCGAGCAGTAGACGAGGCGCGGGTTTAACGCCGACAGCGTGTCGTAATCGAGGCCGTAACGCTTCAAGTCGCCAACCTTGTAATTCTCGATCAGCACGTCAGACACTTGCGCCAGTTCACGGATGATGTGCTGGCCTTCGGGCTTGGCGATGTCGAGTGTAAGCGATTGTTTGCCGCGATTGGCGCACATGAAATACGCCGCGTCGCTGGTATCGTTGCCGTCGCGGTCTTTAACGAAGGGTGGCCCCCAGGCGCGGGTGTCGTCGCCCTTGCCGGGGCGCTCGATCTTGATCACTTCAGCGCCGAGGTCGGCGAGCAGTTGCCCGACCCACGGGCCGGCGAGGATGCGGCTCATGTCGAGCACGCGGATGCCCGCGAGGGGGCCTTTGGTTGAAGCTTTGGTTAAAGCTTGTGTCATGCTGCATTATCGATATAATGGAAGTGACCGAATTCTACCTGTGTCCTGATGCAGAACATTCGTTTTCATGTGATGTACGTGGCATTGCTGCTTTGCGCATGCGTGAATGTGGTTGCGTATGCACAGGCGCCTGCGCTTGCGGCAGACATCAATGAGACGATTGTGAGTATCCCGGTGATCGTCGGTGGCAAGCCGAACGGCGCCCACATGGTCGGCACCGTATATAAACCGGACGGCGCAGGGCCGTTTCCATTTGTGGTGCTAAATCACGGACGGGCGGGCACTGCGGTTGAGCGGGCGCAAACGCCTCGCTGGCGATATACCGTGGCGTCGCGCTGGTTGGTGAAGCGGGGCTACGCGGTGTTTGTGGCTACACGTCGGGGATACGGTGACACCGGTGGGTCAGACGTCGAGACGAATTACAACTGTAATAATCCCTGGTATAAGGAGCCAATGGCCGCTGGTGTCGAGAGCGTGTTGTCGGTAATCGAATACGCTAAGGCGCAGCCCTATGTAAACCGCAGCCGATTCGTGGTCATGGGGCAGTCGGTGGGCGGCTATTTGAGTGTAGGGGTGGCTGCGGCCAATCCTGAAGGATTAGTGGCTGCGATCAATTTCGCCGGTGGTCATGGCGGGCGGCCTGATCGTGATCCCGGCAATCCCTGCGCGGCTGAAAAACTCAAGCAGGTTTTTGCGGATGCCGGCAAAACGTCGCGCGTTCCGGCTTTGTGGGTATATACGGAGAACGACCAGTATTTTGGCCCTGCCCACACGCGCGATTGGCATCAGGCGTTTATATCCGCAGGTGGAAAGGCGGAATTTCGCTTGCTACCGCCTTTCGATAAAGATGGGCACACGCTGTTTGTGCGCGGTGCCATGATTTGGCAGCCTCTATTGACAGAATTTCTGGATTCCGTAGGCTTTTGACCTGCACGCAGAACGCGGGCGTCAGCGGCGCATCTTGATCTCGCGGCTGATCGCCTTGGTCGTGCCACCCCAGGTCGGCGCGTAAGCTGCCTTGCGTCCGACGCCACCGGCCACCACGATCATCAGGTCGTCCGCTTTTTCAGCGACACGAATTACATTTGCCGAGGGGTCGGACGCAGCCGCCATGCGATGCTGGCGCAGTGCCGGCGGGAGTTTGTCGACAGGCAACATTGCCTGCTCCCAAATCGCTGCTTTGGTCTTGGCTTTGGTGTAACCATCGCGGTGAAATATAGCAGCCCACTCCGGCGGCAGTATGCACAGCGGTTCGCCACCACCGAGCAAGCCGCTGCCGCCCGAGACGCCGGCGATTAACATGGATTGTGCGAAAGTCTGCGCAAGGCCGGCGGCATCCTGACTGTCGGAGTCGTTGACTTCGCCGGTGCCGGAGATGCCAACCACGGTGACTACGCTTGCATCCGCGGCGAAACCGCGCTCCACATGCAGCGGCGACCAAGGGCTTTCGGCAATATTTTCGGTAAAGCAGCAGGAATATTTGGCGGGCTGACCCAGCGTAGCCATATCGACTTCGCCGGGTATGGCGCCGCCGATATTTTGCAGGATCAGCGTCATCGCGCGACCGATGGTAGCGTTGGCACGATGGCCGGAACCCAGCGCGTTGTTCCTGCCATTCAATCCTATGCGCTCAGCGATGGGGCCGTTGACGATGTAGATGGGCGCCGCGGAACCGGTGGTGGTGGCGATGCCCACCAGATTGAAGTTCATGTCGGACAGCGCATCAACCGCGGCAACCAGCACCGGCATGTACTCTGCTTTGCAGCCGGCCATCACCGCGCAGATCGCCACATCGCCCGCGGTCACCGTTTCAAAGCCCGGCGGCAGCAGGCTGATTTCGTCGCTGGCGTTGTAGCCGTTGTGCGCAAGCATCGCGGCGATGCGTTGCGCGGTCGGCGGAATTATTGGCAGGCCGTCGGTGAGGTAGGTGGCTGCCAATGCTTCCTGCATGTCGTCGATAGCGGCGTCTTTGCCGTGCCAGGGTTGCATGTTGGTGGTCTGTTCTTGGTGCGTTGGAACCCCACCCCCATCCCCGCCTTCCCCCTGAAGGGGAAGGAGTGATGCGAGATGCAGTGTTGGAACTTAACTATTTGTTTTTAAAGGTAAATTGGTGCATCTCGGTATGATCGGAAAGAAAACCCAGTTTCTTTTCCATGTCATCCCAGATGTCAGCGGTGGGTTTGGCGAGCAGGGTTGAGGTGTTCATCGCCTGCGCGATTTCGAGCGCGGTGCGCACGTCTTTCGCCATCAGCCCGGTCGAGAAGCCCGCGTTGAATGCGCCGGAAAGCATGTATTGCTTGCACTTGTTTTTGGTGGTGTTGTTCATGCCGCTGGAAGTGTTGATGATGTCCACCACCACGTTCGGGTCGATGCCGAACGCAGCACCCGCATGCATCGCTTCGCAGGCGGCGATCAGCCCTGCCGCAGACACGTAATTGTTGAGCGCCTTGATCGCGTGCCCGGCGCCCAGCGGCCCAGCGTAGTAAATCTGGTTGCCGAGTTTTTCGAGCACGGGCTTCACGCGTTCGAAAATCGCCTTGTCGCCACCGACCATGATGGACAGTGTCGCCGCCGTAGCGCCTTTGACGCCGTTGGACACTGGGGCATCGATGAATTGATAGCCCTTCTTTTCCAGTAGTGCACCGAGCTCGCGCGTGCCCATGGGCGAGGACGAACTCATGTCGATAATCAGGCTGCCGGACTTGAGTGTTTCGCACACGCAGTTTTTGCCGCTGTCGTTTTCGCCGAGCAGCGCTTTGCGCACCAGTTTGCCGTCGGGCAGCATGGTGATGACGGTGTTGCTCTTGCCGGCGAGATCGGCGAGACTGGTGGCGATTTCAACTTCACGCGCAGCCGCCACGGCCTGCGCCTTTTTGAGGTCGATGTCGAATAACACCAGCTTGTGGCCGGCATTGATGAGATTGATGGACATCGGCGTGCCCATGGCGCCGATGCCGGCGAATCCGATTTTCCCTGGAGTGGTGGTCATGCTTGGCCCTTACATAAAAAATCAAAAAACATTAGCCACAGATTTCACAGATGAACACAGATTAACTGCGAAAAAATCTGCGTAAATCTGTGAAATCTGTGGCTAAGAATTGTTGTTCAAATTATTTGGCCGCCTTCAGCGCCTCTTCGCGGATCGCCGTGAGCGACGCACGCGGCGAAATGGCATCGGGGTCTATGCGTACTTCAATCAGCGCGGCGGTATTGGCGTTCCACGCGCGCTCAAAGGCTGCTTCGAAATCCGCGGTGGCGTCGACGATTTCACCGTGCAGGCCATAGGCGCGGGCAAGCGCGGCGAAATCCGGGTTTTTCAGCATGGTGCCGCTGATGCGCGTGGGGTAGTGGCGTTCCTGGTGCATGCGGATGGTGCCGTACATGCCGTTATTGACGACGATGAAAATCACCTTGGCGTTGTATTGCATGGCGGTGGCGAGCTCCTGCCCATTCATCAGGAAGTCGCCGTCGCCGGAAAATGACACCACCGGCCGTTTGGGATGGACGATCTTGGCGCCGACGGCAGAGGGCACGCCGTAACCCATGGCGCCGCTGGTAGGCGCAAGCTGTGTGCGAAAACCGGGGTAACGGTAAAAGCGATGCACCCACAGTGAAAAATTTCCCGCGCCGTTGGTGATGATCGATTCCGGCGGCAGGCGCTTATTGAGCCACAGCACAATTTCGCTCATGTTGACCTTGCCCGGCACTTTCACCGGCTTCTGCCACGCCTCGTAGTCGGCGCGCGCGCCCGCTGTCCACTCGTCCCACGCGGGCTTTAATGGTGGCAGTTTGCGTGCGGCCGCGGCAAATTCCGGCATGCCGGAATTCATCAGCATGTCGGCCTGATACACGCGGCCCAGTTCCTCGGCGCCGCTGTAAATATGAACGAATTTTTGTTTTGGCCGTGGAATGTCGATCAGCGTGTAGTTGACCGTGGTCCACTCGCCCAGCCGCGAGCCGATGGCAATCAACAGGTCGCATCCTTGTATGCGTGCCGCAAGCGCCGGATTCAGACCCACCGCGACATCGCCCACGTAATGCGCGTCTCGATTGTCGATCATGTCCTGTGCGCGATACGAGCACGCCACCGGCAGGTTATAGGCCTGCGCAAAGGCAAGAAAGTCGTCGCAACCCTTTTTGTTCCAGCCGCCGCCACCGAGGATCACCATCGGTTTTTTGGCTTTCGACAACATGTCACGGAGCCGGTGCATATCGGCTTCGCCGGGGTTTGCGGCTATGCGCTGATAGCAGGCGAGATCGATTTCGCCGGCGAGTTGTATCTGCATGTCCTCGGGCAGCGCCAGCACCACCGGGCCGGGGCGGCCCGAGGTCGCGATGTGAAAGGCATGGCTGATCATTTCCTGCACGCGGTCGGCGCGATCGATGCTGGCCACCCATTTCGCCATCTGCCCATACATGCGGCGGTAATCCACTTCCTGAAACGCTTCACGCTCGACCACTTCGCTGTCGACCTGACCAATAAACAGTATCAGCGGTGTCGAATCCTGAAACGCCGTGTGGATGCCGACAGCGGCATTGCTCGCGCCGGGGCCGCGTGTGACAAAACAAATGCCTGGTCGCCCGGTGAGTTTGCCATAGGCGTCCGCCATGTTGGAGGCGCCGCCTTCCTGGCGGCAGATCACGAATTTCAATTTATCTTCAACGTCGTGCATGGCGTCAAGCACAGCCAGATACGATTCACCGGGCACGCCGAACGCTGTGTCCGCGCCGTGAACGATGAGTGCATCGACAAGCAATTGAGCGCCGGTGCGCTGGCGGGGCATTGCGCTGGGGGGCATGATTTCTCCGGGGAGTTTGTTACGAATGCAATCGTTACGAATTCAAACCGCGCAGGGCGCGCGGGAACGAAAGGTTATCACAAGTGGTGAGCCGTGCTGTGTTATGCGCGTCGGAAGTAGTTAGCCCCTATGACGTATCGATGAGCCGCTTGCCGAGACTGACAGCCTCGTCGGGCGCATAACCGATACGCCGATAGAATTCCACAACCGCGTGATTCGAGGCACGGATCTGCAAATTCACCTTGGGACAACCACGGGCTTAAAGCGCGGCCTCGACATGGCGCATAAGCGTACGACCAAGGCCGGCGTTGCGATGCTCGGGTGCGACGGCCAGGTAATTAACCCAGCCTCTGTGACCATCAAACCCTGCCATCACAGAGGCGACGAGCTGGCCTGCGATTTCACCGACCACAAACAACTCAGGCTGAGTGGTGAGCTTGCGCTGTATGTCCTTGTGCGGATCGTTCCAGGGCCGCAGCAGATCGCAGCGGCGCCATAGCTCAATCACGGCCGCTTCATCTGCGCTTGAGAATGTGCGGATATTCATGGGGCTGGCGTCCGTGTTGTATAGCGCTCGGTTTCATCGCGCGTCCAGATTCGAACACGCAGTTCAGCAACACTTCAGTCTTCTTTCTTTGCATTGATGACGCGATATATTATGGGTGCTTGACATTCGGTTAAAGCGGCGGCGTCCCGTTTCGACAACTCTTCGATTAGAACACCGATAAAGGCACCTCCTGCACTAGGGAAGACCATAGGCTCCGGTGAAAACGCGTGAGCCTTGACGGTGTCGCTCGGTTCTAGGGCGCGTTGACGCCCGCCGGCTTCAGGACTTTGCCGTAAGTCGCCATGTCCGACTTGATTATCGCCGTGAGCCCTTCGGGCGTGCTGGGGGCGGCCTCGTTGCCGGCCTTCAGGAAGGCGTCTCGCCCGTCCGCCGACTGCAGATAGCGCGCGATCTCCCGGTTGAGGCGCGACACGATCGCGGGCGGCGTCCCGGCGGGGGCAAACACGGCGGAGAGGAAATCCGAATCGTAGCCTGGCACGCCAGAGGCAGCGATCGTCGGCAGCCCGGGAGCGAGCGCGGATGGCCGCGCGCTGCCGACCGCGATCGAGCGCAAGCGTGCCGACTGCACATGCGGCGCTGCGCCGCCGGCGGTCGGAAACATTACTTGCACCTCCCCACTCATGATCGCCGTCATTGCCGGGGCGGCGCCCTTGTACGGGATGCGCGTGATCTTCACGCCGGCGAGATAGTCGAACATCACCGCGCCGAGATAGTTCGAGCTGCCAGGCGCACCAACCGCTGAGTTGAGGTCGCCGGGCCTGGACTTCGCGAGATCGACCAGTTGCCTGACCGTTTTCACGGGCATGGACGGATGCACGACTAGCACCACCGGTGAACGGGAGAGAACCGCAACCGGGGCGAAATCTCGCAGTGGATCGTACAAGACCTTCTCGATCAGCGGGCCAAGCCAGTGGGTGCTGCCGGCGACGAGCACCGTGTAACCGTCCGGCGCGGCCTTGGCGACAATCTCCGGCGCGAGGATCGCAGGCCGGTTATCGACGATCACCTGCTGGCCGAGCGGCCCCGAGATGCCCCGCGCGATAAGCCGCGATGCCAAATCGCTGCCGCCGCCGGCGGGCGAGGTCACGATGCGCACCGGGCGCATGGGATAGTCCTGGCAGATGGCTGCCCCGGCCCACGTCGCAGCGAGCGCCGGCACGAGAATCGATCGCACTAGGACGTTGCGGAGTTTCATCACTGCCTCCTTTGACTCGAAATGGAGCGTCCGACTTGGTGTCTGCTTACGGTGTCCTCACTGTTGCTATCCAACCTATCGTTAACCCGCGCGCCGCTTGCGGCGCGTCGGGGTTGAACGAAGGTTAGGCCAGCGTCGCATGCTCGGTGGCCCTCTGCCACGGCTGGATACGCGCAATGACCCGGCCTGCCGCATCCTCCGCACACTGCACGTCGTAGTTGCTTTGCAGATTCAGCCAGAACTGATGCGAGGTGTTGAAGAACCGCGCCAGTCGCAGTGCGGTATCGGCAGAGACGCCGCGCCGTTCGCGCACGATCTCGTTGATGCGCGCGGGCGTCACGTTCAGCGCACGCGCCAACGCATTGCTGGAAAGCCCCAGCGGAATCATGAACTCTTCACGCAGTTGTTCGCCGGGGTGAATCGGGCGCAGCTTCTTGCTCATAGCCATACTCCTTCAGTGGTAGTCCACAATTTCAACATCTTTCGGGCCTTGCGGCGTCCACACAAAACACACGCGGAATTGATCGTTGACGCGGATGCTGTGCTGCCCTTTGCGATTGCCGTTCAGGGCTTCCAGCCGGTTGCCTGGCGGCGACGCCATATCGATCAAAACGCTCGCTGCACCTAATTGATCCAGCTTGCGCCGCGCCACCGCCTCAATATTTACCCAGCGCGCCACCCGGCGGCGCTGGTGCAGGGCTTCGGTGTCGCCGCATTTGAAAGACTGAATCATCAGTATAGTGTATATCGTGTTTCGATACGGAGCAATTGTTCTCTGCATGCTCCCAATACCCACCACGCACACCGCGCTCGCTGCTGGGCCGAACGTTCGCAATCACTCGCGCGCGCCGCTTTTGCGCGCGTCCGTGTGCATTGCGCGGTTAGCCGTGAACATGCGTCACGTCTCCCGGCCTGGCGTTGGGCAACGCCTTGAGCACCTTGGGCATCAATGGCCGAAGTACCTCAACATCGTTGCTTGGAGCGTCAACGACGATGACAGCGATAGTAAGACTGGAAAAGTTCTGCTGATACTCCAGATTGCGATCAACAGTTAAGAGAACTTCAAACCGTGTTGCCGCAAGTTGCAGAAGCGCGCCATTTTTGACGCCGGCCCACCCGGCTTCAGCAACCGTCGTGACTTCGTGGCCAAGTAGCTCCACGCGTAGGGCTCGGGGGAAGCACTCGTCAAGCAGCACGCGCATCGGCGAGTAGCTGCAATTTAGCCTGCTCGATAGCAGCGACCGCGATGTCCCGGCTCACGGTTGGGAAATCATCAAGAAACTTTTCAAGGGAGTGTCCGCCCTCGATATAGTCAATCAGTGCCTGAACAGGAACGCGCGTTCCAACGAACACCGGGGTGCCACCCAGGATGTCGGGATCGGAGTGCACAACGGACGACTGTTTCATGCCGCAACCTCCTCTCGAAGAACCGGATAGATTGTACTCCAATCACGACCAGTTAACGCTTAGCCGTACAGGCCGCCACGCATTCATCGACAGAGGCGTGGGGCACGGCACACCTTCCTCCTTCCCTCAGACTACCTGAGCACGCTGCTCGCCTCGGCCGCAGCCATCAAAGCGTCGGCATCCTTGGGCAACAAAAATCCCTGCGCCACGGCATTGGCGACAGCTTTTCTGACGGCTGCAACGTATCCCGCATGGTCGCCGTAGCGTTCTTCCAGTGACAAACGCGGGTCGCCGTTGGCGGCGCGTTCGGCTTTGGTTTTCGCGAACGGAATCATGCCGCCGGCGTAGGCGCAAAGCTGGCTCTGATGGAACGGACGTTCGCCGCCGGCCGTGATGTTCCAGCCGAGGTAGGTGCCGAGCGGGGCGTCGCGCAGTACCACCGGTACGCCGCCGACTTCGTTACCGTCGGCGTCGACCCTGGGCACCAGCGTGCTGATGACCTGCTTGATGCGTGGCGGCGCGTTGCTGGGTATTCCTGTGCCGTCGTTGGGATTGAAGCCGGGTCCCCAGTCGTAATCCAGCAGCGGATTGATGAACCCCGGCTCCGGCGCGGTCGTGCGCAAACCCGGTATCGTCGGAAAGCCCATCGCGGCTTTATTGGCTTCCACCAGTTGTCCTTCACGCAAGGTCGGATAGCGGCTGGCGGGCGGTGGCGTGTTGCGCATGACCCAGTTGCGAAAATGCACCGTCAGTGCGTTCGTCGTCTGCGTGTACGGCATCGGGTTGGCGGGGAGCTCGGCGACGCCGAAGTTGTTGCCGGGACATCGCACCGGCTTGCCGGACAAGCCAATGCCGGGCAGGCTGCTGTCAAAGCCGCCGGCACCACCGCCATGCGTGGTACTCGCGAGGTAATAGCGGCGCACATTGTCGGGCAGCGGAATGTCTTCCCTGCGATTCGTGCCCACCCATGCCGGACCCAGCCGCAACGCCCAGATTTCGGCGCCGCCGAAGTGCTCGATCACTTTGGGGCAGGTTTTGGAAGCGTTGCAACGGTCAAGCATGCTGCGCGCCGGCAAACCGCGCGCTTGATCGGGATACGGCACCCACCACTGCGGCCCTTCGCTGCCGGCCTGATACAGCTCCATGACGCCGTCGGGCTGCGCCCAGCGAAAATTCAGCGCGATGCGGCGACCGGCGATGATCGGCCACAGGCCGTCATGCACCTGACGTTGGGCTTCGTCCTGATTGAAGCCTGAATGCAGCCAGCCTCTGAGGTAATTGCCCGATTGCGAGCGGCCGCGCGCGATGCTCGATTGGATATGCCCTGCCAGCGGATTCACCGTGCCACTATCATCCTTGCCTGCAAATCTGAAAAAAGATGCGACGTCACGCCAGGCGGCAAAGCCGATGCCGAGCACGTACGGGTCATTCGCGGTGTACACCACTTGATACAGCCTGGCCGGGTTGAAGCCGCCCTTCAGGCAGATCTGCACCGGCAGTTTCAGCAGTGGCAGCGGCGCATCGAAGGTGCCGCCGCCGCAGAATTTCCAGTCGCTGCCGGCGATCGGTGTTTCGCCGGTGACTTTGCCTTCCATCGTTTCGTGCTCGCGCGACACCAGCGTTGCTTTTGAGGTATCCAGCGCCGCGGGCATATAGGGCAGCGGATTGGTCTGCACGATCAACGGTTGTGCATTCAAGCCGGCACGATTGATGATACGGCCTAACACCTCGCCGGTGACCGGCGAGCCATCCGTGTTCTTTGCCACGGGAATCTGCAGCCAGTGATTGGCGCCCACGGTCATTGTCGCGCGCACCGTAGTGCCGAGTGCGGCGCTCATGCCCGCGTTGTCGCCCTGCCACGCGCTCGCCAGGCCCACGTCGCCGAAGCCGCGCTCCATGATGGCTAGTGTGACCAGCCGGCCGCGATTGGGTACGTCATGCCACAGCAGGCCGCTGGCTTTGCTCATGTCAATGGGCTTGGTAATAACGAAGGTGGCGACATAGCGCACCTTGCCATCCACGTCTTTCGCCAGTTCGATATCTTGTATCAGTTTGTTGAGTGGATCGGCCGGATCGAGCTCGCCGAAAGCGCGGCCCGCGATTTGCTCGTAGTGGCCGGCGTCGCTGAATGTCGCGCAGGCTGTGCCCTTGCAAAACGCGGGTGATACCGTTTCATCGATGATGATTTTGGTGATGCGCGCCTGTAGGGGCGGGGCGGACAGCATCAGCGCAGCCATCGCGAGGCCCGTCATCACACCTTTGCGAGCGTGCGTTATCCCATGTTGCGACATGACTGGCTCCGGAAAATAATGTGCGCTATTCCAACTGCTGCATCTTCGAATCGATGATGATCTTGCGGTACTTGTCGGTGTCGCGCTTGACCAAGGCGGCGAATTGTTCGGGCGTGCTGTCGAGGATTTCATAGCCCTGCGCGAGCAGTCTATCCCTGATCTCGGGCAGCGCAACAATGCGCGTGATCTCGCGGTGGTACGCCTGCACAATGCGTGGCGGCGTTTTTGCCGGTGCGAACAGGCCGAACCACATATCTATCGCATAACCCTCTACCCCGCTTTCCATGAATGTCGGTACCCCCGGATATTTCACGTCGCGGCGTACGCCGGTGACGCCGATCGCGCGCAGCTTGCCGGATTCAACCTGGGTGATGGCGCCGGCTGAGGTGGTGATGGTGGCCTGTATCTCGCCCGACATGACGGCGATCATCGCCGGCACGCCGCCTTTGTAGGGGATGTTGTTGAGTTCAATACCAGCGGCGAGCTTGAGCGCGTTGGTGGCGATCTCACCGGTGGCGCCGGCGATGCCGAGGTTTACCGTACCGGGATGTTTTTTCGCGAGAGCAATGAAGTCTCTGAAGTTTGCCAGCGGCGACCTGGCATTAATCACCAGCACCAAATTGCTCGATACCACTGCCGCCACCGGCGCAAAGTCGCGCACCGGGTCGTAGGGCGGCTTTTTATACAGTGTGGCGTTGATCGCATGCGTGCCGGTGTTCCCCACCGCGAGTACCGAACCGTTGGGCGTCGCTCTGGCCGCGTATTCGGTTGCAGTGAGTCCGTTGGCACTGGCGCGATTGTCGACGACGATGTTTTGGCCTGTGGCTTCGCTGAGTTTGGGCACGATGACGCGCGCTATATAGTCCGAAGGTCCGCCCGCCGCGTTGGGCACGATCATCAGTATCGGCCGCTGCGGCAGCAGTTGCGCCAGTGCGTTGTTGGTTTGTGCAATGCTCGCCGGCGTTGCAAGCAACAGTGCAATCGCATAGACAGGAATTATAATCGTGTTTAAAAACAAACACTTACGGCAAGTCATCATGAGCATAGATAACTCCTTCCAGCAGCTTCGACATGTGTGATGATACGCGCGAACACACCGGTGGCGGCGTGTTCGCACAGCAATTGCTACGTGCTCAGTGACTCAAAAAACGGCGCAACGTCCGCGGCTTCGGTGATATGCCAGCAATCATCAACAACGCGCTGCGCCTTGGCTTTATCAAACACGATTTCAAGTTGCAAGCGCGTCTTCTCGGAGATGTCGGCATCGGTCATCGGCCGCGCCTGTGTGCCGAGCGCATTGTCGCAATGCGCTTCAAACACCTTGCCGTCTTTCATCACTACTTTCACGTGTGCCGCTTCGCGTGCGGTTTTCGGGTCGGCGGTGGCGATGACTTTCAGGCGCAGCGCTGCCATCTCGGCGTCGTGAACCATGGCATCGGTGACTTGCGGCAAGCCTGCCGCCTTATGCAGCAGACAGGCGGCGGTCCAGTGCGGAAAACTCACCATCGCCTGCGAGCGCAGCTTGGGCGCGGGGCGGTTGCACAGTTGCACGCACAGCGGGTTTACCGTCAGTTCCACGCGCGCGATCTGGCGTGCGTCGAAGCGGTGCCTGCCCACCATGTCGAGGCAGGCATCGATTACCGGGTGAATCACAAAGCCGCTCGGATAGGGCTTGTAGGCGACATCCAGCATTTCCCATTTTTTGCCCAGACCTTCGAGCGCGGCTTCCATTTGCGGATTCACGCCGAACGACACGCCGAAACCTTTCACGCCTTCGATCATGGTATCGGCGCAGGTGTAGCCGCGCGCTGCGAGCAGCGCCGCCCATAGCCCCGCGCGTCCCGCGTTGCCGGGCGTGAACCAGCTTGACATGGTGGCATGGGCTTCGCGCAATCCGGCGGATTGATTGGCGGCAATACCGATGGCAGTGGTCATCTGGTCTTCATTGAACTGCATCACCTTGCCGGCAGCCACTGCCGCGCCGATGCAGCCTACCAGGCCTGCCATCGACAGCCCCACGGAAACCTCCGCCGGCGGCGTCACCACGATATTGCCGACGCGGCATTGAATCTCGTCACCCAGCACCACTGCGTGTATCAGTTCCCTGCCGCTGAATTTTCGCCGCGCCGCCATCGATACCAGTGCCGCGCCCACCGGACTGGTGGGGTGCGCAACGGTGGCGTAATGCGTGTCGTTGAACGCCAGCGCGGCAGAACTTAACGAGTTGATCAACGCCGCATTCAGCGCATCCAGCTTGATGTTGCGGCCGATGATTACGGTGTCGTTTTTGCCATTGAACTCGGTCATGGTTTCGATCATTTTCGACACCACTTCTTCGGTGGCGCCGCCTGCTGCACAACCAACGAAATTAACAAAGGCGCGCAGCCCTTCGTGCTGCACGGCTGGCGGCATGGCGTCGAAAGTTGAATTAACGGCAAAGCGGGCGAGTTCGCGGGTGATGGGTGTCATGATGTGAGATGCGTAAGATGGATGGGGCATCAATATACCGCGATTGACGCTAAGGCCGTTGGGTGTGTGATATTTTTCCGGCAAACAGCGCCAGCACGGCTGTCACCAGCAGAAACGCCACGCCTATCACGTAGAAACTCGCTGCGATTCCCCAGGCTTCGGCAACCAGGCCCATGATCGCCGGTGTGATGATGGAGCCGAGGCGCACCACGGCGTTGCGTAGCCCGACGCTCGCGCCGTGGCGGTCGCTGGACACCTCGTGGCCCAGTATTGAATACATCAGGGGCTGGCTCATCCCCTGCACGATACCGCGCACCACGCATGCGGCGATCAGCAGGATCAAATAGGGGCCGATCAGCGGTGTGATCGAAATCGCGGTGAGCGAGACCACGATGCACAACAGGATTAGCCGGTCGGCGCGCAGCCGGCGTTCGACCGGTGCGGACAGCAAGGAACCGATCACGCCGGAAAGTTCCGCGATCGCGACCAGCGTGCCGATCAGCGTGCCGCTCATGCCGATGCCGTTGAGATACACCACGAACAACGAACTCTGAATCGCGCCCGATGAATTGCGCAAAAAACTGGCGACGAGGATGAAGGCTACTGACGGAATTAACGCCAGCAGCAATGCCTGCTTGTGTAGTTCCCACTGTGGCAGCAGCACGGCCGCGCCACGCCTGCCGTTCAAGAGCGCGGAAGGCGGTGCGCCATTCGCTACGCCGCTCGCGGTTGACGCGATGATGCCGGCGCCGCACAGCGACACGCAGGCGAACGCGGCCCACGAGCCATAGTGATCCCATGCTGCGCCGACGACGACAGGGCCGATGAAGGTGCCGATGCGCGTAGCCACGCTGTAGCGCGCCAGCATCGCGGTATCGCCGCGGCTGGACTGCATGGCCCATGTCTGCGAGGCCGCCATGCCCAGGGCAGAGGTGAGGCCGAGCAGCAATTGCAGCGCTGTCAGTACCACGAACCATCCTGAAATCGGATACAGCAACGGCAGCGCCGCGCTGCCCGCAGCCACCCACAGCAGCACGCGCCGCGTACCGAGTTGATCCATCAGAATGCCGCCGTGGATGGACAGCGCCGCGGGCAGCACCGAGCGCGCCGCGACGATCAGGCCGATCTCTGCGGCGTTAAGCCCGACCGCCACAGCGTAGAGCGGGACCACCACCGACAGCATGTCCCACACGCCGTTGGTAAAAAGCCCGGCGCCCAGCGTGGCGCGCAGATCACGCGCGGCGCGAGCAGCAGCGGGATCGCGGACCTTCGCGGATATAAGCATTTGTTTTATTGCAGTTTTTATTCTGCACGTATGCGCGCAGCGAGGATCACTTTGCTCATGCGCGCGGTGTCGGCCTTGATCACCTGATCAAAATGCGCCGGCGTGCCGCCGACCAATTCCATGCCGACAGCGAGAAATTTGTCGCGTATGTCGGGGCGCGCGAGCACGCTGTTGGTTTCACGATTGAGCCGCTCGATCACCGCCGGCGGTGTTTTCGCGGGGGCAAACAGGCCGTTGGTGGATACGCTCTCGAAGCCGGGTAATCCCGCCGCGGCGACGGTGGGGATGCCCGGCAACAACGGCGAAGGACGCAGTGTGGTGACGGCAAGTGCGCGCAGGCGTCCTGCTTTGACTTGCGGTACCGCGCCGCCCACCGAGGTAAACATGATTTGCACGCGGCCTGCAATCACATCGTTCACCGCAAGGCCGACACCCTTGAACGGAATATGCACAATGTTCACGCCGGTCATGTATTTGAATAATTCTCCAGCCAGATGCGGTGTAGCGCCCATCGGTCCCGACGCATAGTTGAGATCGCCGGGTTTGGCTTTTGCCAGCGCGATCAATTCCTCGACCGATTTTGCCGCCACCGACGGATGCACCACCAATATCAGCGGTGATGCGGAAATGTACGACACCGGTGCAAAATGACTCATGTTGTACGGCACATGAGTGCGCATGTACGGCATCAGCCACAGACTGCTGCTGTAGAGCATCAGCGTGTAGCCGTCAGGCTGTGCTTTCGATGCAATGTCGCCGATGATGACGCCGCCCGTGCGGTTGTCGACCACGATCTGCTGGCCGAGGTTTTCGGTGAGCCGGTGCGACAGCAGGCGCGCGGTGAAATCGCTGCCGCCGCCGACCTCGGCGGTGATCAGGCGGATGGGTTTGGTGGGGTAGGCTTGTCCGGTGCCGGTAGATGCGGGCTGGGCGTGGGTGATGGATGCTGTAACCACACAACCAACGGCGACTATAATTAGAACCCCCTGTCCCGCCCTGGGGCGGGACAGGGATGGGGTGAGGGTAGGCGAAGCAAGCATGTTCATAGTGCCGTGAAAGACTAATTGCTTCATTCTCTTAAGCATGCCCCTCACCCCAACCCTCTCCCCGCAAGCGGGGCGAGGGAGTTTGATTTGTTGCTCTCTTCAGAAACCATATTCATCTTACTCCGGCGTAATTCCAGCATCTTTAACCACCTTGGCCCAGCGCGCACGATCTTTGTTGACGAACGCCTCGAACTCCGCGCGCGTGTTGCCGTGGATGTCGAGGCTGGCCGCGGTGAGGCGCTCCTGCACTTCCGGCGCCTGCAGTGCCTGGCGTAAATCGGCGTTGAGCTTGTTGATGAGGTCCAGCGGCGTCAAATAAAACGGTGCGCTGGCCAGCAGCGTCACCGCCTGGAAATCGCGCGTGAGATCAAACGGCGGATTGGCCAGCAGGCTTGCGCTGACGGTGAAGGTGGCGGTGCTTAGCAACCAGGTATGGCCATCGGGCGGCGCCTTGGCTACGGTATCGGCGGCGACAGTGCCGCCGCCGCCGGGGCGCGCATCGACCAGTACCTGGTATCCCCACATCGTCGACAGGCGTTGCGCGATGATGCGCGGCAGCACTTCGGAACTGGGGCCGAGGATGAAGCGCACCGGTTTGGCGGGGAAGGGTTGTGACCATGCGCTGTTCGAGATTGCGAACAGCAGCGCCAAGCAAACCCATGATTTTGTGCCTGTCATTGAACGATTCCCTGAATCCGGTAATTGTCAAACTGTTTGCGAAACATGGCGCGCGTATTCACCGCATCGCTGAATCCCAGCGTACGCGCTTTTTCCATGCTGGAAGTCACATCCCACTGCGGGCCCAATTGATAATCGCCATACGGCCACAAGGCAAGTTGGTGCACGTCAGTCGCGCGCAGTCCGTGTTTTCTGACCACGGCATCCCACACCGGCGCTTTATCCTTGATCCACACTTCAAGTTTGATATTTTGCGGCGTGCCGGGCTTCATGCCAAATACTGCTGCGAAACCGGGCCACAGTTCAGACCAGCGCAGAGTGTCGCCGTTGACCACGTTAAACGATTGATTGGCGCAGCGCGGTTCGGTCGCCATCCATAACACGCTGCGGCCCAGCAGGGCGATATCGGTGAATTGTGTCAATGCATGAAAGCCGGTTTCGCTGCCGGGAAAATCCAGTGGCAGCCCCAGTTCGCGCTGAATCGCGGCATAGACTGCAATCACCAAACCTATTGAACGCGGATGATCAATCGCCGGATCGCAGAATGCGTGGGGACGCGATGTCGAGTAATGCAATGTCCCGCTGCGCGCGCGTTCAATCAGAAAATCTTCCTGATTGAAATAAAAATTTTCGTTGGCTGCGCGCGCCTGGGTTTCGACCATAGGCACCGGCACGGGCCCAAGTTGATGGCCGTAATATTTGCTGCCGTGAACAGCGTGCACGTGCTTGAGTTCGGCAATGGGCTCCAGCGCGTTGACCAGGTTGACCAGCATCGCGGTGTTGATTGCAACCGATTCGGGCAGGCCTTCGGGATGATCGTAGCGGGCGGCGTAAAAGACATGCGTGACTTGTTTAAGCGACCCCAGCGCGCGCTGGCAATCTGCGGCATCGGCAAGATCGACGATGATCCAGCGCACGCCGTCCATCGACTGCGGGCGGCGCCCGAGGCCGATTATGTCCCAGCCACCTGCCTTGCGCAGTTGTTCAACAATGCATCGGCCGACCAGTCCGGATGCGCCGGCGACGATAGCGATGTTAGTCATGTTCGAATTCTGATGAAGCGGGTTGCGCGAGCGGTAGGATACTGAATTTCGCAGCGATGCGCGCCGGCGAATCTTGCGCGGTTGAATTTGCCTGATGATTCGGACATCATCGCCAGGCTGATCCACTATATTATACGGTTGAGACGTAGCCGTTTGAGGAACTCATGATACTGCGCAACACGATAGTAACTTTGCTGGCCACGTTGGCAACGGGCGTGGCCGCGCAGTCCGCTTATCCGAATCGGCCGATCCGCGTGGTCATCCAGTTCGCACCCGGCGGCTCCGATGTAGTCGCGCGCATCCTTTGCCAGAAAATGGGCGAAAGTCTGCGCCAGCCGTTCGTGATCGACAACCGGCCCGGCGCTGCCGGCGTGATCGGCGCCAACATTGTGGCGAAAGCAGCTCCCGATGGCTACACTACTTTGTTCGCCACGGCATCGTTCGCGGTGACCGCGGCGTTCAGCAAGAATCTGCCGTATGACTCGATCAAGGATTTTGACTCGATAGGCTTTATTGGTTCGCAGCCCTTCATACTGGTGGTGCATCCGTCGCTGCCGGTGAATTCGGTGAAGGAATTCATTGCGTACGCGAAAGCCAAACCGCAGAACTTTGTCTCCGCGGGCACCGGTGGAATAGGACATCTTACGCACGAGTTGTTCAACAGTATGATGGGTATCAAGGGCACACACGTGCCGTACAAGGGCACCGGGCCGATGGTCACTGCATTGGTCGCGGGCGAAGTCGCGGTGGGCATGCCCAATATCAGCGGCGTGTGGGGGCAGGTACGTGCGGGCAGACTGAAGGCGTTAGGGGTGAGCAGCTTGAAGCGCACGGCTTTCGCGCCGGAGTTGCCGACTATCGCCGAGATGGGCGTGCCCGGCTTCGAATCGGGCACGTGGTATGGCTTGACTTCGCCGCGCGGCACGCCGGCCACCGCGATCAACGCTTTGAATCGCGAGATGATCGCCGCACTTAAAACGGAGGTGCGCGAGAAACTTGCGGCGATAGGCGTTGATGTCGCGCCATCAACGCCAAAGGAATTTACCGCTTACATGCGCGCCGAAATTGCGAAGTGGAGCAGCATTATTAAAGAGGCAGGCATCAGCGATCAGTGAGGCGTGAGGCGTGAGGGGTGAACGGGTGAACGGGTGAACGAGTGAACGGTGAACGGTGAACGGTGAAGAGTAAAGGGTGAAGGGTGAACTGATCTGGTTTAGGTGTCGTGAGGTAAAAATGTTTAAAAACAAATACTTATGGTATGTTTTGGCAGCGAGCGTTGGTATCGCGCCATGCGCCCTCGCACAAAGCTATCCGACCAAACCTGTGCGCTTTGTGATCGGCCCTGCACCCGATCTGTTGCCACGCTTGATTGCGCAAAAGCTTTCCGAGAGTTGGGGGCAGCAGGTGGTTGTCGATCAGCGTCCGGGCGCGGGCGGCGTGATCGCGGGCGAGCTGGTGTCGAAGGCTGCGCCCGACGCTTACACATGGTTGATGTCCACTGGATCGTTTTACGTGCTCGACGCCTTGTATCCCAAGCTGCCGTACAACATGGTGCGCGATTTGACGCCGGTAACGCTGATGGCGACGCTGCCCTTTATCGCGGTGGTGCATCCGTCACTGCCGGCGAAATCGCTGACCGATCTGGTGCAGCTTGCAAAAGCCAGTCCCGGCAAATTGAATTACGGCTCGGCCGGCAACGGCACCACCACCCAACTCGCGGCGGAATTATTCAAGCTGTCGGCAAAGGTCAACATCGTGCATGTGCCGTACAAGGGGGTCGCCGCGGCGGTGACCGATTTGCTGGGTGGGCAGGTGCAACTGATGTTCTCGATCGCGCAGGGTGCGGTGCCGCATATACAAAGCGGCAAGCTACGCGCACTGGCGATTACCAGCCCCAGGCGCTCGCCGGCGGTGCCCGAGGTGCCGACCATTGCCGAAGTGGGATTTGCGGAGATAGACATTGTCGGCTGGAACGGCATCCACATGCCGCTCAACACGCCGCGCGCGCTGGTGGCCAGGGTCAATGCCGACGTGCGGCGCATCATTGATCAGAAAGAGACGAAGGAGCGCATGATCGCCGCCGGATTCGACATCGCCGATACCACCGTGGCGCAGTTTGAGGCCTACATCAAGAAAGACATCGTGCTCTACGCGCGCATCATCAGGGATTCGAAGATCAAGCTCGATTGAAATGCCAGTGCGAGCTGGCTGCTCCGCAGCAAGTGTTGGTCCCGCGCGCCACATGGGTTGCCGAAATAACAAAGGAGAGATGTATGGCCGTCGATCACGCCAGCTATGAACGCTTGCTGCAATACCGGATTCCCGAAGTCGAGCAAACGCTGAGCGCGCGTGACACCATGCTGTATGCGCTGGGTGTCGGCCTGGGCGCCGATCCGATGGACGAAAAGCAGTTGCGCTTTGTCTACGAGAAAAATCTGGCGGCGTTGCCGACGATGGCGGTGATTCTCGCCGCGCCGCATGCGTGGATTAGAAAATCCGGCGCCGGTTTCGGGGAGAAGAGCGTACACGGCGAACAGACGCTGGTGATCCACAAAGCGTTGCCGGTGGAAGGCGTGCTGGTGGGCGTGCCCAGACTGGTGAGCGTGATCGACAAGGGCATCGAAAACGGCAAGAACCGCGGCGCGGTGATTGTTACCGAACGCAAGGTGTACGAAAAAAAGACCGGCGACCTGGTGAGTACGCTGGTGTCCACCAGTTTTTGCCGCGGGGACGGCGGCTTTAGCGGGCCGACCGGAGCAGGGCGACAGCCCCATGCGCTACCTGAAACGCCGCCGCAGTTCACCTGCGATCTGCCGACATTGCCGCAGGCAGCGCTGATTTACCGCTTGTCGGGCGATTACAACATACTGCATTCCGATCCGGCGCACGCGCAAAAAGTCGGATTCCCCCGCCCCATACTGCACGGCCTGTGTACGCTGGGTGTCGCGGGCCATGCCTTGCTGAAAACGCTGTGTGATTACGATCCCGCTCGTTTCAAAAGCATGGAAGTGCGCTTTTCCTCGCCCGTTTATCCCGGCGAAACGCTGCGCACGGAAATGTGGAAAAACGGCAACGTGGTGTCGTTCCGCTGCGTGGTGGTGGAGCGCAACGCGGTTGTGCTGAATAACGGCAGAGCGGAGATTGATTGATGCGATAGCTGCGTCGGCGCTGGAAGACGCATTGTTCGCATGCCGGCAAACCTCGCGTCTGCAGCGTGCGCTGCGCGCACGACCCGTTACGAGCAGCGCGTTACGCATGCATGGATGGCCCAGGGCGGGTGCGACCTTGCCGCCTTTAACGAGCGGTATAACCGCGAGCACCTGCCGGAATTGTCTGCTGCAAGCCGCAGATCCTCGCCCAAGTCTTTTCATCATTGGCGAACCCTGATTCGATGAACTTCGACCTGCAATAACTTGCCACGGTAATGGCTCATTTCTGGATAAATTGAGCAGTACGCCAGCAGCCGATTCATCAAAGTCGGTATCGCTTCAGGATGATTCCTTACCTGGAGCGAGACGATCCTGCGGTAGGCAGCGGGCGGGTAAGTCACGATATCGGAGAAATCGCCGTTTAGCGAAACCAACATCGCATCCAACTCTTGCGCCTTGGCAATCACCGCAGTGTCTTTTGAAACTGGCGGCATATGCTCTTTCAGGACAAACACTTCATGAGCGTTATCTCGCAGCAGGCGGATAACCAAAGCAGGAACGCAGTGATCGGCAAAAAACCTTAAAGTCATCAGACGTCGACTTCAAATGCCGCCAATTCTCGCGCATAGTCGAGGCCAGCGGCGATCTGCTGCTCAGTAAGTTCGGGAAATTCAGTAATGATATTTGCTGCACTGTAACCTTCTGCTAGATACCCAAGTACCAGGCTAACGGGTATTCGTGTGCCTTTGATGCGCGGCTTACCGCGCAGTACATCGGGTGTGCTTTCTATGTAATCTTGCCAATTGACGTGCATGTCCAACCTCTCTCGTAAAAAGGGCTAACGAATAACGTTTGTCTGTCGCGGCACCGAGCCGATGTTAACCAAGAGCGCCTCCGTTACTGATAAACCTTGTTGGACTAAACCGCCTGCGCGGTGGCCAGGATAGGGAGTTTGTTTTCTACTTTAATAGTGGGACCGGCTCCTGCCCTCACCCACCTTCACTTGGCCCAGCAGGACGTTATGCCGTTTGAATTCATCAAGTGTAGTCAAATGGTGTCATGTCGGCTTCTCGCTTCAATTCAGCTCGAATCTCACGTTCCCGCGCACCATCCTTGTCGAACGCGACCACATGCCAAAGACGCGCCCTCCCGTCGCGGGTGATTTTACCTGACGTCGTGTGGCTCGAAAGCGCGGCAAGGCCCCAGTATCGTCGCGATGACGATCGCGTTCTGCACGTCGCGCCGGTTGCCCATCAGCGATCGCCTGGAAAAACGGCGTCGCGCCAGCGCAGTGGAAGCCTCTAGCGCTCTAGACCGGCCGAAAAACGTATCGGTTGGGATCGACACCGAAGCGGCCTCCGGAGCCGCCTGCGCCGAGAGCTCGGCATCAGGCTCATCCTGCAGAATCGGCGGCGGCTCCAGCTGCGGTCCGAACCGCTTCATCAAATACTGGAACAGCAGGATGGCGGCAAAGACCAGGACGTAGATCAGCTCTTCGGGGAGACCTTTCATGGTGGCCCTCCCTACTTTCTCGGGCTGGCCGCGGGATCATCCCCGGCGCCAGCGATCTCTTCGCGCATCACCGTATCGGCCTGCACGTTCTTCATGCGGTAATAGTCCATGATGCCCATGTTGCCCTGGCGGAAGGCCTCGGCCATGGCTCTTGGCACCTCGGCCTCGGCTTCCACCACCCGCGCCCGCATCTCCTGC
>CAMBCF010000016.1 GCA_945864585.1 Bordetella parapertussis | reverse complement strand
TGCCGTCGCTTGGCAAACAAGTGCCGCGCCAGGAAGTCCGCAAAAGTCCGCGCGTCGAAACCCACATTCCGTTTGAATTTCAAGTGCTCATCGACAAGTCCGTGGCGCCGAAAAAGCATGGCGGCACCATCCTCGACCTCAGCTACAACGGCGTGCTGGCGGCGCTGGATATTGAAGTGCCGGCGCATACCGACATCAAGCTCGATCTGAGTCTGTCGATTGCAGGCACCTCCGCAACCGATGTCCGTGCGCGCGTGCTGCGCACGATAGAGCGCGATGGGCAGCGGCTTGCGAGCATCGAGTTCACCGCGATCAGCGTGCAGTGCAATATCAATATCAAGTACTTCGTGCAGTTGCTGATACAGGGGAGCGGGACGAAGTAAGGCAGGCTCAACCCGCAAGCGCCCGCACCACCAGCGACGCCCCGCTTAACAGCAGCAAGCTGCCGATGATGCGTATCGCCTGATCCCGCGTCAGCCGCCCGTGCAACCGGTGGCCGCACCACAGACCCAGCGCCATCGCCGGTAACAGCGCCGCCGCGGCCATCAATACCTGCGCGTTGAACAGGCCGACGCCGGCGAAGATAGCGATGCGGGCGACGCTGGTGAACGAAAACACCGCGGGTACGGTGGCGCGTATCTGCTGCGGTGTGGCGCCGCGCGCAGCGAAATAAAACACGTAGAGCGGGCCGCCGACACCGAGTGCCGCTGAGGTGGTGCCGGCAATTAAACCAATCGGCGCCACCACCCATTTCGGCAAGCGCCACATTGATTTGTGGTTGATCAAATAGTAGGCGCCGAACAGCAGTACGAATCCGCCCAGACCCAATAGCAGCCATTGCGGGGGCACGCTGACCAGTACCAACGCACCCGTACACACGCCCACCAGCAGAAACGGCAGCATGGGCATGAACTCGGGCTTCCACACGTCCGCGCGCAGTTTCAGGCCCATGCTGATGGCGCTGACGCAATCGAGCAGCACCACCATCGGAATCACGAATTTCAAAGGCATCAGATGCGCGAGCACAGGTACCGCGATCAAGGTCGAACCAAAGCCTGACATGCCGAAGATCAAATAGGCGAGCAGCACGATCAGCGGCGTAAGTATCAGAATGTCGAGACTGGGCATGGCGGGTGGTGCGCTACACGTTTGACTGCGGCGAGTATAACCAGAACCGTTACAATCACGCGTTAACCGCTGGTGCCGCGGTTGCGTTATTTGTTTTTTTAGCGCGTATCCATGATGCAAATGATCCCCCTGTTACTGGCCGGGCTGCTGTTGAGCGCATGCGCGCCGCTGTTCGCCGCCGAACCCGCCACAGCCGAGGCTGCCGCTGCGGTTGCCTCTGCGCGTCAGCAAATGGAAAAAGATCGCGCACAGCTCAAGCAGGATCGCGCGGCGCTCGAAGCGTCTCGCAAAACAACTGATAAAGCGAAGATCGATGCCGCCAACAGCCGCGTGCGCGCCGGTCAGCGGCACTTGAACGCCAGTCAAACCGCGCTCAGGCAGCGGCAGGAGGCTTTGGCGCTGTTGGAAAAGCCGGAACTGGCGGCGGCTAAAGCGCGCGGTGATGCCGCACGCGCGGCGCAGGCGCGCGCGCGGGCAGAGCGCGCGACCGCGCGCGAAGAGCGGCGCGCCCTTGCGGAAAAGGCGCAGCGTGAGGATGCCGCGAACAAGGCCGCGGCCAAAGCGCCGCGCGACGGCGACGCCGCTGATGGCTCGGCGGCACGCGCGCGCGGCGATGAAGTGCGCAGCGCCCAGCGCGAGCAAAAGGAACTGACCGCCGCTGAACGTGAACAGGCCATTAAAATACGCCAGCAGCAAGCGGCCGAGCGCGCGGCAACACTAAAAAAACGCGAGCAGGATAAGGCTCCGCCCCATAACTTAAAAGAGCGATAGTGATGACTGAACTGATTTTGATACGCCACGGGGAAACCGCGTGGAACCGCGAACGGCGCATGCAGGGCCAGACCGACACGCCGCTATCCGATGTGGGCCGCGCGCAGGCAGCAGCGGTGGGTGAGCGCCTCGCGCGCCATCCGTTCGCCGCGCTTTACAGCAGCGACTTGTCGCGCGCGTGGGATACGGCAGTGGCGATTTCGCGCGCGAGCGGCCGTGAAATACGGCGTGAGCCGGCATTGCGCGAGCGCACCTTCGGCATTTTCGAGGGGCTGACCTACGACGAAATGGCGCAGCGTTATCCCGAGGCGCACGCGCGATTCGCCACGCGTGACCCGGATTACGCCGTGCCCGGCGGTGAAAGCCCGCGCCAGTTTTTTGAGCGCAGCCTTGCGTGCCTGAATGCCATCGCGCACGCGCATGCGGGCGCGTGCACGGTGGTGGTCACGCACGGCCTGGTGCTGGATACGCTCTACCGTGCAGCGCGCAACATGCCGCTGGAGGAACGGCGTGATGCGCCGCTGCTCAATGCCAGTCTGAATACGTTTCGCCATGAGGCTGGCGCTTGGGTTGAAGTCGCATGGGGCGACGTGGCGCATTTGGCGCAAGCGGGCGTGACGCGCTACGAAGGCCGGGCGGTTTAAGTCGGCAACCATGCCCGCCAGCGAACACGTGGTGCTGGTTCACGGACTGTGGATGCACGGCGCGTTGATGCAGTGGACGGCGCGGCGCATGACACGCGCCGGTTACACCGTGCATTGTTATAGCTATCCTTCGGTGCGCATGAACCTGGTAGAAAATGCGGGCCGTCTGGCGGCGTTTTGCCACACGCTGGGCGCGCGGCCGCTGCATCTGGTGGGCCACAGCCTGGGCGGTTTGCTGATTGCGCGCATGCTCGATCAACCGCACCGGCTGGATGTGGGGCGCGTGGTATTCATGGGTTCACCTTTTAACGACAGCCACGCCGCGCGCCGCTTGTCACGTGCGCGCATCGGGCGTGCGGCAGTGGGCGCGTCGATCGCCGAGTGGCTGCGCGGCGCGCGGCCCGGCAATCTTGCGCGTTATGAAATCGGCGTGATCGCGGGCAACCGCGGTGTCGGCCTGGGCGTGATGGTCGCGCCTGATTTGCCTGCGCCGCATGACGGCACCATCAGCGTTGCAGAAACACAAGTGCCGGGCGCGCGCGATCATATCGTGCTCAGGGTGAGCCATACCGAAATGGTGATTTCGAATGCGGTGGTGCGGCAGGTGTGTGAATTTTTGCAGCGCGGAAGATTCCTGCGCGGGGAGGCCGCGTGATCAGCAGGCGCAGCGTGCGGCTATTATGTATCTTATTGTTTTTATTATCTTTTTCAGGTTGTGCACAAATGGGTTATTACGCGCAATCGATACGCGGCCAGCTGGATATCTGGCGCCGCGAAAAGCCGATTCAGCAGGTGATCGACGATGCGTCGTCGCCGCAGGCGCTGCGCGAAAAACTTGCGCTGGTGTTAAAAGCGCGCGCCTTTGCGAGCAGCGAACTGGGGCTGCCGCAAAATCAAAGTTACCGGCGTTATGCCGATTTGGAGCGGCCTTTTGTGGTGTGGAATGTTTTCGCCACGCCGGAGTTTTCAACGCAGCCGCAGCAATGGTGCTTTGTGATGGCGGGCTGCGTGAATTATCGCGGTTATTTTTCCAAGGCGGACGCCGATTCGTTTGCCGCTGCCGCCGCCGCCGAGGGGCAAGACGTTTACGTCGGCGGGGTGCCGGCGTACTCCACTCTCGGATGGTTTGCCGACCCTGTGCTCAACACGTTTTTGAACTATTCGCCGGTGGCGCTGGCACGCATCATCTTTCACGAATTGTCGCATCAGGTGGTGTATGTGAAGGACGATTCCGTGTTCAATGAATCGTTCGCAGTTGCCGTGGAACGCGAAGGCCTCAGACGCTGGATTGCCTGTCACGGCAACCCGCAGGACCGGCAGACCTACGAACAAATACAGGCGCGCCGCGCGGATTTTGTAGGATTGGTGCAAAGCTACCGCACGCGGCTCAACGCCTTGTACCGGCAAGGCGGCGCGCCGCAGGTGATGCGCGGGGCCAAACAGCGGCTGTTCGATGAGATGCGGCGCGATTACGAAAAACTCAAAACGTCGTGGGGCGGTTTTGCGGGTTACGATCGCTGGTTCGCGCAAGCGCCCAACAACGCGCTGCTGGCATCGGTGGCGATATACACGCAACAGGTGCCCGCATTCGAGGCGATACTGCGCGAGCAAGGCAGTGATCTGCCGAAATTTTTTACAGCGGTAAAAGCCCTGGCGCGACTGGATCGCGCGGCGCGCGACGCGGTGCTGCGCGCTTATACGCCCGAGGCTGCGACCGAGGTTGCACCCTCCGCCGGCGCGCTGTAATTTTCATTCGGCCAAATTAGCAAACCCTGAAAATCACTGGCGCCAGTTTTAACCATAATCAAGTTATCGCGGCCGGTTTTTCTCCGATGCCAGGGCCGGAGCGCAGCTTCAGTCGATCCTCAGTCCGATGCTTTTCACCAGCTCGCGGTTGACGGCCATATCCGCGCGCAGCGTTTTTTCGAGCTCGCCGGGCGAACTCGGCGCTGCGGTCAGGTCCAGCGCTTGCAGCCGCGACACGACATCGGGCGCCGCGAGCGCGCGGCCGATGGCGGCGTTGAGCTTTGCCACGATCTCCCCCGGAACCCCCTTCGGCGCGAACGTCGCCAGGTACGGAATGTATTCCGCGTCGGGATAGGTTGTGGTGAGCGCCGGGATGCCCGGTAATGCGTCCGGCGAGGGATGGCCTGTTTTCGCGAGCGCAACGAGCTTGCCGCTTGCGATATGCGGGCGCACCAGTCCGATGCCGATATTCAGCACGCCCACCTCGCCGCCGATCACCGCCAGCACCGCTTGCGGCGTAGTCTTGTAGGGCACGTGCGCGAGCCGGATCGCGGCCTTGCGTTGCAACAGCTCCATCATCAGGTGCGTGGGATGGCCGTTGCCTGCGCTGGCGTAGCTGACCTGCCCGGGCTGCGCCTGCGCCAGGCGCACGAAGCTGGTAAGCGACTTCACGCCGAGGGACGGATGCACGATCAGGACTTCGCTGATCTTTGCGACCATCGAAAGCGGTTCGAAATCGCGCAGCGGATCGAAGCCGGGATTGGCGTACAGAAACGGATTGACCGTCATCACGCTCTGCACCGCGAGGTACAGCGTATGGCCGTCCGCAGGGGACTTGGCGACAAACGCGGCGGAAATGTTGCCACCGGCGCCGGGACGGCTGTCAACAATGAACTGCTGGCCCAAGGCTTCGGAGACGCGGGCGAAGACGAGGCGCGTGACGGAGTCGGCGAGAGAACCCGCAGCGACGTTGACCACGCGCACGGGCTTCGTAGGATATCCCTGAGCCGCCGGGCCGCTACTGTGCAGTCCGAGCAGCAATGCGGCAGTGAGTGAAATCGAGAGTGCACCCTGCGCGGCGGCCGGCGTGGTTCTGTTCATGGGTTCTCCTCCCGCATCAGCCCAATAAAGCCGGGCAGCGTGCCGCAGTATACACATTTGGTGTAACGCGGCGCGCACCCTAGGCGAACAGCAAATGCAGTGCCGCGTGCGGGCTTTTTGCAGAAACGACGCGGCGTGATAATCTAGCACCAACGTTGACCAGTGAAAGCGAGGAAGTGATGACATTGCGACCGATGTACCTGGGGCACGTCAACATCTACGTGCGCAATGCCGAGAAGTCGAAACAGTGGTACCAGAATCTGCTGGGACTGCAATGCTACGAGTACCGGCCGGGTTGGGCCGCCTTCATGTCGGCCGACACCGACCAATCGCACGAGGTTGCGGTGATGCAGTTGGGCGACGATGCGCCGCTGCAGCAGCGGCGGCAGGTCGGCCTCAACCACATGGCGTGGCGGGTCGCAAGCCTCGATGACCTCAAGGCGTTCTACGCGCAGATCAAGGCGCAGGGTCAGCCGATAGACCACGTCGCCGATCACGGCATCTCGCTGGGCATCTATCTGCGCGACCCGGACGGCAACGGGGTCGAAATCTATTATGAGTTGCCGCGCGCCGAGTGGCCGGTCGACTACCACGTGTTCAGCCGCGACAAGGTTGGCCGCGGCCGCTTCCCCGGCCCCTGGGACGCCGAGAAAGTCGACCGGCTTCCCGAGGCGCAACCCGCCGCTGTGGCGTAGCGCGATGCGCCGTTGATAAGAAAAAGGGGTTTTTCAGACTATTCGGTGGGTATCGACGAATGCTTTAGTCGGGGGCGGGAACGACAGTGAGGGGTTAGCAGCGAATGAATCACAGCTGGCCGAATTTCGTTTTCATCCTCGCGGATGACCTCGGGTATGCTGACCTGGGTTGCTACGGCGGCCGCGCGAATCCCTCATGCTCGCCGGCCATCGACCAAATGGCGGCGGAAGGACTGGTGTTCACCGATGGCTATTCGAATGCGCCGGTCTGTTCGCCCACCCGCTTCGCGCTGATGACCGGCCGCTTCCAGTACCGCTTGCGCGCGGGCAACGACGAGCCCATCGCGAGCCGCCACCGGGGTAATGCGTTGCTTGGGCTGCCGCCCGCGCATCCGACTTTGCCGTCGATGCTGCGGGACGCGGGTTATGGCACTGCACTCTTCGGCAAGTGGCACCTCGGATTCCTGCCGCACTTTGGCCCGCTCAAGAGCGGATACGCGGAGTATTTCGGCCCGATGAGCGGCGGCGTTGATTATTTTACGCACCGTGACAGCGCGGGTGTGCATGATCTGTTTGATGGCGAACAGGAGCACGAACGCAGCGGCTATCTCACCGACCTGATTTCGGATAGCGCGGTGGAATTTATCGGGCGCCAGCGCAGCGCGCAGTCGCCCTTTCTGCTCTCCGTGCACTACACCGCGCCACACTGGCCGTGGGAAACGCGTGCGGATGCAGCCGAGGCGCGGCGCATCGAGCGCATCGTGCATACCGACGGTGGTTCGGTCGCCACCTACCTCACGATGGTGCGCCACATGGATGAGGGCATTGGACGGATTCTTGCAGCGCTGAAAGATGCCGGGGTCGATGAGAACACTATAGTCGTATTTACCAGCGACAACGGCGGCGAACGCTACTCCGATACCTGGCCGCTGGTCGGGAAAAAGATGGATCTGCTCGAGGGGGGAATCCGCGTGCCCTACGTGGTGCGGTGGCCCGCGCGCGTAACGCACGGTGGGGTTACTTCGCAACTCGCGATTACGATGGACTGGGTCGCGACTTTTTTTGCGGCCGCTGGCGTGCAAGCGCACCCCGGCTTCCCGCTGGATGGCCTGAGCCTGCTTCCGGTGCTGGAGCATCCGGAGCGGCCGCTCGAACGTGAACTGTTCTGGCGCATGAAGTATCGTGCACAGAAAGCGCTGCGCGAGCGGAACTGGAAGTATCTGTGCATTGAAGGCAATGAATTCCTGTTCAATCTCGCCACGGATTCGCGGGAACGCGCGAATCAGGGCAAACGCGATCCTGAGCGTCTCGCCGCGATGCGTGCCCGTTACGCGGCGTGGGAGACAACCATGCCGCAAATTCCGGACGATGCCAGTTGGTCGTTGCCGTATGGCAAGTCCGATCTGGCCCATCCTGGAAGCGTATAATCGATTTGAATCGAACTTGCGGCCGGAACGTCACAGTTGCGCAATTATCAGGAGGCTACGATGAGCGTACCCAAGGAAATCGGTCATCTCGTGCTCAACGTCAGTGATGTCCCGCGCTCGACCGCGTTTTACCGCGACGTGGTGGGATTCCAGGTGTCGCGCTACGGGCCTGAAGGCAACAGAGCTTTTTTGACCTGCGGCGTGATGCATCACAACCTCGCCCTGTTCAAGGCGCCCGCCGGCGCCCAGCCACGCCAGAAAGGCCAGATCGGCCTGAATCACTTTGCCTTCAAGGTCGAGAGTTACCAGGCTTTGCAGCAAGCACACCAGCGCCTGGTGGCGGCTGATGCGATCATCGATCACATGGTCGACCACGGCATGTCACTGAGCGTTTATTTTCTCGATCCGGACGGCATCATGATGGAGCTGTTCTGCGATACTTTCGACAGCCAGTCCGAAGGATTGGCCTTTATGAAGGCCACTCCCGGCCAGGCCAAGCCGATCGACATTAGCGCCCCAGCACCGCAGCGCCCCGCCATTCCGCAGGCTGATTTCAGCCGCGCGAAGTAGCCACAACACTCTTCGCGTGGGCAGTTTCGCGCCGCGCGCGGAACCCGGCCACGCGCGCATACGCATATCGAAGCATTGACGTTAACTGGCCTTGCTTGCCGCAGCACCACCACTACCAAGGGGAATAGAATGAATGCAGCACGACTGATTGTCGCATCCTTCGCCGGCATGCTCTGCGCTTCGGGGGCGGTCTGGTCTCAGGCCACTTCGACAGGCTCAGGACAGGCTTATCCGAACAGGCTGGTGCGCGTGATTGTGCCATTTCCTCCGGGTGGGGCGAACGACATCGTAGCGCGCTTCGTTTTGCCTAAGGTCTCGGAACAGATGGGTCAGTCGTTCATCATCGAAAATCGCGCTGGCGCGGGGGGCACGATCGGCTCGGCCATAGTGGCTCAAAGCAAGCCCGACGGCTATACGTTGCTCATACAAACCGTTGGTTCCCATGTCTCCAATGCGCACCTGTACAACAAGCTGCCGTACGACGCCCTGCGCGATTTTGTCGGCGTAAGTCCCCTCGCCAGGGTGGTGAGCGTGCTGACCGTGCATCCCTCGCTACCGGTACAGTCGGTGAAGGCGTTTATCGCGCTGGCACAGAAACGCCCGAAGGAAATTCTCCACGGGCACTCCGGTTTTGGCAGCTTCACCCACATGAACGGGATGCTTTTCGAATCCAGAACGGGCATTCGCATGATTCACGTGCCGTTCAAGGGCGGCGGGCCCGCGGTGATAGCTCTGGTATCAGGGGAAACGCAGGCCCAGATCGCGGCTATCGGCGAAATAATCGCATTCATCAAGATGAATCGCGTGCGCCCGCTGGGGGTTACTTCGGCGGAGCGGATAGCGCAGCTCCCGGATGTGCCGACGATCGCGGACACCATTCCGGGATACGAATCGTCGACTTGGGTTAGTGCATTTGCGCCCGCGGGAACCCCCAAGGCGATCATCGATCGACTCAACGCCGAGTTCGGGAAGGCGATGAAAGATCCTGATATCGCGGCCAAGATGGCCTCGCAGACGCTCGACCCCGTGCACAGGCCACCGGAAGAGCTTGCTCAGCGTATGAGGACGGATTACGAGACGATAGGCAAGCTGTTCCGCCAGGTGGATGTGAAGCTCGATTAGTGCACAGCTGGGGCCTCCCTCATCCAACCGTGCGCGGGTTCAGCGCATAGTGCTGTCGGCGCGCTTTCACGTATGGATATGAAAACCGCTTGCCCCGTTGCAGTTGCCCTACTCCTCGCCTTGGTCGTGGCGCCCGTGGGGGCTCAGGACACTTGGCCCGCACGATCGGTGCGGTTCGTCGTGCCTTCCTCGCCCGGCGGCGCCACCGACACCTACGCCCGTCTTCTTTCGCAGGGCCTTAACCCCGTGCTGAAACAGCAATTCATCGTGGACAACCGTCCCGGCGCGAGCGGGAACGTCGGCGCCGAGATTGCGGCCAGGGCTGCGCCGGATGGTTACATTTTTCTCGTTGCTTCGAATGCATCGCTGGTGATTGGCCCAAGCCTCTACAAGAATCTGCCGTTCAGCGTAGAGCGCGATTTGACGGCGGTCGCGCGCGGGGTGATCAGCCCCATCGCCTTCACCAGCCACCCTTCGCTCCCCGCGAAAACGCTGCCCGCGCTGATAGCGCTGACAACAAGCGAGCCGGGAGGGCTCACGTACGGTTCCGCGGGAGCAGCCAGCTCGGGCAATCTGGCCGTGAAGATGCTCGAAGATGCCGCAAAAGTGAAGTTCCTGCACGTGCCGTACAAGGGCGCGGCGCAGGCGCTGGTGGGACTGCTTCGTGGTGAAATCGCTTTCATGGTATCCGACGTCAATACCGTGCGGCCGCACGTTCAAGCGAAGAAGCTCGTAACGCTCGCAGCGTCACATCGCACGTACCATCTGCCCAACACGCCCAGTTTCGCCGACGCCGGCTACCCAAGCGCCGAGTCCACCCCTTCCTTCAGCGTCGCCGCTCCGACAGGCACGCCCCTCGCAATCATCCAGCGTCTGAGTGGGGAGATTATCAAGTTGATGAAATCCCCCTAGTTCAAGGAAAGGCTCGACACATTGGCCTTGATCCCGATCTTCGACACACCGGAGGAGTTCGCTGCGGTCCTGAAAAAAGAGCGGGCGCGCTGCGCGGAGGTGATCCGCCGCAACAACATCGTGGCGGAGTAGCGGCTGCCTCAAGGATGAATCAACAGAGCACTCAGGGGTCGGTTCTGTCGAACGCGCGGATACGGTACAGCGTCACCGCGAAACTTGCTTCGCATGACACTTGAACGCTTTTTTCAATGCCGCATTGGGACGGACAGGCTTATCCAGTAGCGCCAGGAATGAGCGGAAGGCTTCCGGCTTCAATGTAATGTTCTCGTTGGATTGAACCACTTTTTCCGCAGAGGCCAGCGCGTGCGCAAGAACGAACTCTGAAACGCTGACATGGGCGTAGCTTGCGGCCCTATCCAGCAATTCGCGCGCATGAGCGTCGCAGCGAATGTTGAGGCGGCTTTCCTTAAGTTGAGTATTTTGCATGCGAGACTCCTTGACGTTTAGGCTTGTATTGCGCGCCGTTTGTGCGTACGAATCAGCACCAGTTCAGCCACCCGCAACACCCCGCGATTCACAGCGCGTTGCTGGGCCGGCGCAGCGTGCGCCACATGTGCGAGGCGGGCGAGTTATCGTTGCCCAAGCCTTCCCTCGGCTGTTTGAAATTGCGCCCGATCACATCCTCGAACTGCTCCAGCTTGATCTCAAGATTGGGATCGAAGGAATACAAATCGTTCACGCAGATCATGCGTGCGGTCATATACCACTGGTGTTTCCTGGCTTCCTGATAGGCCGATTCGATATAGGCATCCGGACGGTAGCCTTCGCCAAACATGCGCACGTACATGTCGGGATATCCATAACCGACTGACTCATCCGCATAAAATCTCAACGCCTGATGGGCGCGGATGGCCCAGCTCACCTCCTCGTCCACATAGGGCGCGATCAGTTGCGCCCCCCAATAACCGTGGTCGGAACGGATGAAACCCACCACCGAGATGTCGTGCAGCAGGCAGGCGAACACAGTCTGCTCCGGCACGCCGTTCTTTTGCGCCAGGTTGGCGCTTTGCAGCAGATGCTGAAAGCCCCGGCCCGGCGACAGACGCAGGCGGAAGAAATCCAGCAGCGTGGGTTTTTCCGGCATCTTCTTCAGGCGCGGGTCCTCGCCCATCTGCAGGTGGGCGCCCGGACCGTAGTTGATGGGCGGCCCTATGGAGTCCTCGCCGGCGGCCAGGCAATACAACATCGAGCGCGCGACAATGCGTTTGTCCATCTCTTCAATCTGCTGCAATTCGATTTCGTCGGCCCGCTGGTTCATCGATTTCAGATTTGCTGACATGACTTTGTCTCCGTTCTCGTTAAACACCTGATGGTGCGCACACGTGTTGCGGCTGATGGCGAGTCGCCTGGCGTGTGCTGCCAGAGGACGATTGCATTTTATTCGACTTTCACCCCGGCATCAGTGTAAGGGAATGCTACACCTATTGAGGATCACGAAACCTTGTGACAACTGAAATAGCGGTGCTTCTTCCCGGAATACGTCCTTCGGACTCCTTCCGAGCTACGGGAGATGTGTGCATAGGTTAGCCTCCGGGAGAAGGATTAGGACGAGGGAAAAGTTCTCACGTGGGAAGGTAATTCTCAATAACTCATCTTCCCGAAGTTCGCGTCGGTATGAAATTTTAATTCCGTTTCAGACCTTAGCGCTCCGCCGCTTTCTCACGGCGCCGTCGCTCCAGATCGTTCCTGCGTTGTTCGCGCAGTTCTTGTTGCTTTTGCTGCCGCGCCTCACGCTCGGATTTGTCGCGTTCCACGTTTGATTTGAGATTGTGGTGCGGATCCTTGTGGTCCGCCGCCGCTTTTTTGTCTTCCCGGTGTTGCTGCATTTTGCTATTTTATAGGGATGTTGGCCGCTGCTGTAAAATGCGCCCCTGCTGTAACTCGGTGGCCCCGAAATGACTCGACGCACACCGGCTGAACTCGAAACGCGGCTGGCCAATTTGCCGCGACCGGCTTACCCGGACGACTTGCCCGTGGTGGTGATGCGGGAGGAAATCGCGCGAGCCATACGGGATCATCAAGTGGTGATTGTGTGCGGCGAAACCGGTTCCGGCAAAACCACGCAATTGCCGAAAATCTGTCTGGAATTGCAGCGCGGCGTGCAGGGCTTGATCGGGCACACCCAGCCGCGACGCATCGCCGCGCGCACGGTGGCGATGCGCATTGCGCAGGAATTGAAAAGCCCGCTTGGGCAGGCGGTGGGTTACAAAGTGCGCTTCTCGGACAAGGTGTCGTCCAACACCTACATCAAGTTGATGACCGATGGCATTCTGCTGGCCGAAACGCAGGGCGACCGGGAACTGCGTGCCTACGACACGATCATTATCGACGAGGCTCACGAACGCAGTCTGAACATCGATTTTCTGCTGGGCTACCTGAAGCGATTGCTGCCGCTACGCCCGGATTTGAAGGTGATCGTTACCTCCGCGACCATTGATGCCGGGCGGTTTTCGACACACTTTAACGGTGCTCCGGTGATTGAGGTTTCGGGGCGCATGTATCCGGTGGAGGTGCGCTATCGTCCGCTGAAAACGAAAGATAAATCCAGGGAAAAGTTGGCAGCCCTCACCCCCGACCCCTCTGCTCCGCTTCAAGTGTTCCTTAGTCCCCAAGGTAGAGGGGCGGTTCGAGCTTTCGCTCGCGCGAACGAAGAATCGACCGACGAGGACATCGAGGCGGCGATTCTCGACGCGGTGGACGATCTCGCGCGTGACAGGACGGGTGGCGATATTCTGGTATTCCTGCCGGGCGAGCGTGAAATCCGCGAAACTGCCGAGGCGCTGCGCAAACATCACCCCAGCGGCGCGGAAATCCTGCCGCTGTTCGCGCGCTTGTCGTTCGAAGAACAGGATCGTGTGTTCAAGCCGCACAGCGGACGGCGCATTGTGCTCGCCACCAATGTGGCGGAGACCTCGCTCACGGTGCCCGGCATACGTTATGTGATTGATCCGGGGTTGTCGCGGGTGAACCGCTACAGTTACCGCAACAAGGTTGAATTGCTGCAGGTTGAGAAAATCTCGCGCGCCTCGGCCAATCAGCGCGCCGGGCGTTGCGGGCGCGTGGCGGCTGGCGTGTGCATCCGTCTCTATGACGAGGAAGATTTCGCCGCGCGCGACGAATTCACCGATCCGGAAATTCTGCGCTCGTCACTGGCGTCGGTGATTCTGCGCATGAAGTCACTGAAAATCGGTGATGTGGAGGATTTTCCGTTTCTGGAGCCGCCGCCGCCGCGCATGATCGCCGACGGTTATCAATTGCTGGCCGAACTGGGCGCGGTGGATGACGAAAACCAACTCACGCCGGTGGGCTGGCAACTGGCGAAATTCCCGATTGATCCGCGCATTTCACGCATGATTATCGCCGCCAAACAGGAAAATTGCCTGGATGAAGTGCTGATCATCGCCTCCGCATTGTCGGTGCAGGATCCGCGCGACCGGCCGTTTGATCGCGCCGAAGCGGCCGACCGCGCGCATCAGCCGTTTCAGGACGAGCGTTCGGATTTCATGGCGTACCTGAAAATCTGGACATTTTTTGACCAGGCGATCAAACACCGGAAATCCAACCGCAAGCTGGCCGATCAGTTGCAGGAACACTTCCTTTCGCAGCGGCGGCTGCGCGAATGGCGCGATATACACGGACAACTCGCCGCGCTCACCGGCGAAATGGGTTTGCGCGAGAATGAAATTCCCGCTACGTTTGAGCAAATCCATCGCGCGCTGCTGGCCGGGCTACTGGGCAATCTCGGATTCAAAAACGATGAGGTCGAATATCTCGGCGCACGCGGCATCAAGTTCACGATTTTTCCCGGTTCGGTGTTGCGCAAGGCGCAGCCAAAGTGGGTGATGGCTGCTGAACTGGTGGAAACCACGCGGCTCTACGCACGCTGTGCGGCGAAGATTGACCCCGATTGGATAGAGCGCATTGCGGGCGAAATGGTGAAGCGCCACTACTTTGATCCGCATTGGGAGAAAGATCGCGCGATGGTCACGGCGTATGAACGCGTCACGCTGTATGGCCTGACCATCGTGCCCAAGCGCAGCGTTCACTATGGCCCGATCAATCCGCGCGAGGCGCGCGAGATCTTCATCCGGCGCGCGCTGGTCGAAGGCGACTACGCGACGACAGCTAAATTTTTCTCTCAAAATCAGAAGGTTATAAAAGAAGTGCAGGCGCTGGAGCACAAGGCGCGCAAGCGCGATGTGCTGGTCGATGAGCACACGCTGTTCGCGTTTTACGACGCGGCAGTGCCGCTGCAAATCCACAACGGTGCAGCGTTCGATGCGTGGCGCTGCGAGGCGGAGCAGAGCAATCCGCAGTTGTTGTATCTCACGCGCGAGTACCTGATGCGGCACTCGGCGATGGACATTACCGAGGCGCAGTTTCCCGAAACGTTGCGCGTGGGTGATGTGACGTACCAACTGTGCTATCGTTTTGAGCCCGCGCATCCACTTGACGGCGTGACGGTCACGGTGCCGCTGCATCTCTTAAACACGCTGGATGACACGCCGTTCGATTGGCTGGCGCCGGGAATGATACGCGACAAGGTATCCGCCTACCTGAAGGTGCTGCCGAAAGCCTTGCGCCGCAATCTGTTTCCCATTCCGGAGCAGGTGACGGCGTTTCTTACCGGCAGCGACGCAAGCCGGCCGTTTGTCGCGGCGCTGGCGAACTTTGTGCGGCAACGCGCAGGCCAGCCGGTTGCCGCGGATGTGTGGGATGGCGCCGAGATACCGGCGCATCTGAAAATGAATTTCAGGGTGGTCGACGACGCAGGGCGTGAACTGGCGGGCGGTCGCGATCTGGCGGCACTGAAAGCTCAACTGGGGCAGGCGGCACAACTGACTTTCGCTAAAGTTGAAACCGGCCTCGAGCGCGACAACATTCGCGTGTGGGATTGTGGCGATCTGCCGGAGCAACTGGCGTTCACCCACAATGGTCGCAAGCTCACCGGTTATCCGGCGCTGGTGGATCAGCGCGACAGTGTCGCGATCCGGCTTTTTGATGTGAAATCCACGGCGGACTCGGCCATGCGTCTGGGCGTCACACGGCTGATGCGCCTCGCGCTCAAAGAGCAAATGAAGCAACTGGAAAAGAATTTACGCGGTTTTGAGCAGGCGGCCATGCAGTTGCGCGGCGTGGCGGGTGTGGATGATCTGCGTGAAGACGTTATCACCGCCATCACCGACCGCGCGTTCATCGGTGAAGATGCGTTACCACGCAGCCAGAAAGATTACGAAGCGCAACTCAAGCGCGCACGCACGCGCCTGCCGGCAGTGAGTGAAGGCGCGTGCAGGCTGTTGGCGGCGATAGGCGTGGAATATCACCAGGTGTCGCTGGCGGTAGGCGCCGCGAAGGGACCGCTCGCAAGGCCCGCAGCGGATATAAAAGCGCAACTGTCGCGGCTGATTTTCAAAGGCTGGTTCGCCGCCACGCCGTGGGAGCAACTCTCGCACTTGCCGCGTTATCTGCAGGCCATGCAAAAACGGCTGGAAAAATATCCGCGCGATATTGAACACGGCGAACGCGATGCAAGGCATGCAGCCACTATCGGCGGCTGGTGGAAGCGCTACGAAGAATTGCTGGAAAAACAGACGCAGGCAGGCACGGTCGATGCGCGTTTGCAGCAGTTGCGCTGGCATCTCGAAGAACTGCGCGTGTCGCTCTACGCGCAGGAATTGAAGACGCCGTATCCGATGTCGTACAAGCGGCTGGAGAAATTCTGGAACGCGATGAAGTAACGCGTTACTCCCGCACCACCCAATGCACTTTGACGCCGCCTGCGCTTTTGACGTTCAGCACCGACCACAACCAGCGCAGCAGCGTGCGCATTTCGGTGTCGAATTTCCACGGCGGGTTGACGATGATCATGCCGCAGCCGGGTATAGTGGATGCATCCTCCGGCAGGATCGACAGCTCGAATTGCAACACCTTGCGGATGCCGGCATCTTCAATGGCGCGCTCAAAGCCGCGTATCACGCCCGCGCCCATCAGCGGATACCAGATGGCGTAAGTGCCGGTTTGCCAGCGCGTATGCGCTTCATGCAGCGCGGTGGCAATGCGTGCAAATTCGCGTGCGCGGTCGAACGACGAATCAATCAGCACCAGGCCGCGCCGTTCTTTGGGTGGCAGGTGCGCCTTGAGTGCCTGATAGCCGTCCAGCAATTGCACGTTTACCCGGCGATCGCGCGCGAATAACGCGTGCAGTGCGGCGCAATCGGTCTTGTTCAGTTCGGTGAGCGCGATGCGGTCGATGGGCCGGATCAGGCGGCGCGCGAGGCGTGGCGAACCGGGGTAATACCGCAAATGTCCGTCGGCGTTTTCCTCACGCACCATGTCCATGTAGGGTTTCATCGCCGCGGGAATGTCCTTGCGATCCCACAATTTTTTGATGCCGCTTTCGAACTCGCGCCCTTTTTGTGCCCACGGATGCGACAAATCATAGAGGCCGGTGCCGGCATGGGTGTCGAGGAAAAAATACGGCTTGTCTTTTTCGTTCAGCGCAAACATCAGCCGCGTCAGCAGCACGTGTTTGAAGACGTCGGCGAAACTTCCGGCGTGGAATAAGTGGCGGTAGGAGAGCATTTTTTAACGGCGGTGAACGAGTGAACGGGTTAACGAGTGAACGAGTGGCGGCGGGGCAGGGTGAAGGGTTTTACTCGTTCACCCGTTCACTCGTTAACTCGTTCACGGCACTTCAGAGTTTGTCATACTTCGTCGCCTTGCCGCGAGACTTTTCCACAGGATACTTCAGTGCATTAATTTCCAGCTTCTTTTCCGCGGCCGCGGCAAGGTCAATCTCCAGCTTGTCGGCGAGCCGCAGCAGGAACAGCAGCACATCCGCGCACTCCAGCGCCACCGCTTCTTTGGTAGCGGGAGGCAGATTGGCGGCCTCATCAAAGGTCAGCCACTGAAAATGTTCCACCAGTTCACCCACTTCACCGGCGAGCGCCATGGCGAGATTTTTTGGATTGTGAAATTGATCCCAATCGCGTTCTGCGGCGAAGGCTTTGATGCGTTCGCGCAGATGCTCGAGGCTATTGTGAGCGGGGGTCATCGGGCAGCTCAAGTCGGCGTTTAATGAAGGAGGGCGGCATTCTATCCTGTAGCTTGACCGGTGCTGAGTGATGATATAATTATTCAATGAAAACAGATACTTACAATACTTGAGGTCAAGGTATGCAATCCCGACACGCATTGCTGTTGAAAGCCATCGACTTCGCGGCGAAAAAGCATCGTCATCAGCGGCGCAAAGATCCCGAGGCGTCGCCGTATATCAATCATCCGATAGATCTTGCCAATGTGCTGGTGCAGGAAGCGCGCGTGATGGATACCACAGTGTTGATCGCGGCCATTTTGCACGACACGCTCGAAGACACCGAGACCACGCCCGCTGAGCTTGCGGCGGCGTTCGGCAACGAAGTTCGCGATATCGTAATCGAAGTCACCGACAACAAAAAACTCAAGAAGCGCAAGCGCAAGGAACTGCAAGTCAAGCACGGGCCGCATCTCACGCGCAAGGCGCAGCTGGTCAAGCTGGCGGATAAAATCTGCAATCTGCGCGATGTGGCGGCGAATCCGCCTGCGCGCTGGCCGCTAAAACGCCAGATCGAATATTTTGATTGGGCGAAATCCGTGATCGATGCCATGCGCGGCACGCATGTGCGGCTGGAAGCCTTGTTTGACGCGGTGTATGCCAAGCGGCCTCACGCACAGCGCTGGCTGCGGCATGCCAAACCGGAGGTGCGCGGGCCGCATTTGCGGCGTGCGATGGGTTAGCGGCAGTTTGTCGCAACAGCGCGCTGCTGCTAACATCACCCGCGCTGTTTCACCACTGGAGTTCATATCCGAGCAACTTGGCCAACCGGTGGTGGTGGAAAAAAGTGCAGTAGCAGACAGGCATAAAACTCGACTGAAAATTAAACACAGATAAGGGCAAGATTAACTGCTTTGGAAGTTATCCGTGTTCATCTGTGTTTATCTGTGGTTAAAATGTTTTTGACGTTGTAGTAAACCTTTTTACAGGGAGCCAACATGGCCAAAATTTATACTCTCTGAAAAACATCTTACAACTACACCTGACGTTAAACCGCACTTCAGCTCAACCACCCCGGCCGCTTACCCCCGCCCGCCGCCACGCCCAGCGCCGCGCCACGCGGCCCGATCCCCGGCCCCTCGCGCTGAAAATTGGTGCAGTAGGCAAACGACAGATTGCGTTCGCGGTCGCACCACGCAAACGCGCCGCCGGTGCCGGTGTGGCCAAAGGCTCTCAGGTTCGCCCCCATGGGCACGGTGTTGGGTTCGTTGTGCATGAAACCGTAGCCCATGCGAATGCGGCGCTGGGTCATGATGCAGTCGTCTTCCCACACCAGTTGCGATGCGCGCTCTACCGCTGCAGCACTTAGCAGGCGCACGCCGTCGATGATTCCATTTCCGGCAAGCATGGCATAAATGCGGGCCATGGCGCGTGCGCTGCCGTGGCCGCCGAAGGATGCCACTTCAAGTTCGCGTATTTCGCGGCAGTTCTGAAAGTAACCCATCTTCGGCGCGGAACGAAAGGCGCGGCCCAGTGGCGTGGTGTCGTCGCCGGCGATTTTGAAAAATCCGTTTTTCGGATTCCGGTGCATGTCGGAAACGCGTGCGATTTCTTCCGGCTTCAAGCCTATGTTGTAGTCTGCGCCAAGTTTGCTGCTAACTTCCTCGCGCAGAAAGGTACCCACGGTTTTGCCGGTGACGCGGCGGATGATTTCGCCGAGGATGTAGCCGATGTTGATGGAATTGTAGGCGCCTTTTGTGCCCGGCGCCCACGCCGGCGCCTGCTGTTCGAGGGCGCGGATATGCACCGGCCAGTCGAACCATGAGCCCGGCGGCGCGTGATCGCAGTAGATCACGCCGCAGCTGTGCGACAACACATGGCGCACCAGCACGCTTTCTTTACCAGCGGCGGCGAACTCGGGCCAGTAGCGCGCCACCGGCGCGTCAAAATCCACCAGCCCACGATCAAGCAGGATGTGCGTGCACAGCGCGCACATGCTTTTCGCCACCGAGTTCATGATGACGATGGTGTCTTCTGCCCACGGCACGGTGCGCGCGAGGTCTTTGTGGCCGCCCCACAGGTCTACGACTTTTTGGCCGTCCTGATAGACGCAGACAGCGGCGCCGACTTCGCCGCGCTCAACAAAGTTGCGTTCGAATTCTTCGCGTACTTTCGCGAATTGTGAGGTGCAGATGCCGCTGATGAGCAGGGTTGGATGGGTCATTAGCCTTACTTCCCCGCCACCCTGCCTTCAACCGTCCACCCGCCACCCAGCGCGCGCACCAGCTGCGCCGCCGCAGTCAAGCGGCGGCCGAGCAACGACAGCGCAGTGCGTTCATTGCTCAGCAACGTGGCCTGCACAGTCACCACATTGAGGTAGCTGACGAGGCCCGCTTTGTACTGATTGGTGGTGAGTTCAACCGACTGCCGCGCGGCGCGCACCGCTTCTTCCTGCACTTTCGCTTCCAGTTCCAGTATGCGCAGCGTGGCGAGGTTGTCTTCAACCTCCTGAAATGCGATGAGCACGGTCTGCCGGTAGCTGGCGGCGCTGGCGTCATAGGATGCAAGCGCCTGTTCGGTCAATGCGCGGCGCAAACCGCCGTCAAAGAGGGAAAGCGCCAGGTCCGGTCCCAGCGACCACACGCGGCTTGGTGCGCTAAGCCAGCGCGCGAAGCTGCTGCTCTGGAAACCAGCGCTGCCGGATAACGTCAACGACGGATAAAACGCCGCCTTGGCTACGCCGATTTGCGCGTTGGCAGCCGCCACGCGCCGTTCCGCGGCAGCGATGTCCGGCCGGCGCTCCAGCAATTCCGAGGGCAGCCCCGCCGGGATCGACGGTATGGCCACCTTGATGGGCGCCGCCGGCAGCGCAAACTCCGCCGGCGCTGCGCCCAGCAGCACCGCGATGGCATGCTCCAGTTGCGCGCGCTGCACGCCGGTGTCGATGGCTTGCGCCTGTGTGCTCTTCAGTTGCGCTTCGGCTTGCGCCACGTCCACGCGCCCGGCAAGCCCCGCCTTGTAGCGGTTTAGCGTGAGCTGCAATGATCTGGCGTAGGCTTCTGCGGTTTCGTCGAGCAGTTTCTTCTGCGTATCGAGCACACGCAGTTGCAGGTAATTGATCACCAATTCCGACTGCACCAGCAGACGCACCGCTTCCAGATCAGCGGCGGTGGCCGCAGCCGTAGCCGCGCTGGATTCAACGTTGCGGCGCACACGCCCCCACACATCGGCATCCCAACTGGTACTGGCGCCCACATCGTAATTGGTTGCCGCACCGCGCGTGGCCGAACCGCTGCGCGTAATACCCAGCGCAGCCGTCAGCGACGGGAATAACGACGCGCGCGCGGATTGCGCCAGTGCCTGCGCACGCCGGTACTGCGCTTCGGCCAGACGCAGACTCTGGTTGGATACGCTCACCTTGTCCGCCAGCGCGTTTAACTGCCCGTCGGCAAATATCTCCCACCACTTGCCGCGCGGCACATTATCGCGCGGCTCGGCGATTTTCCAGTCTTTGGATTCTTTGTAGGCCGGCGGTGTCACCTGTTGCGGACGACGATAATCCGGGCCACTGACGCATGCCGTGAGCAGCAAAATACCCACGAATACAAAAAAAACATTTGCCACTGAGGACACAGAGGTCACAGAGAAAATCGAAAACCAAAAGACTCTCTGTGACCTCTGTATCCTCGGTGGCTTGACCTTGAATTTCATTGTCTCACTTCCGCTGCTTGCAACACCATCCCCGCTGCCGGCTTGCCGCGCAACTGCAAACACCACAAGCGGAAACGATCAAGGTAGAGATAAACCACCGGCGTGGTGTAGAGCGTCAGCAACTGGCTCATCACCAGGCCGCCGACGATGGCGATGCCCAGCGGCTGGCGCAGTTCCGCGCCGTCGCCGGTGCCGATGGCGAGCGGTATCGCGCCCAGCAACGCTGCCATTGTCGTCATCATGATCGGGCGGAAACGCAACACACACGCCTGATAAATCGCCTCACGCGGACCGATGTTGTTATCGCGCTCGGCAGCAATGGCAAAGTCGATCATCATGATCGCATTCTTTTTAACAATGCCGATCAGCAGTATCACGCCGATCATGGCGATAATGCTGAACTCGGTATTGAACAGCCACAAAGCCAGCAGTGCGCCCACGCCCGCCGAGGGCAGTGTTGAAATAATCGTGACCGGATGGATGTAACTCTCATACAGTATGCCGAGCACGATATACACCGTGATCAGCGCCGCCAGTATCAGCCACGGCTGGCTATCGAGCGAAGCCTGAAAGGTGCGCGCGGTGCCCTGAAAACTGCCGTAGATCGTGCCGGGCACGCCAATCTGCGCCATCGTCGCATTGACTGCCGTCACCGCATCGGACAGCGATACCCCCACCGGCAGATTGAACGAAATCGTCGCCGCCGCGAACTGACCCTGATGATTCACCGAGAGTGCGGTGTTGGTCAATTCATAACGCGCCACCGCCGACAGCGGCACCTGCCCGCGCGTGGGTGACAGCAAATACAGCTTGTCGAGCGCTTCGGGTCCCTGCCAGTACTGCGGGGCGACTTCCATCACCACGCGATACTGATTGACCGACGAATAGATGGTCGCCACCTGCGCCTGCCCGTAGGCGAGATTGAGTGCGGTATCTATCGCGCGGGTAGTGATGCCCATGCGCGCCGCGGTTGCGCGGTCGATGGTAAGCGTGGTTTGCAGGCCGCGCACCTGCTGATCGGAATTCACATCCGCCAGTTGCGGGAGTTCCTGCAGCGCGCGCTGCAGGAGCGGCGTCCAGCGCCGCAGGTCTTCCAGGTTTTCGGAGCGCAGTGTGTACTGATACGCTGTGTTGCTTTGGCGCCCGCCGATACGGATATCCTGCACCGGATTCAAAAACAGATTGGCGCCCGCCACCGCACCGAGTTTGGGCCGCAGCCGCGCGATGACCTTATCTGCCGAAATGCCGCGCTCTTTGAGCGGCTTTAACGAAATAAACATGAAACCGCCGTTGCGCTGGCCGCCGCCGGTAAATCCGGTAACGCTAGCCACCGCCGGATCGCTTTGCACGATTTCAATGAACTGCGCCAGCTTCACGCGCACCGCCTGAAACGAGCTGGCCTGGTCCGCCTGTAACGAACCGGTCAAGCGGCCGGTATCCTGCTGCGGAAAAAACCCTTTAGGCACAATGATATACAGGTAAACATTGAGTGCGATGGTGGCAAACAGCACCAGCATCACCAGCAGCGAATGACGCAGCGACCAGCCCAAGCTGCGTTCATAGCCGCGCCGCACCCACGCGAACACCGCCTCGGCCCGCGCCGCCACACGCCCCGGTTTGTCAGCGTGTTGCTTGAGCAAACGCGCACACATCATCGGCGTGGTGGTGAGTGAGATCACCAATGAAATCAGGATCGCCACCGACAAGGTAACGGCGAATTCACGGAACAAGCGTCCGATAATCCCGCCCATCATCAATATCGGAATGAACACCGCGATCAACGAAATGCTGATCGAGATTACCGTGAACGCAACCTCCTGCACGCCGCGCAAAGCGGCTTCGAAAGGGGTCGCCCCTTTTTCGATATGCCGCGACACGTTCTCCAGCACCACGATGGCATCGTCCACCACGAACCCCGCCGCCACCGTCAGCGCCATCAGCGACAGATTATTCAGACTGAAGCCGCACAGGTACATCACACTGAAAGTACCGATCAGCGACACCGGCACGGCGACGCTGGGAATCAGCGTGGCGCGCCAGTTACGCAAAAAGATAAACACCACCATGATCACCAGCACCATCGATATCAGCAGCGTGCGCTCAATTTCGTTCAACGAGGCGCGGATGGTGGTGGTGCGCTCCATCACCACATTCATGTCGATGGCCCCCGGCAGCGCGGCCGCCAATTGCGGCATCACCGCGCGCACGCGGTCGGCGGTTTCGATGATGTTGGCGCCGGGCTGCCGGTAGAGCAGCACCAGCACCGCCGGTTTGCCGTTGGAAATGCCGGCGTTGCGTAAATCCTGCACCGAATCCACCACCTCGGCCACCTCACCCAGACGCACTGCCGCGCCGCCGCGATACGCCACGATCAGCGGGACATATTCAGCCGCAGTGCGCGCCTGATCGTTGGCGTAAATCTGCCACTGCTTGTCGCCCTCTTCGACCACGCCCTTGGGCCGGTTGGCGTTGGTTGCAATAATGGCGGCGCGCACTTCTTCAAAACCGATGGCGTATTTGTTCAACGCGGTGGGATTGAGTTCCACACGCACCGCCGGCAGCGCGCTGCCGGCGACCGTCACCTGTCCCACGCCTTTTACCTGCGATAACTTCTCCGCGACCAGGGTCGAAGCCGCGTCATACATTTGTCCGCGGTCGTAGGTATCGGAGGTGAGCGCCAGTATCATGATCGGCGCATCCGCCGGATTCACCTTGCGATAGACTGGGTTGCGCGGCAGGCTGGTGGGCAGCTCGGAACGTGAAGCGTTGATTGCCGCCTGCACGTCGCGCGCAGCGCCATCGATATTGCGGCTCAACTCGAATTGCAGCGTGACGCGCGTATTGCCGAGCGAACTCGATGAGGTAATCTCGGTGACGCCGGCGATCTTGCCCAGCGCGCGCTCCAGCGGTGTGGCCACCGTTGCCGCCATCGTCTCCGGGCTGGCGCCGGGCAGCGACGCCTGCACCGAGATGGTCGGAAAATCCACCTGCGGCAGTGGCGACACCGGCAACAGATTAAACGACAGCGCACCCGCCAGCGCCAGACCGATGGTCAGCAGGGTGGTGGCAACCGGACGGCGGATGAACGGTTCAGCGAAGTTCATGACGGCGTGCGTTCCGCTGCAACCGCTACGCTATCAACCGCTTCACCGCGCGCGCGCCGCGACAGACGGTCAAATACGAGATAAATCACCGGTGTGGTAAACAACGTGAGTATCTGGCTTACGATCAAGCCGCCCACCATGGTAACGCCCAGCGGGTAACGTAATTCCGAGCCCACACCGGTGCCGATCATCAACGGTAGCGCGCCGAGCAGGGCGCACATCGTCGTCATCATGATCGGCCGAAAGCGCAGCAGGCACGCCTGGTAGATCGCCTCGCGCGGCGTTTTTCCTTCATAACGCTCGGCATCGAGCGCGAAGTCGATCATCATGATCGCGTTTTTTTTCACGATGCCGATCAACAGAATAATACCGATGATGCCGATGATGCCCAGATCCAAGCGCGCCATCAGCAGCGCCAGCAGCGCGCCCACACCCGCCGAGGGCAGCGTGGAGAGTATCGTCACCGGATGAATATAACTCTCGTAGAGTACTCCCAGCACGATGTACATGGTGACAATGGCGGCCAGTATCAGCAGCAGCGTATCGGTGAGCGAGGCGCGAAACGCCAGTGCCGCGCCCTGAAAACTGGTGCGTATGCTGGCGGGCAGCGCCAGTTCGCGCTCGGCGGATTCAATCGCTTTTACCGCGTCGCCCAACGCCACGCCGGGCGCTAAATTAAACGATACCGTGGCCGACGGAAACTGCGCGATTTGATTGATCGCCAGCGTCCCCGGTTTTTCGACCAGCCGCGTGACTTCGCTCAGGCGTATTTGCGTGCCATTGGATGTGGGCACATAAATCTCGGTGAGCGCCGCCGGTCCCACGCGATATTCGGGTTTTACTTCGAGCACCACACGGTACTGGCTGGTCTGCGTGAAGATGGTTGAAATCAGCCGCTGGCCGAAGGCATTGTAGAGCGCGGTGTTGATCGAAGCCGGTGTGACACCGAGCCGCCCTGCGGTATCGCGGTCTATCTCCAGATAAGCCTGCAAGCCCTCGTTCTGCAAGTCGCTCGCCACGTCGCTTAACTGCGGCAGTCGCGACAGGCGCTCCACCACGCGCGGTGTCCACAGCGTGAGGTCTTCCAGCTTCGCGGTATCAAGCGTAAATTGATACTGCGTGCGGCTGACGCGATCTTCGATAGTGAGATCCTGCACCGGCTGCATATAGAGCGTGATGCCGGCCAGGTGCGAGGCGCGCTCCTGCAGCCGGCGCATCACCACGCTGGCTGCCGGACGCTGCGCGTGCGGTTTCAGGTTAATCAGCATGCGCCCACTGTTGAGCGTGGTGTTCTGGCCGTCAACACCGATGAACGACGAGACGCTTTCCACCGCCGGGTCGGTGAGCAACACTTTCGCCAGCGACTCCTGGCGTTCTGACATCGCGGCAAACGACACCGTTTGCGGCGCTTCGGAAATACCCTGAATAACCCCTGTGTCCTGATTCGGAAAAAACCCTTTGGAAACAGATACATACAATACAACCGCCAATGCCATCGTGCCGATGAAGACGAGCAGCGTCAGGCCCTGACGCGCCAGCACCCAAGTCAGCATGCGCCCATACTGCGCGATGATGGCATCAAACCACTGACCGGTCACACGATAAAACGTTGTTTGCTCGGCGACCGGCGTGTGATGCAGCAGCCGCGCGCACATCATCGGCGTCAGTGTCAGCGACACCACCGCGGAAATCAAAATCGCCACCGCCAGCGTGATCGCGAATTCACGGAACAGGCGGCCCACCACGTCGCCCATGAACAACAGCGGTATCAGCACCGCGATCAGGGATATGGTCAGCGAGATGATAGTAAAGCCGATCTGCTTGGAACCCTTTAACGCCGCCTCCATCGGCGAGTCGCCTTTTTCGATATAGCGATTGATGTTTTCGATCATCACAATTGCGTCATCGACCACGAAGCCGGTGGCGATGGTGAGCGCCATCAGTGTCAGATTGTTGATCGAAAATCCCGCGAGATACATTACGCCGAAGGTGCCTACCAGCGACAGCGGCACCGCCACGCTGGGGATAATCGTCGCCGCCACGTTGCGCAGAAACAGAAAAATCACCATCACCACCAGCGCCACCGCCAGCAACAGATCAAACTGCACATCTTTGACCGACGCGCGTATGGTCACGGTGCGGTCGGTGAGCACCTGAATATCCACCGATGCCGGCAATGCACCCTGCAGTTGCGGCAGCAGCGCCTTGATGCGGTCCACCACTTCAATTACGTTGGCGCCCGGCTGGCGCTGGATGTTCATGATGATCGCGGGTGTATCGTTCATCCACGCCGCCAGCCGCGTGTTCTCGGCGTCTTCAATCACATCAGCGACATCCGACAGATGCAGCGGCGCGCCGTTGCGAAAGGCGACCACCACCTTTTTGTATTCCGCCGCCGATTGCAGCTGATCATTGGCGTCGATGGTGTAAGCGCGCTCGGGGCCGTCAAAACTGCCCTTGGCCGCGTTGACGTTGGCCGCGGCGATCGCCGTGCGCACATCCTCCATGCTCAGATTGTTCGACGCCAGCGCGTGCGGGTTGGCCTGCACGCGCACCGCCGGACGCTGCCCGCCCGACAGCGTGACCAGACCCACGCCGGACATTTGCGAAATTTTTTGCGCCACGCGCGTGTCGGCGAGATTCTGCACCTGCGTCATCGGCAGCGATTTTGACGAAATGCCGAGCGTCAATATCGGCGCGTCCGCCGGATTGACTTTGCTGTAGACCGGCGGCGCCGGCAAATCGGCAGGCAGCAGATTGGCGCCGGCGTTGATCGCCGCCTGCACGCTCTGCACGGCCACGTCGAGCTCCAGCTCAAGATTGAATTGCAGCGTCACCACCGAAGCGCCACCAGAACTGGTGGACGACATCTGCTTTAAGCCCGGCATCTGCCCAAACTGACGCTGCAGGGGCGCTGTGATTGACGAGGCTGTAACCTCGGGGCTCGCCCCCGGATAAAACGTCACCACCTGTATCGTCGGGTAATCCACCTGTGGCAACGCCGACAACGCCAGCAGGCGGTAGGCGATGATGCCGGACAGCAATATCGCCACCATCATCAGCGATGTTGCTACCGGCCGCTCGATGAACAGGCGTGAGAGGTTCATGCGAAAACCCCCAATGCATTATTAACGCAAAGAAAATCCATAACCGGGATCACGATAGCGTAAGCGCTGCCAAACGAAAATGTCGCAGGTCGCATGGAATTTAAATCGTAACCATTCAGGGCGAACGAAAAGTCAAAAACCTCCCTCACCCGGCGCTGCGCGCCACCCTCTGCTCCGCTGCAAGTGTTCCCTTGTCCCGAAGGGCGAGGGTCGTCCCCCTCTCCCTCCGGTGAGAGCGCAGCGAGGGGGGCGGAGCCGGCCAGGGGTGAGGGAAGCTGTTGATTTTGCAGTTCACGCTGAACAATTACCTCCAGATTACTCATTCGCCTGTTCCTTCTTGCCCCAGTTGCCTTTGCCCTTTTTGCGCGGCTCGCCGTCGCTTGGTGGCGCGTCCGTAGCGGCAGCCTTTGCCGCTTCAGCCGGTACGCCCTCGACCGCACCTTTGTCACGCTTGGGTCTATCGCCGCGCGGCGCATCTTTCTTCGGTGCGTCGTTGCTCATCGCATCGCTTTTTTCACCCTTTGCCGTTTCACCCTTGGGTGCATCGGATTTCGCCGCGCCGCCTTTGCCATCGTCGCCCTTCGCCGCTGCTGCCGCGGCCTCGGCTTCGGCCGCAGCGCGCCGCCCGCCTTTTTTGCCGCCGCCCTTGCCTTTGCCGTCGCCTTTGCCCGCGCTTTCGCGACTGGCGAGTTCGACTTTCATGCCGTCACGCAGCCGGTCCATGCCGTCCGTCACCACGCGCTCTCCCGCCTTGACGCCGGTTTCAATGAGGATGCGGTTGCCTTCAACCACGCCGGTTTTCACCGGGCGCATCGACACCGTCAAATCCTCGCTCACCACGTAGACAAAAATACCCTGCGCGCCGCGCTGGATGGCGGCGCTGGGCACGGTGATGGCGTCTTCGCGCGTATCGACCAGCATGCGCACGTTGACGAATTGATTCGGGAACAGCAAGCCTTCATCATTCGACACTTGCGCCTTCAGACGCACCGTGCCGGTGCTGGTATCGATTTGATTATCGATGGTCAGCAGCACGCCGCGGGCCAGCCGCGTTTTTTGTTCGCGGTCATAAATCTCAACCGGAATTTTTTCGCCGGTGCGCCGGCGCACCAGCACCGCCTGCAGATTGTCCTGTGGAATGGTGAACAGCACGGTGATCGGTTTTAACTGCGTAATCACCACGATGCCGGTGGCATCGCCTGCGCGCACGATATTGCCCTGATCCACCAGGCGCAAGCCCAATTCACCGGGTATCGGCGCGGTAATGCGCGCGTAGCTCAGCTGCAGGCGCGCGTTATCCACCTGCCCCTGATCGATCTTGACTGTGCCCTCGAATTGGCGCACCAGCGCCTCCTGACTGCTCACCTGCTGCTCCGCAATGGAATCCTGCTTGAGCAGCGTGCGATAACGTTCGAGATCCACACGCGCATTAGCGAGTAAGGCCTGATCGCGCTGCATCTGCCCTTGCGCCTGCAGCAATTGCGCCTGGTACGCGCGCGGGTCAATTTCAGCGAGCAGGTCGCCTTCCTTGACGGATTGCCCTTCCTTGAACAACACACGCATCAACTGACCGTCGACGCGGCTGCGCACCGTCACCGTGCGCAACGGTGTCACCGTGCCGAGGCCGTTAAGGAAAATGTTGACGTTGCCGGAGCGCGCAAACGCAGTAGCCACCGGCGCGGGCGTTCCCCTGCCGCCCTTGCCTGCGCCTTTGCCGCCTTTTCCATCTTTTCCATCTTTACCGGGCGCGGCAGGGTCTGCCTTGGCGTCGCCCTTGGCAACCGCCGCCGGTTCATTCGATGCCTGCCATTTCTGGTAGCCCCAATAACCACCGCCGCCGAGCGCCGCCACACCCGCCAGCCCTAACAGCCACCTTGATAATTTAGACATCGGATTCGGAATCTTTGCTTACTTGGTCACAGTTGGGTCACGAGCTGGGAAATGGCTTGCGGACGAGTAATTGATAGCGCCTCGCCAGCCCGCACCGGCACACCTGGTACGTAGGATAACGCATTCAGGATTTTTAACTCACAACCTGAAACAAACTGTTACATCAACGCGTTAATCAATAAATTGCGCGAAGACGGCGAATACTAGGCGCTGAATGTGTGCGCTGTTCGACGTCAATGTCCTGCTCGCGTTGGCGCTCCAGCATGGCGGCCGCCTTGTTACCTTCGATTCAGGCATTGCGCTCGCTGCCGTCAAAGGCGCCACCGCCCGACACCTGGTCACGCTGGTTTAAGCAGATAGCCCCTATCCGCCGCCTTTCGATTTTCCGCCGCTCTACGATCCGCTCGCCACTTCCTTGAACCGGCGCAGAGTTGTAATCTGATCCTCGAACTTCGGCATGCGATACATCGGATAAAGCATCACCAGGTCGGCGCCGAGCCGGCGCCAGCCCTCAGCCGCTGCGGCCCACTGTTGCGGGTCTGCGTCATGCATGCGCAGCCAGCCCTCAATGCCGAACTTCGCCGGGTCGCGGCCATGACTGCTGATTTCCGCGCGCAACATTGCAAGCTTCTGCTCAGCCTGCGCATCCGGCGCGAGGATCGGCATCCAGCCATCGGCGAGCCGCGCCGCGCGTTTCACCACGGCATCCGACGAACCGCCCACCCAAATCGGAATCGGCCGCTGCACCGGAGGCGGCACGATGTTGACCCCTTTTAGATTATGGAAGCGGCCTTCATAGTTGACCACCTCCCCGGACCACAGCCGGCGCAACACCTCGATCTGTTCCGCCTGCCGCGCGCCTCGCGTTTTCCAGTCGGCGCCGAGCGCCTCGTACTCGACGTGGTTCCAGCCGACGCCGAGGCCAAGCCTGAGGCGGCCACCGCTCAGCAGATCAACTTCGGCCGCCTGCTTGGCGATGAGTCCGGTTTGGCGCTGCGGTGAAATGAGAATGCCGCTCGACAGCCGGATGCGCTTGGTGACTGCGGCAAGGAAACCCAGTATCACGAAGGTTTCGTGGAAAGGATCCCGTTCGTTGTAAACCGGCGTCCAACCCTCCCTGGCGGCGGCCCCGAACACGTGATCGGGCACCTCGATATAGGCATAACCGAGATCCTCCGCTGCCTGCGCCCAGTCGCGTATTTTGGCGGGATCGGTGCCGATATCGCGCGTCGGAAATATTGCGTTGAGTTGCATGATGTCACTCCATAGGGTCGGTCAAGCTCACACACTAAAGTATTTTCAGCGCTTGCGCCAAGTAGTCAAAAAACAGGCAATACAAAGCTATCGGCAACGGCAAGCCCAGCAGCGTGCCCGCCAGGTATTGCCGGAAGCGGATGCCCGACATCGCCAGCGCGTAATTGAGCGCGGGCATGGTTTGGAACAATACCCGCAACAGCACGATACTTTTGACCGGATGCGTATCAAGCTGGCCGAGAATCCGCATGGCGATTTTACTTTTCAACTGCTGCAGCGCATCGCCGCCGACCAGGCGGATGGTCAGGAACGTCACCACGCACGAAATACTGGCGGCGAAATAAGTGGCCACGCCGCCCCAGATTTTCCCCAGCGTCAGCACCGCGGCGGCCAGAAATATCCAGCCGGGGATTTGAATCAGGTTGCCCAGTGCAAACAGCGCGACAAAAACCAGCAGGCCGGTGATGCGGTTTTCCTGAATCTGCTGTTGCAAGAATGCAAGGCTGAAGTGATCGCGCAGTCCGGCAAGCTCGAACACGGCCCACAACAGAGCAAGGAAAAGGATTACCGCAATTAGACGTTTGTAGCGGTGCAAGACGTTTACCGTGTGCGCGTGATTCTCAGATGCGGGACTGAAATGGCAGGCCCATTCTGCGATGGCATCGCATCCTACACGTTAGACCTCTGCAACAACGAGGACGCTCACTTCCAATTGAGATTCAGTTTGCGCTGCGACATGGCGCAGTCTCGCAAATAGAGATTGATAAGGCTTTGGTACGGAACACCAACCTCCTCAGAGATTGCCTTGAAATACATGATGGAATCTTCGTCAAGACGAATCGTGATTTGCTTTTTCAGTTGCGATGCGTATGGATTTTTTCGTGCATTGGAGAAATCGTATTCTTTGCGCATATGGGGTACCCGATCAGTAAGATTTTGATTCCCTGGAAATTGCCTTGCGCGCGGAGATGATTCGAATGACATTACCTTGACTTCGGTAACAGTGGCAAACGAGCAGCAATCGAAGCACGCTGCTCATTCCAAGTAAAACAAAGCGATCTTCGTCATCGGAATGATCTGGATCATCGATCAGCTTGGCACGTTCATCGAAGAAGACAGATTTGGCTTCGTCGAAGCCAATTCTGTGCTTTTTCAGATTAGCTGCCGCCTTCCGGTCATCCCATTCGAAGCGAAGTGTGCTCATACACTAGTGTAACTACATTGTAGTGTCGGAGCAAGCGCCGAATTGCTGGGCTAGGAATAGAGGTTTAACGTTACGCTAACACCTTCCTTGCGTGACTCTTTCGCCAGAAACGCCTTGAATTCTCAGCTGCCCTGCAACGTGAGTCTTTTGGTTTTAGTGTTTATATAGAATAATCTGATGAACCAATTTCAGATGCTGCGCATGGATATGCTCCCCAACCTACCTTCCCCCAGGGGAAGGGGATACCGGCCTCCGCCGGAATGACGGGCGTGGTATGCGCTCCACGCAAAAATGCAGATGCATTTTTCACGGTGCCGCCGTCACCACCACTTCGCGCGAATCCGCGCGCCCATGCTCATCCACTACGCGCAGCAGATAGCGTCCCGGCTGCGCGGGCTTCCACGGCAGCGCGATGCCGGGGCGGCCGGCGGCAATGAAGCTGTCGTTGGCGAACCAGTAGAGCGTATTGACGCCGCCTTCGGCAATTGCGGCCAACGGCACCACGTTGCGCTCGGGTTGCGAAGCGCGCATGACGTAGGCGGCGCCACGCGCCGGTGCGCTGATCGCCGGTGGCGTGCCACCTTCGGCAACGGCGCCAACTCCGGCAACGGCGCCAACTCCGGCAGTGTTGCCGCAGTCGCCGGTGGGCGGCGCGCGGCGCGGCACACCGGCTTGTGTAAACAAGCGCATCAGGTCCGACGGCCATTACTCGTAGACCACCTGCTGCACGCGCGCCTGCTGGTACGGCGGGGCCACACGGCCGCTGCGCGTGTCGATCATCACCGCGCGATGCACGTCACTCACACGGATCGGTGATTTGCCCGGCACGAACCAGGTGGTTGCCTTCATCGGGCAATGCAGGTTGGGCAGATCGCCGGACGCGGCGCATACTTCGACGCGTGTGAGATTCGGCGGATTGCGAAACACTGGTTCGGTGAGTCCGCGATCTTCGGCGGCAATGGCATCGACAATCTGAAAGAACAAGGGTGCTGCCGCCTGCACACCGACATAGGCCGGGTTGCCTTCGCCATCGAAGCGGCCGATCCACACCGCCAGCACATAAGGTCCGAACACTCCCGCCGACCAGGCGTCGCGAAAACCCCACGAGGTGCCGGTCTTCCACGCCACCGGGATTGATGCGCGCGTGCCCGCAATCGTGCCCTCGGGCCGCGGGTTGCCGCGCAGGATGTCGAGCGTCATGCAACTCGCTTCCTCGGAAATCAGGCGAATGCCTTCGTCAAACCGCGTGCTTTCCCTATTTTGCAGTGCCTCCTTTCCCGCCTTCGGCCCCCTCGCTGCGCTCTCCCCAACCCTTCTCCCGGGGGGAGAAGGGAGCAGCCCCCCTCTCCCCTCGGGGTGGGGGTGAGGGAAGGTTTTTAGTTCACTTGATACGTGATAACGCAATGGCCGCAACACACCACGATTGGCGAGCACGCCGTACATTGTGACAAGTTCTTCCATCGTCACATCGCCGCCGCCCAGCGCCAGCGCTTGGCCGTAGTGCTTTTCGCCTGCCATGCGTGAAACACCCGCGCGTTTCAGAAAATCATACAGCGACGGTTGCGACAGTTTCGCGGCGAGGCCCACCGCGGGCACGTTGCGGCTGCGTATCAAGGCATCGCGCGCGGTAATCGGCCCGATAAAATTACCTTCAAAATTTTCCGGGCTGAACGGGCCGAACGCCACCGGCGCGTCTTTCAACACCGACAACGGATGAATCAGGCCCTGATCCATCGCCAGCGCATAAATGAAGGGCTTCAGGGTTGATCCCGGCGAGCGTTTGGCGAGCGTGCCGTTAACCTGCCCGCTGGTTGCCGCGTTGTGAAACCCGGCCGAGCCCACCACCGCTTTGACTTCCATCGTGCGGTAGTCAATCAGCATCGCCGTGGCATTCTCGATACCGATGCGGCGCTGGCGTTCGACATAGCGGTGTATCTGCCGCTCCAGCGTGCGCTGCAAACGCAGATCCAGCGTGGCGTGGATTTCACGCGATCCGCCGCTATCGTAATTATGACGCGCCAGCAGATGATCCACCGCATGCGGCGCCTTAAACGGCAACTGGTTGGCGGTGCGCAGGTTAAGCGCCAGTTTCATCAACCCGGCCCGCGATGCAGCGGGCGGATGCTGCGCCAGCCAGCGAGCAAACAGCCGTAGCCGCGCGCCGGTCAGCGATGCGCCGTCCGCGCGTTCCTGCGCGCGTATCAACGTGCGTTTTGATGGCGCCTGCGGAATCACCGCCAGCGTCAGCGTTTCCGGCAGCGACAACGCTTGGGTCGATTTGCCGAAGTGAATCAGACTCGCCGCGCCCACGCCTTCGATGTTGGCGCCGTAGGGCACGAGATTAAGATAAGCCTCGAGTATGTCGCGCTTGGAATACATCGCCTCCAGCATCAGCGCCCGCGTAATCTGTTTGAACTTGCCATGAAGGCTGCGCGACGAATTGCGCTCCGTCATGCGCGCAAGCTGCATGGTGATGGTCGATCCGCCCTGCCGTGGCTCGCCCGTGACATAAGTGCGCCAGCCGCCGCGCGCCAGCGCCAGCGGATTTACACCGAAGTAGCGATAAAACCAGCGATCCTCCTGCAACAGAAACGCTTCGATGATTTCCGGTGAAATCGATGCTAGCGGCAGCCACAAGCGGTAACGGTCATCTTTGGCGAGGGTGAGACGCAGCAGTTGGCCGCGCGCGCCGTAGACGGCTACCGAGGAGGTGTAGCGGGTGGATAGCGGGGGTTTGGGGTAGAGGCGGAGGGTAACAAGCGCAACAATCAAAACAGCAAAAACCAGTAGCACGAATCGCCACCAACGAGAGTGGCTAACCCCACCCCCATCCCAACCTTCCCCCTGAAGGGGAAGGAGCTTACCTCGTGGCGCTCCCTTGTTCACCCGTTCACCCGTTCACTCGTTCACGCCGTTACCCCTTCACCCTTCACTCTTCACCCTTCACAGTCTCACTCACCGCTTCTCCACCACAATCTTCCCGCCCAACGACCGCGCCTGCACACTGCGGTCATACATCGACTCGCCGCACGCCGGGGGCGCCACGAAGGTGCCGGTGTTGGTAGCCTTGATGCGGTAGGCGAATTCCTGAAAATCCTTGCGCACCATGCCATAGAGCACCACGCGGTCTTCACGCAGATCGGCGTAGTCGGGTTGCCAGGTCGAGCGCTGCGTGCCGATCGGCGCGCGCCACTTTTGGCTTTCATTCTCGCCACGGCCTTCGCGTGAATCTGCTTCGCCTTCCTTCAGCGGCGCCGGGGCAGCATTCAACACCAGATCGAATCCACCGGGCAGCAAATCGACCAGCGCCGCATTGTCGATCGCCTCGCGGTTAATAGCGCGGAACTTGAGCCGCACTTCGATCTCGTCGCCGACCTTCACCGATTTGACCAGGCCGCCTTTGGCGTCGACATATTCGCGCAGGATCTCGAAACCGTTCTTGATTTCGGTCGCAGGCAAATTGCGATCAAAGCCGGTCTGCTCGACCACGTAGTACGCCGGCAGATCACTCTTGTTGGAGAATTGCAGTTTCGCCGCATCCACCGAAAAACTTGCGCGCGGAATCAAGCCCGGCGGCAGCACCAGCGGACGCGCGCTGTTGTTGCGCAGCGTTTCGCTCACCGCCAGCGTGCCCGGCGGCAATTTTTCCGCGGCGCTGGCAAAGGAGTCAAACGCAAGTATGGTGCGCCCCGACGAATGTGTATTGTAGCCGCCGTTGGCGATTTCCTTCACCATGCCGTTGAGCGCCTCGGGTTTGATGTTCGCCAGGCGTTCCGGGAAATGGCGCGCCAGCAAGTACAGCAACTGCGCATCACGTGACAGCGGATCATAGTACGCATCCGCCAGCGATAGCGGCAAACCAAACCCGGCGCCCGCAATCAACTGCTCCGCCAGCCGCTGTTGCTTCATCAACTGAAAACTCGCGGCAAGGTAGGCAGTTGCGATGTCCTGCGCGTACGTTTTCGCGTGACTCGCTTCCAGCCGCTTCTGCACTGCCGCCGCAAAGTTGGTGGTAACTATGCCCTGCCGCGTCAGCAAATAAATCGCATAAGCGCGCGTGCGTTGCTGCGTGAGGGTGCCGCCATCGCCACTGGCGATTGAACGTAAGTATCTGTTTCTATTTACAATTATATCTGCCGGCACATTGCGCCCACGCTCGCGTGCCTCGATCAAAAAGTGCATCGCATACACCGACACGGTATCCAGCACATGCGCGTTCGCAGCCCACAAGCCGAACGCGCCCTCGCCGTTTTGACGGCCATGCAGCACCTGAATCAAATCCTCTAGTGTTTTGTAATCCTTCGCTTTCACGTAGCCGAATTCAGGACGATTGCCGAGTATCAGCGCGGGCAGGCCCATGCTCACCAGTTGCTCGGTGCATGAATATTGAAACCCTTGCAGATATGCGGTTAGCCCATGCGCCAGCGCCAGCGGCACATGCGAAATGCTCGCCTCCAGCTTGCGATAATGCGGATACAAGTTGCGCGTAACCGCAGCATCGGCATTACCGTTGCGCACCGTGCCGGCAGTCAGTTGCGTGAGGTAGGGTTGCGCCGGACGCACGCTGATGCTGGCGCCCAGCTTCGCACTTTTGCTCATGCCGCTGGCGCTGAAACTCAGCGTGCCCGCGCCCAGTTCATCTTTGACGCGCACCCTGAAGCTGGTGACGCCTTCGCGCAATTCGCCGATTTTCAGGGTGTTGCTGACGGCGCCGACGATTTCGAGATTCGGCGAGGTCGCCAGCGTTACCGCAATCTGCGCCTCCGTACCCGACCCCGCAACATTATTCGCCACACCCACACTGACATCGAACTCGTCACCCGGCGTCACCGTCAGCGGCGCGTTGGGTGATAATACAAAATCGCCACGCGACAGCGTTTTCTTCTCGAATACGCCGATGGAATCTTCGTTCACCGCCACCGCCATCACCTGCAGCATGCCATTAAACGTCTCCGGCACCTGCCACGTGAGTTCGCGCTCCTGCGGCCCGCTGTCGATGATGCCTGACCAGTACGCCACCGGCTTGTCGGCCTTGCGCTTGAACGGATTCAGATGCTTGCCGAGCGCACCGTCGCCGTCACGACCTGGCGCTGCCGCCGCCATGAAGCGCTTGAACTCGGGCAAAATCAAATCCAGTATCTGCAAGGTGCGCACTTCCAATGCGCGCTTCTGGAAAAAGAAGCCCAGTGGATCCGCGGTCTTGTAGCGCGCCACCTGCAGGATGCCTTCATCCACTGCAATCAGCACCATGCGCGAAGGCTGATTGGTCGAGTGCCTGAATTTTATGGTATCGCCCGGCTTCACCAGATCGGGCACTTTCACCGTGGTCTTTAACTTGTGGCGATCCAGATTCACCGAGAAAGGCTGCACGCCATGGGCGAGCGGGCTTGAATAGATTTCGTCCGACCCCGCATCGCGAATGAAGGTCACCGTCACATAACCGTTACCCTCGAAATCCCTGGGCAGCGTGATCTTCTGCGTCGAAGCCGTGGTCCTGGTGGTGAACCAGGTGTAGGCGTACACGCGCTCGCGTTCGATGGTAATCAGACCGGAGCCCACATACGGCGCTTGTATCGACAACTCAATATCCGCGCCAGCGCTGAAATCTTTTTTGCTGAGCTTCACCTGCAGCCCGGCGTTTTTCTCCAGCGAACGCGTGAGGTTGGCCGCACCCGCCACCTCCTATGACACGCGCGCCAGGTCCTGGCCTTGCGCATCGCGCACGATGTAGGCGTAGCTACCCGGCGCATCGGTGGCCAGCGCCACTTTTGAACCGGCAGCGGCAATGGTGAACGGCTTTTCTTCCAGTTGCACGCGCTTTTCACGCGATTCGTATTTGTAGGTGTTGTTCGGCTGCTTGGTCAGCACCGACACGAATTTACGCTCAAGGTGAATCAGCTTCAAATCCCTGGCGTCGGTCTTTTTCGCCGAAGGATCAATCGCGATCAGCTCCACGCTGCGCTGGGCCGCGCGCGACACATAATTCAGATCGCCATCGGCCTTGTAGCCGACCAGGAACGGCATATTCAACACCAGTAGTGTCGCGGATTCTGCTGACACGCCGCGCCCGCCGTCCGCCTCGAAGCCCTGCGCCACCACGTGCAGCCGGTAGGTGGCCTTGGCAAAGCGCGCCAGATTCAGGTCGAGTTCAGCCTCGCCCTTGTCGTTGGTCTTGGTTTCGGCCAGCGGTTCGGTAAAACCTTCTTTGGCAAACTGCGGATCATGGAATTGATAATCGCGCCACTTGGGAAACGAGGGCAGCACCGGTTGCAGGGTCATCGTCGCTGTGACACGGCGTGCGTCTGCGGGCGTGCCAAACAAATTTTGCAACGAGATATTCGCTTTCATATCCTGCGGCGACACCCAGCCCTCGATGGCTTCCCGCGTGAAGCGTGCGCTCATCTTCAAACGATCGGGCATGAACTCCTGCACCTTCACTGTCACCGATCCCAACTGGCTGTCACGCTGGCCGTCTTTCACGATATACAACGACAGGGTGTAGTCGCCCGTCGGTGAGGTATCCTGAATGGCGTGGCGCACTTCCTCGAATCCACTGGTCGAGAGCTTGATCTTGTCCTTGCGCAGCACCAGGCCACGCGCATCGGTCAGCTCGTATTCGAGCGGTGCACCCGCGATGCGTGTCGCCCAGTCCGTGGCCTTGACAATCATGCCGACGCGGATTTCTTCGCCCGGCCGGTAAATGCCGCGGTCCGAGAATAAGTATGCCGACAACTTGCCCGCGTCCGCACTGCTGTTGACGCCGCCGACATCAAAACGCGAAAAGTCAATCACGCGATCACTGCGGTCATAGGGCAAAAATGAGGTGTCGCCCGCCTTGCGCGCCACGTACACCGCAGGCGCCTTCTCGCGCGTAAATCCCGCGAAGTCCGGCAGGCGCGCGCGGCCTGTGGCGTCAGACGTTTGTGTCGCGATCACCTGACCATTGCGGCCCATCACTTCAATCGCCACGCCGGTGACCGGCTGACCGCTGGCAATGGATTGCACAAACACATCCTGCGTGCCGTCGATGGCGCGCTTCACCACCATGCCCAGATCGGTAACCACAATCAGGCGTTTGTCCACCGCGCCCGTGGTGCGCTTAGTGCGTGGGTCGTAACTTTCAACCTTGACAAAGAAGATGCCGCGCTTGCCGCCTTCGCTATCCAGATACTTCCCCACATCCAGCGCGAGGTAATTCGGCTTGCCCGGCTGCGTAGGCGGCATCTCCTCAACCTGCGTGTAGCGCTCGGCAAGATTGTCTTCATCAAAGCCTTTGTCGAAATTGGGCTTGGCAAATCCGCCGTCGGACATGGTCACCAGATGCTGCAATTGCTGTGGCAGCAATCTGCCAATGTCGTAGCGCACCCCTTCGACATCACGCACCAGCACCGCAAGTTTTTTCTCACCCGACAGCGCCAGCAGCGCACCCTGCAAGGCGATACGCAACTGGCGCGGATAACGCTGCACAGGCAGGATGCCGTCGCGCTCCTTTTCCATCATATAGCCGCCAAAGGACTTGATGCCTTTTGCGACTTTCACATACACAAAGCGCCCGGCGTCGGCGCTGTACTTGTAGCCGTGCTGTTGCACGTGCTCGCGCTCGGCAGGCACGCCCTCGAGCTTCAGCGGCTCGGACTGCGACAGTATGTCGGGGCTGATTTGCGACGGGTTCGACCAGTTAAATGGCCCTTTGCGTTCTTCAGGTTTGGTCGCGGGATGATGGATCGGCAGCACCCAAGCGCGCACTTTGCCGGCGACTTCTTTTTCATGGGTGTCGGCGGAGACATTGAGCATCAGGATGCGATCGGGTTCCAGACGTTCATTCTCGGCCAGCGTCAACGCCATGCCCTGCAGCGCCAAACTGTAGAGCCCCGGCACCGTCACCGACTGTTTGACCGCCGCGGTGGTGCGGGCGCCGCCGCGCGAGGAGCGCGCGCCGGCTTCGACACTCACCGCCACCTTGAGCGGTTGCGCGGGTATCGGCATCGGCTCGGAATGGATAGTGGCATTGACCTTGAATTTGTCATAGGTCACTTTGAATTTTTTGTCATCCGCGCCGATGCCCAGAATCACGCCATCCTTTCCTTCCTCGCGCAGCACGATGCGTTTCTCGAAATCGGCGGTATCAACCGGATGCGTGAATTTAACCGTCACCACAATTTTCTTCGACGCCGGATCAGCCGGGTCCTGATAAAACTGCGCCTCGGCAATCTTCGCCACAAATGGCGCGGTGCGAAACTTCACTTGATAGTCCTTTAGCCGCATTTGCCCGGCGAAGAGACCCTTTTTCGCCAGCGTCACCACCACTTCAGTACCCACCGGCCAATCGGCTTTCGGTTTCAGGCTCAGTGTGCGGTCATCGTCCCACTTCCAGACGCCGTCGATGCGCGGCTCAACGGCGATGCCGGTGCTGACTTCCTTGCCCACGCCCGCGAGCGTGGCAACCGATTCGCTGAATTTGATCACCAGCGGTTCCGGCTTGGCGTTGGGTTGATCTACCGGCGTCGGTTCCGGCACGGTGACCTCGTAGCTCACTTGCAGCGGCTTGGGCAATTTGTCGTACCACACCTTGCCCGCCAGGGCGCCCGCGATCAGCGCAATGCCCACCCCGCCGGCAATCGCCGCGCGGCGCATGTCTGCGCGCACCCAGCTCGCGAACGCGCTGCCGCAAAACCCCAGCGCGTTGCCGATACCGCGCATCCACCCCGGCGCCTGCCACTGGAAGTCCCCAATAAGCGATCGCAGCAGGGCGCTTAAGAAACCACTGCCTGCAGGAGGCGTGTCGCTCATCGCTATTCCTTTATAACTATTTTTTTTATTACTTTTTTAAGAAACCGCTGATGGCGCCGGCGTACTCGTGCGACGTTCGCCAAACACTGCGTTCCAGTTCACCCGCGCAGTCACCTGCATCAACGCAAACAGCGTTGCAATCGCGCCGACAGTGATCGCCAGGCCGGTCAAACCCTTGAAGAAAAACGCGTACGAGAACAATACCAGATAGACCTCTTGCGCGGTACCGACCGCGAGGAACTCAACCGCCGTACCGAACACGATGCGCAGGTAGTCGTTTAATCATTTGTGAACCCATTGCCCCAGTCACCGGCCTGCAGCATCCCGCGCTGATTGGAAGCGGCATTCATGACAGCAATGCCACCAGAACCGCCACCACCAATCCCGCCAGCATGGCGGCCGCCACGCCCACAATCAGCGCCTGCAACGCCAGCATCAGCATGTCGGTGGTCAATTTTTCGGCGGCGAAAACCGCAGGTTTTGATTTGATCTTCATCTTGTGCTCCTGAATTAAACCCGGCGCTGTGTAGAGGTGGCCCGGCATGTGAGGTATTTAGCGGCGCAAGCATGGCGCGCGGCGGGCGCGATTAAGGCAAAGCGCTGATCAATTGTGGCAACAAAAAGGCAGTTGCCCGCAGCGGGCTGAGCACAGCGCGGATTGCGGTATATTCACAGCGCTTTATTCACAGGAGCAATCATGCCGCGCCGCATCGCCATCGTGGAAGATGACCCGGTCATCCGCGCCAACACCGCCGAGGCATTGAATAAATACGGCTACGAAGTCATCCAGCACGCCAACCGGATCGACGCGCTGGCGGCGCTGCGCACGCGGCTGCCCGATCTGGTGCTGCTCGACATCGGCCTGGGCGACGAAATCGACGGCGGCTTTGCGCTGTGCCGCGAGCTGCGCGCGCTGTCCGGCACGCTGCCGATTATTTTTCTGACCGCGCGCGACAGTGATTTTGATACCGTTTCGGGTCTGCGCATGGGCGCCGACGATTACGTCACCAAAAACATGAGTCTGCCGCATCTGCTGGCGCGGGTGTCGGCGCTGTTCCGCCGCGCCGATCTTGCGCGCGAGCCTGCGCCCGGCGCAGAACTGCTCACGCGCGGACCGCTGCAACTGGATTTGCAGCGCTTCAGCGTCAGTTGGAACGGGCGCGAAGTCGATCTCACGCTCACCGAATTCTGGATGGTGCACGCGCTCGCCAGGTTTGCGGGACACGTTAAAAACCGCGAGCAACTGATGGGCGAGGTACATATCGTTGTGGACGACAGCACCATCACCTCACACGTCAAGCGCATCCGCCGCAAGTTCGCGGCCGTCGATCCGGCGTTTGATTGCATCGATACCGTTTACGGGTTGGGATACCGCTGGCGGGCAGCGGCGTGAGGCAGAAAAAAACTAATCAACCCACCCCAAAAGCCACGCGGCTGTTCGGCCTGCACGGTCAGGTGGCGCTGGTCGCGCTGGTGCTGCTGGTGATTCCGTGGGCGGGCTACAGCTACGTGAAGGCGATGGAAAAACTGCTGCGCGACAATCAGGAGCAACAGGTGATCGCCGCCGCGCGCAGCATTGCCACCGCGTTGCAGGATCGCCCCAGACTGCTGGAATTGCACGGCCCTACACAAAAAATCACCGACCTCAAACGGGAGGCCGAACCGCCGCCCGCCAGCGATCCGGACGCGCCAAAACCGCTACCCCCACCACCAGCGCCGCCCGCGACCAGCGCATCGGAAGAAGTACGCATCATCCTCGCCGGCCTCGCGCGCGCAGGCCTGCGTATCTGGGTGGTCGATACCAAACCGCAACTGGTGGCCACCGCAGGCAACCTCGACGCCAAACAAAAATACAGCGGCGACAGCGCCAGCTTCGGCCCGCTGGAAAAACTGGTGAACTATGCGCTGCAACCCGTGTTCCGGCGCATGTTTTCACCACCGGCCAGTGTGGACGACGAATTTATTCCCAATGACGTGGTGTTCGGCGGACGCGAACTCGAGCGCGCGCTCGACGGCACGCCCGGTCTGCGGCGGCGCGCCGGTGCGCAGGGACGCAACGTAATCCTGTCGGCCACGCACCCGATCTGGGTGGGCGAGAAAGTCGTCGGCGCGGTGGTCGTCGAAGAAAATACCGACGCCATCGTCTCGCTCGGCAATCGCGCCTTTCAACAACTGGCCGCGGTAACCCTGATCGCCTTCAGCGCGGTGGCGCTGGTGCTGCTGCTGTTCGCTTCGCGCTTGAGTTGGCGGTTGCGGCGGCTGCGCGACGAAGCCGAAAACGCCATCGATTCCAAAGGCCACATCCGTGTGCTGGTTACCGCGGAGTATGCCAAAGATGAAATCGGCGACCTGTCGCGCGCTTTCTCCACCATGCTTGAGCGGCTGGCGCAACACAACGCCCATCTCGAAAAACTCGCGCAGCGTCTGAGCCACGAACTGCGCACGCCTATCGCCGTGGTGCGCTCATCGCTCGAAAACGTCAGGCTGCATGCGGTGCCACAAGACGTGAGTGTGTATGTGGATCGTGCCGAAGGCGGCCTCAATCGCCTCGAAACCATACTCACGCGCATGGCGGAGGCCAACCGCCTCGAACAGGCCGTGCGCAACGAAGAACGCACGCCCTTCGACGCCAGGGCCGTGCTCGCCGGCTGTGTGAGCGGCTACAGCAGCGCCTACAAGCATTGCACCTTCGAACTCAGCATGACCGAAGCGCCGGTCACGCTGACCGGCGCACCCGATCTGTTTGCGCAAATGCTCGACAAGTTAGCCGCCAACGCCGCGGACTTCGCCATTGCGGGCACACCAGTCTCCATCAGCCTGCAACGCACTGGCAACGAAGCCGTGCTTCAGTTCAGCAACAGCGGCCCTCCGTTACCGCCAGAGATTGCCGAGCGGCTGTTCGACGCCATGATCTCGGTGCGCAAGGGAGCCAGCGGCGACAACCCGCATTTGGGCTTGGGGCTGTATATCGTGCGGCTGATTGCAGAGTTTCACGGCGGGCGGGCGGGGGCGCGGAATCTGCAAGGCGGAAGCGGCGTGGTGTTTGAAATTCGGATGGCGCTCTGAGCGCTATAAATCATCCGGCGTGAGTCCCGTATGCTTCGCAACACGCGCTAACATTTTGGGGCCGATTTCATCGCCATCGTGAAAGGCGAAAACGTAGTCTGATGAGCCCGAGCGGGCCAGTGTTTTATGTGAACCGGATTGCCGTTTGATCTGCCAGCCAAGTCGCTGCAAGGCAGCGAGAAGTCGTCTGGCCTTCACCGAAGGCCATTGACTCATGCCGCAACGGGAATGGAGATATTGATGGCAACCGGCAAACTCTCGCCGTGCTCAAGGTGTTCGGCGATGACACGCAGAGCCAGAATCTCGGCCTTGGACACGGCTTCTTGCGGCGTCAGACCATAGGCAAGCACACCCGGTAACTCCGGTACTTCCGCCAGCCAGCGGCCATCATCTTCTTGCTCGTGCTGAATCGTGTAATTCATACTTTGCCTCCCGCTGAAGCGCTGATTGGTAACATTTTACCCCAGTGCAGTAAGGATTACGCAATTTGCGTTTGCCCATGGTTATCAACAGCTACCCCTGCCCGTATAATCGAATCGCAATCAACTCTGGGAGATGCGTGTGAACAATGTCGATCGTGGCATCTGGATGACCTGGTACAACCTGCCGCAACAGGGGCGCGAAGAGTATCTGCAGTGGCTGCACGGCCATTACATTCCTAACCTGCTGAAGCAGCCGGGCTATTTGTGGGGTGCGCATTATGCGTCGGAAACAAACGTCATAATGACCGGCGCGCCGAACCGCCTGAGTCATATAACCGACCCCTCCATCCCTACCGGCGACCGTTACATATTGCTGTTCGGCGCGAAAGACGCGCATGTGTTCGCGAACCCGACGCCTGCGCAACTGCGCGAGCGGCTGTCCGACGCCGACAAAAAAATGCTCGCCCTGCGCATCGGCGAGCGTTCGAATATCGCCACCGAAGAAGCGCGCATACAGGGTCCGGCAGTCAAGTCGCCGCCGGAACTGGGCCTCTCGCCCGGCATACAACTGGGCAGCTTCAACGCCGGCCCCGGTCAGGATGAAGACGAGCTCGCGGCGTGGTACGCGCAGTGGCGCATGCCCTCGATGCAAAAGCTGCCGGGCTGCGTGCGCGTGCGCAAATACGCCTCGGTGTCGGGCTGGGCCAAGCACATGATTCTGTATGAGTTCACCTCAACTCGCGCGCGCGACGGCAGTTTTGTCGAGCACGAAAAAGCGAATCCGAAGATGGAGCAGTGGACCGACGATGTGGTGCGCAAGCTGGTGCATGCACCGGGGTCGCCTAATCTGGCAGCGCGGATTTGGCCGGCAGTTGCAGGTTAAGAAAAATCAACCCCTGCACTGCAGAGGCGCAGAGGCGCCGAGAAGAACCGCCGAGGAAAAAATCTCAGCGCCATTCATTTAAGACCTGTTCACTCCGAGCCTGTTGAAGCGCCTTGGTATAGTGCCGGGCCTCGGTAAGTACGAACAGATTCAAGATTTTCTCTGCGGTTCTTCTCTGCGCCTCTGCGCCTCCGCGGTGAAGTTTTTTTCATGCCTCGCCGGATCAATCCTCCTTGGCCGCGCTCTTAACCCGGATCGGCAAACACATCTGCGTCTGCGTCACGATCGCCACGCGGCTGCGGTCGCCGCTATTGGTGATGGTGGTTTGCCACACCGACGTGGTGCGCCCGATGTGCAGCGGTATCGCCACCGCGCGTATCACCGGCCCCACCCCGGCGGAGAAGAAATTGGTTTTGGATTCCAGCGTTCCACCGCCATGATCCGGCGGCATGCTGAGGCGCGCGCCCGCGGCGCCCGCGGCATCGGCCAGCGCCATGATGGCGCCGCCGTTGACACGGCCGTTCCAGTTGCGGTGCGTATCCGTGACCGGCATTTCCGCGACGACTTTTTTCTTGGTGAGGGAAACCAGCCGCATGCCGAGTGCGGTGGGCATGCCGCCCCTGAACACACGATTGGGATTGATTTGCTGTGGTTGCGCGGCGGTGCTGGATTTTTTAGCCACGCTGGGTTTTTTGGTTGCCATTGCTGCTGTTGCTCCGATTGATCAAGTGTTGTTTGCGAAACGCACGACGTTCACAATAAGGAATTGCTGTAACCCCCGCGAGCACGCCGTATACTCGCGTCACGTATCGGCGGAGGATTTCGTGGGCCGCATTGTAAATGGGATTGCCGGATTTTGCTTCGTCGTTGCCGGCGCAATAGTGGCAATGGCAGGGCGAGGCGTGTGTGAGCAGGCGGGAACCCATAAGGCGTCTCATGTGGCGCTGATTGTGCAGGCGTAGCGTGCGCCAGGCGCGCGACTCAACGAACCGTGCGCATGGCGCACGCTACGAGCAACTGGCTGCAGACGATCTCCTCTCACGCGGCGCAAGAGCGTGGCCGAGAACAGGCAGTCGCTATTCCAACTACGCCAACTACGCCAGCGACGCCACCATTCCCCCATCCACCTGTATCGCAGCGCCGGTGGTAAAACCCGCAAGGTCGGAACAAAGAAACGCCACCATCGCCCCTAACTCTTCCGGACGGCCGATGCGGCGCATCGGCACTTGCTGCGCGCGCAGTTTGAGGTCGTAGCTTTTTTCCATCGCTTCGGTGCCGACCGATGCCGGACAGACGGTGTTTACGGTGACGCCGGTGGTGGCGATTTCATTGGCGAGGTGACGCAAATAACCGGTAAGCCCCGCGCGAAATACCGTGGACAGGCCGTGTTTGGTCATCGGTTGCTTCACCGAGGCGGAGGTGATGCCGACAATGCGGCCCCAGCCGCGCGCGACCAGCAGCGGCGCGACTTTGCCCACCACGCGTATCGCGCCGCGCAACTGCGTTTCGTAGGCGTCCTGCCAGCGTTCGTCCTCGGTTTCGTCGAGCACTTCGCGCATCGGCACCGGCGGGCGGCCGGTGTTGAGTACCAGTATGTCCGGCCCGCCGAACTCGCGTCCTGTTTCGTTAAGCAGCCGATCGACGTCGGCAGCGATACGCATGTCGCCGGCTACAGGCAGCACGCGCACGCCGTATTGTTTGGCCATGTCCACGGCCTTGGCGCGCAAGGTGTCAGCCGAGCGCGCAAACAGCGCCAGATTGACGCCTTCCGCCGCCAGTGCGCGCGCGGCGAATTCACCCAATCCGCCGCTGGCAGCGGTGACGATGGCGGTTTTTCCAGTGATACCGAGATTCATAGGGTTGTCCTCGTACACGCGTAGCCCGTATGAAGGCCAGAGGCCGCAATACGCAGAGCGCTTCCCCGTAATGCGCTTCGCTCCTTACGGGCTACAAAGTTCAAAACGGCAGCCCATTCTTCAATAAATCACGCGCCACCACCCAGCGGTGCACTTCGCTCGGCCCCTCGACGATGCGGTAGATGCGCACTACGCGCGAAATGAACTCGAGTGGCAGTTCTTTCGACATCCCCATGCCGCCGAACAACTGCATCGCTCTGTCCACCACCGCTGCGACCATTTCGGTGGCCTGCACCTTCACCATCGAAGCGTCGCGCCGCACGTCGTGCTTGTGATCAATGTCCCATGCGAGCTTGTACAGCGCGAGCCGCGTCAGTTCGATTTCGCGATAGCTGTCGGCAATCCACCACTGCACGGCCTGGCGGTCGGCGAGCGGCGCACCAAAGGTGCTGCGTCGTTTGGCTTGCTCGATCATCATTTTGAGGCAGCGTGTAGCGAGGCCCACGCAGGTGGCGGCGATTTCCATGCGCCGCAGGCCGAGGCGGCCTTGCAGCGGTGCGAACGCCCCGCCGACTTCCCCCAGCACCTGGCTATCGTCAGCCTCCACGTCATCGAAGTGCACGGCATAAGGCACGTAATCACCGATCATCGGATAGGCTGTGGGCACGCTGATGCCGCGCTGCTTGGCGTCCAGCAGAAATGTGGTCATGCCACCGCGCGCTCCCTTGGCAGGATCGGTCACGGTGACCACGATCATGAAATCGGCGTAGCGCGCATGGGTGATGAATATTTTGCTGCCGTTGAGCACCCATTTGCCGTTTTTGCGCTCGGCGCGCATTTTGATGCCGGATGCGTCCGCCCCCGCACCCGGTTCGGTAATGGCGATGCAGGATTGCGTTTCGCCGCGCAGAAAAGGCTTCAGGTACTTTTCGATCTGCGTGCCCTTGCACGATTCGAGCAGCATGAACACATCCGGGAAGTTCGGCGCAAAACCGAAAGGGAACAGGATGCTGTGCTTTAACTGCTCCACCACCACGCACTTGGCCAGGATGCTGGCGCCGGCGCCGCCGTGTTCCTCGGGCACTTCAAGGCCCACCAGCCCGGCCGCCCTGGCCTTGTCCATAATCTGTTTTTCGAGCTCCGGCGGCAGCAGCGGCGTGTCGGTGTAGCCGCGTTCGGCCTCGCGGCGGATCACCAGCGGCTCGTGCGGTATGAGTTCGCGCGTGGTGAAGCGCGCGGCGCTCTCGCGCAGCATGCGCAGTTCTTCGGGGAGTTCAAAATTCATGGCAGGCTCGATTGGGCTTAAGCTAGGCGCGGGTCCTGTTGCATCTTGTTCCAATTGGCGAACCTTGTTACTGTCGGTGTTCGCCACAGCAGATTCTGCCACAGCCACTACACCGCAACGAGATTAAACATGGAAATGATTTCCCCCGAACGCGTGCAACTGACCGCCACCGAAGCGCGCGCTCTTGCCGTCGCCTCATTGAAAATAACCGGCTACGACGATGAACAAGCCGGCGTGATCGCCGAGCACGTGATGGATGCCGCGCTGTGCGGCTACGAGTATTCGGGGCTGCCCAAGCTGCTGAATGTATTCGAGCACAGGAATCTGCGCCAGCCGCGCCAGCGGCTTAAAACGGTGTATGAGACGCCGGTGTCCGCGATGATCGATGGCGGCAACAACTGCGGCATGTATACGCTGATGCGCGCAGCTGAAATGGCCATCGAACGCGCGCAACAACACGGCTTTGGCGTCATTGGCATGAACAACAGCTGGATGAGCGGGCGCGGAGCGATTTACGTGGAGACGATTGCGCGCGCCGGATTGATCGGCATCCATACCGTGAGTTCGACGCAGCAGGTGGCGCCACCGGGCGCGGCCAAGGCGGCGTATGGCACCAATCCGCTGTCGTTTGGGTTTCCCACGGCGGGCGAGCCGTTTGTGATCGACCTTGGCACCTCGGCCTTTATGGCCACCGACTTGCAGTTTCGCGAGCGGCGCAGCGAATTGTTGCCCGAAGGAGTGGCCATCGACGCGCAGGGCAGGCCCACGCGCAACGCCACGGCCGCGCGCGCGGGCGCGCTGCTTGCGTTCGGCGGCTACAAGGGTTTCGCACTGGCGATGGCGGCGCAGGCGCTGGGCGTGTTCGCCGGTTCCGGCAGTGATGCGGAAAAAAATTCCGGCTATGTGATGATGGCAATGAAACCCGATTTGTTGATGCCGCTGGCGGATTATCGCCAGCAACTCAGCGACAATCTCGCGCGCATCAAGGCCGCGCCGCGTCAGCCGGGGGTGGATGAAATCCGTCTGCCCGGAGAACGCTCCTTCAAACAGCGCGCGAAAAATCTGCGCGAAGGCATCGTGATTGACCGTTTCATCCATGAGGCATTGCTGGCCGTGCCGCAAGGGGTGCTTGCGCCTTACGTGTAGCGCTGAATGAATGACTGTAAAATTAGCTTGATGAAGCAACCATTGGATAGCGGGCGGCACGCGGTCGGGGCTGCGCAGGCAGCCGCTAACTGATGGGGCCGCATCGCAGTGCGATGGACTGGATGTTGCTCGCCGCGCTGGTGGCGATGTGGGGTTCGTCATTCATGTTCATCAAGCTCGGTGTCGCAACGGTGCCGACCTCCACCCTGGTGGCTACGCGGCTGATACTTGGCGCGTTAATTTTGCTGGTGGTGGTGTATGGGCGTGGCGCGCGTCTGCCGCCATGGGGCAAGGTTTGGGGCAACTACCTGATACTCGCGTTGCTCGGCAACTGCATTCCGTTCACCGCTATTACCTGGGGCCAACAACGCACCGACAGCGCGCTCGCCGGCATTCTGATGGCGGTGATGCCGCTCGCCACCATGCTGCTCGCGCATTTTTTTGTCAAAGGCGAGCACATGATGCGCGCTCGTGTGATCGGATTCATTCTGGGCTTCGCGGGCATCGCTGTGCTGATGGGGCCGCCGGCGCTTGATCCGGTAGCCGGGCAGTCGGCGGCAACCCCATCACAATCCGCGATCCTGCTCGGCGCCCTGTGTTATGCGGCCAACAGCGTGCTCACGCGCATCCTCGCACACGGTGACGATGTGCTGGTGGCGTCGGCAGCGATGTTATTGATCGCCAGCGTAATCGCGTTACCGGTGGCGCTGGTGCTTGACCAGCCGTGGCGGTTAGACCCGAGCGTGGCATCGTTGTGGGCGATTCTGTGGCTGGGCGTGGGACCAACCGCGATAGCCACGGTGGTGTACTTCAAACTCATCGCCTCTGCCGGACCGACGTTTATGTCGCTGGTCAACTATATGAGCCCGGCGGTGGCGGTGTTTCTGGGCGTGGCGCTGCTGGGTGAGACGCCGGGCCTGCACGCTTACCTGGCTTTGGTGCTGATTTTGACCGGCATTGCCGTGTCGCAGTGGCGGCGCGGGACTTGAAATCACCGCTTTCATCCTCAGATGAATGCAATAACGCCGTGGGCCGCATATGCCCACAGGTCCAGTGTGGGATATCGCAAGCGCTGAACGGCAGCGTGTAAGCGACCGGCGGGCTCGTGCGTTAGAAGCAATAGGCGTTAAATGGATTCAGCGCAGGTAACAGGAGGTGGCTTATGAACGTGGTCTACAACAGCGAAAACTACTACGTGGTCGAGTACGCCGACCAGCGCGGTTTTGAACTGGTGGACAAGTACAGCCGCCGCAGCACCTTCTTTCACGGCGACGTGGCGCAGCGTTTTGCGCAATCCATCAACGGCGTGATCGCCGAAGACGCCTCACCCGAAAACATCGACGAGTTTCTGGGCAACTTCGATGTGCTGATGGGACAACCGCTGGTGCTGCACTAGCCGGGGTAAGTATTGGGCGTGGCGACGACGAAGTCGAGCGTTTGCAGCAGGCGCGGTTGCTGCGGGTTGAGCAGCGCCTTATCGTGCAACACCGGCTGTTGTCCCGGTGGCGGATTAGCGAGGGCTTCTTCGAGTGATTTTGCGCCGCGCCATTGTTCACTGGGGCGCGCGATGCCCTCGCTGCCAATCTGATCAAGTCCCCAATAGATTTCGAGGTTGTGGCCGTCGGGGTCGAGAAACTCCACCGCGATTTGCACACCGGCACGGCGGCGTCCTTCAAACAGGATGGTGGCGCCGCTTTCACGCAGATGCTTGCGCGCGCGGAATACCTCGTCGAGTGTAGCGACCTCGAACGCCATATGATGCAGCTCACGTTTTTGTGACGGCGCCGGCGCACCGCCGATCAGCGCGACGCCGTGATGATCCGGGTTGCAACGCATGAACACCATGCCTCCGGGCATCCTGTCGTCGCCGTAAATGTCCGAAACCTTAAAGCCCAGCACACCGGTGTAGAACGCAATCGAGCGTTGCAGGTCGGTCACCATCAGCACCACATGGCCGATTTTGCGCAGTTCAAACGGCGGCGATGCGCTGCTGATGGCGGCACGCAGTGCTGCGGTATCGACGCTCATCTAGGTCTCCTGGTTTAACGTGGTGCGTGAGGCGTGACATGTAAAATCCTGTGGCCTGTCACCGATGGGCGAGCGGGGAGGCGAGAGGTTACGTTTCACATTTCACCATTCCCGTTTCACTGAATCTACTCCAGCCGTGACCACCCCGGTTCATCACGGTCCAGCATGCGCTTTAGCGCCTCCAGATGCAACTCCGCCTGCTGGCTTTCTTCATTCATCTGGCGCCCGGTTTTGGCCGCGATGGCGTCCGGCACGATACGCAGCGGTTTGCCGGTGCCCATCGCCAGCACTTGCAGCATGCACGCGCGTTCAAGGTAATACAAGTCATCAAACGTTGCCTGCACCGTAGGCCCGCACACGATGATGCCATGATTGCCGAGGAACAGCACATCCGCGCCGCCCATCGCTTTACACATGCGTTCGCCTTCGGCGTCGTCGAGCGCCAGACCGTTGTAGTTTTCGTCATACGCAACCCGCTGGTAAAACTTGAGCGCAACCTGGCTCGCCCATTGCAGCCGTCCGCCTTGCAGCACGCTGAGCGCTGTCGCATACGGCATATGCGTATGCATCACGCAGGCGGCGTTGGCGTTGCCGCGATGAATTGCGCTGTGGATGAAAAACGCCGTCGGCTCCACGCTGTGCCTGCCGGCAACCTTGCGCCCCTGTGCATCCACCACCACCAGATCGGCGGGCGTGATTTCCGACCAGTGAAAGCCTTGCGGGTTGATCAGAAAATTTCCCGGCTGGCCGGACATGGCAAGGCTGAAATGATTGCAAATGCCTTCACCGAGATGCATGCGCGACGCGCTGCGCAGCGCGGCGGTTAAGTCGATGCGTGCCTGGGTTTGGTCTGGAAGATTATTCATAACTATTTGTTTTCAAAGCGTTATTATCCATCATTAGCGCGCTGCAAATCAAGCTGCGTAGTTCGATCATCAGTGCCTGTCCTAGTACGTCTTCGGCGACCACCACGTCCTTGCCCCCTGCGCTGCAATGTTTCGCAACCAACGCGTAGCGCGGTGCTGAACTGAACACATTTTGATAACGCGCGCCGATGCGCGGTTCGATTTCCACGATATCCGCGCGCGCGATTGCACACAATTTGGTCACCCGTCCGAACACCCGCCGTTCGCTGCGCACACCCTGTGCGTCAATTTCAACACGCAGCGAGTTCGCAATCAAGTATAGCGCCAGCAGCGCGAACACCAGACTCGCCAGTATAAATGGCGCGGCGACTCCGCCGATCAACGCCAGCGACAGCAGCGCCGCGGCGTTGGCGCTTTCCAGCGGCAGCGCGGACAACCCCAGCGCCGGCATCAGGCCGCACAGCAGCGCGAACCCGCCCAAGCCGAGCGCCACGCCGGGTACCCGCAGCACGGGGAATTCCAGCGTAATGCCACTGGCAGTGCGCCGCGCAACAAACGCCGCGCCGTGCGCCAGCACTGCGCAATCAGTCGAGCTGGATGTTGGCAAACTTCGCAACCTTCGCCCACTTTTCCATTTCGAGCCTGGCGAACGCCACGAACTGATCCGGCGGCATGCCCGAGGCAAGCGCGCCCTGTGCCAGAAACCGCGCGCGCACTTCGGGCGATTTGAGCATGCCCGCAAGCTCCTGATACACCTTGGCGACGATCTCGCGCGGCGTATTCGCCGGCATCACCACCGACTGCCACGAACTGCCGTCAAAACCCTTGATGCCGCCCTCCTCCACCGTCGGCAAATTCGGCATCGGCGGAAAGCGTTCGCGGGTGGAGATCGCAATGGGTTTCAACTTGCCCGCCTGCACATGCTGCAGCACGGTAGCCGCGGTGTTGAACGCGAGTTGTATTTGTCCCGCGATCTGATCGACTACGGCGGGCGCCTGACCTTTGTAGGGCACATGCACCATTTTCACGCCAGCCATCGCGCTGAGCATTTCCATCAGCATGTGCGGGCTGGTGCCGTTGCCGGTGGAGGCGTAGGTCAACTGGCCGGGACTCGTTTTCGCGAGCGCAATCACCTCTTTCACCGTTTTCACCGGCAGCGCCGGATGCACCGTCAGCATGCTGGGCAGCATCGCCATCAGCGTGACGTGGCTGAAATCCCGGATCGGATCGAAGCCGAGTTTTTTGTAGATCGCCGGCGAAATGGTTTGCGCCACCGTCATCATGCACAGGGTGTAACCATCCGGCAGCGCTTTGGCGCATAGTTCGGTACCGATGTTGCCGCCGGCGCCCGCGCGATTGTCCGCAATCACCTGGACGTTCCACGCCCTGGCGATGCGGTCAGCCGCCGCGCGCCCCATCAAATCGGTGGGGCCACCCGGCGGAAACGGAATAATGAAGCGTATCGGCTTGGACGGGTAGCCCTGCGCAAATGTGGCTGGCGCCCACGCCAGCAGCGTAAGCAGTGCGAACGAAACTCGTGCGATCATGAATGCCTCCCGGTTGGTATGGCAGCGAGTTTACCGCTACACGCAGGGTGCGCAACAGGGGCAGCCTTGCGGCAGCGCGATTTAGCGTGGCCCGCGCGCCCGGATCAGCGGTATTATCAGTGTATGCAAAACACCCTTAGCGATTTTTTTGTGGGCGTGCCCCTGGCGTGCGCCATGGTGTGTATTGCGCTGATGAGCGCCGCTCCGGCGCTGGCGCAGGTGGGCATCGTGCGCACCATCGAAGGTCAGGTCAGGGTGTTTTCCGGCAGGCCTGAATGCGCACCGCGCCACGGCCTTGATATCGATGAAGGCGACGTGGTGCGCACCGGCGAAAAATCGTGGGCGCTGCTCACCATGATGGATGGCGCGCGCATCATCGTGCGCCCCGACACCGAAGTGCGCCTCGACGCGTATCGCTATACCGAAGCGGGCGAATCCGCGCAGAATCGCGCCGAATTCAAACTCACACACGGGGCGGTACGCGTGACGTCGGGACGCATCGCCGGCGCCCGCAACACCGGCATCATTTTCAACACGCCCGATGCCCGCATGGACATGCGCGGCGCCGATAGCGATGTCGCTTACATCACCTCGAAATTTACGCAATTGCCCGGTGCGCAGGCAGGCACCTACGGCAAATCGTTCGCGGGTGATGCGGTACTCAAAAATCCCCACGGTGAAGTGACGCTGCGCGCGAGCCAGACCGCCTACACCGAAGCGCGCGACAAAAAACCGCCGCGAATACTGCCGTCAGACCCGTATTTTTATCATTGGTACAGCTATATCGACCGCCGTGTGGTGACGGTGATGGATCAGCTGGAGGCGGGGTATGTGCCGTAGCTGCACGGTGTGACGGGAAGCACAGGCAAGACGCTTTTTGTTGCTCCCGTGCTGTCGAAGGTGAACGCACCCGCATAGCGTGGCCACGCAAACTTGCCGCGCCATCGTCCGCAAGCGGGTTACCGGCGGCCCGTTTTTCGTTGCGAACCAACTGCGGAAAATTTGCGGCTCATGCGACACGACCCGAGTCGCGGTGCGCCTTGCGCACGCCATGCGCCTCTTCAGTCCGTCATCGGAATCTTCGCGCGCGTCACCACATCCTTCCACATCGCGAGGTCCGCCAGATACAACCGCGTGTAGGCTTCAACCGTTTTATTGGCCGGTTCCAGTCCGATCGCGAGAAAACTTTTAGTCATCTCGGGTGTTGCAGTGATGCGGTTGATTTCGGCATTCAGCCTGCGCACCACATTCGCGGGCGTGCCGCCGGTGGTGTAGACACCAAACTGCGCACCGCTGATAAAATCAGGCAGGCCCGCCTCCTGCGTAGTCGGCACGTCCGGCAGGATGGCAATACGTTTTGTCCCCATCACCGCCAGCGCGCGCACGCGTGTCGCCGGGATAAACGGCAGCCACGCGGATGCATCCATGATCGCAAAATCCGCCTCGCCGGTGGCGACCGCGAGCGCGGCGTGGCCGGTGCCTTTGTAGGGAATGATTTCCATGCGCGTCCCGGTTTTGATGCGGAACAATGCAATCGCCATTTCAGAAGAATTGCCACCCGCAGAGCCGTTCAGCTTCCCCGGATGCGCAGCCGCGAGCTTGATCAGCGCGGCGAGACTGCGCGCGGGGACATTGGGATTGACCGCAATGACGTAAGGGATCGTTCCCAACTCGGCGACGGGCTGGATCTGGCGCAGCGGGTCCCAGGCCACGTTCTTGCGCAGCGCCGGAATCAAAGTTACCGCCCCGCCACTAAACAAGATCGTATAACCATCCGGCGTGGCTTTGGCCACCACCTCGATGCCGATGCGGCCATCAGCACCCGGCCGGTTCTCGATGATGACCTGCTGTCCCAGCGCCTTCGCCAAATGCGGCGCGACGCGACGCGCAATGACATCATTGGTGGCGCCGGCGGCGAACGGCACGATGGCAGCGAGGTGGCGCTCCGGGTACTGCGCCACTGTCGCGCGGCTGAACAGCAGCGCCGCCAGCATTACAGTTACGGCGCTGCCGCAGGTTGCCCGCATCATTTTCCGATACCTTCCTCTAATTGTCGTCACGATGTTCAGAAACGTAACGTGCGTTGTGCGCACGATTCCATCGAATTACGTGCGCACAGCGCACGCTACACACTGCCGCCCGCGGGCTGGTCGGGCCATTTGGATGTTTGCGCGGCCGCAGTTAATGTGATTCCACGAACCCTATCGTAAGCGAAAAAAAGCCCCTCGGATGTATTCGAAGGGCTTTGTGCAGCTAAACGTTTTTATACATCTTCGCCGTAGTGGACGCGGCGATACGGCAGTGTCACCACCGAGCGTGACACGCGCACGTCGATGATCATCGGGCCCGGCTTGGCAAGCCATTCCGCGGTCGCCTTCTTCACTTCGTCTACCGTGCGGCACAGTGCG
>CAMBCF010000015.1 GCA_945864585.1 Bordetella parapertussis | reverse complement strand
CCTCAGAACCCGGGGTCACAAATGCAAGAGTCAACGCTGATTGCCGCGTGCTTGACACAAATCAGCATGCGCAAATTTGCGCAGTGACGAAACATCATCAATTTCTGGGATACCCCGACGTCGCCATTGCGTGAGTTCGTGTCTGCGCTGAACTGGTAGGTGAAATACGGCGCAAACCATCCCGCGCCTTCCCTCGAGAAATGCCTCAAGCATGCGAAGAACGACCTTCGCACAAACAGAGAATAGAGACGAATTTAAGGGTGCTGCAGGGTGAAAATGCACCGACCGGTGTCCACCCTGAATTCGCAGCGCCGGAAAAAGCCCCGTAAATTCGCGGCTTAGGCCGTACAGGAAAAAGGCCAGAGCACGTCTGGCCTTGAGATGGTGGTGGAGACGAGGAGGATCGAACTCCCGACCTTCGCATTGCGAACGCGACGCTCTCCCAGCTGAGCTACGTCCCCGAATTGGAACAAATGGATAAGGGCGCGGAGTATAACAAAGTACCGTCGCGCCTGCTACCCAAACGCGGACTTGTGCAATGTATTCATGGTCTTGCGCTCACATGATCCTAGAAACGGCAGTTGACCGCTGGCGATGCTACCAACATTCTGATGGCGGTATAGTTTTTCATGCTATCAACGATCACCCGTTTGGTGACAGCGCTACGGGGCGGATCGCACGGTTCTGGCGGCGCATGGCTGCGTTGCAACTCCTTGGAATGGAACAACCATTCCGCGTCGGCGCGCCTTGCCCTGCACCCCCATAACCGCACGCTCCACCCCGTCCAACTACCGTTTCTAGGATAATGCGCCGCTGCCGTTCACGCCGGCAATTTCCAGCCGATCCAGTCGCATAACGCGCGGCCCATCACCAGTTCGAGGTCGTGGCCCTTGAGAAACGCCATCTCCTCGGTGAACATCGTGACGCACTGGCGCCACGTGCACGGCATGCGGGTGATGTCGGTGCCCCAGAACATCCGTTGCGGGCCGAACGCGTCGAAGATCTGTTCGGTGTATTTGTGGATGTTGCGATAGGGGTAGGTTTGACTTGAATTGCCGGGCGCGCCGGTCGCCTTGACCGCGACGTTCGGATATTTGGCGAGCGCGAGCAGCGACGGCTGATTGCCATGTGCCGCGTCGTCGGCGCCGCCGCGCACCCGCGCATAGTGGTCGAGCAACAGTCGCAGGCCGGGGTGGCGCTCGGCGATTTGCGCGACCTGCGGCAGATAATTCGATGCCATCAGCGCGATCGGGATTTGTGCTTTCTCGCAGGCCGGCCACAGCCAGTCCATGGTGCCGTCGGTCATCCAGTTCTGCTGGTGCGGCTGGGTGAAGGCGTAGCGCAGTCCGAGCATGCCGGGCCGCGATTTCCAGTTGTCGATCAGCGAGCGGTTTTCCGGCTTGTCGAGCGGGAAGTGACCGAGGATGGCGAAGCGGGTTGGATGGTTGCGCGCCGCCGCGACGGCAACTTCGACGCCGTCTACATCCCAGCCCGGCGGATGCAGCAACGCCGCGTCGACCCCGGCTGCATCCATATCACGAAGGCACTCGTCGGCTGGATAAGACGTCGTCTGGCGGTGCTGCCCCGAAGGCATGCCGCTCGACCAGATATGCACCTGCGCATCGATGATCTTCATGGCTTTATTCCTTTTCCGTTGACGCGAAGGTTAACGCTCCAAGCCGGTTGCACCCGCCGGCACATCGTAGAAGGCGAGCGTCATCGCGACGCTGGTGTAAAAGCCCATCAGGGTGATCACGTCGGTAATGCCGACATGGCCGAGCGCTTCAACCGCGCGATCATAAAGACCTTTCGCCACCCAGCGCGAATTCACGAGGCAGGTCGCCATCTCGTAGATCACCTGCTCGCGTTTGTCGGAGAACGAGGTCGGCAAGCCCGACAGTATCGCCTCGACCTTGTCGCTCGGCAGCCCGGCCGCCTTGGCAGCACGTTCATGCGCATTGGTCGGGTAGGCCGAATGCCATTTGCTGTTGACGATGCAAACGGCGATCTCGCGTTCGCGCTCGCTGAGCGAGTAGCCGGTGCGAAAATGCGCGCCAAACGGCCCTATCACCTTCGCCAGCTTGGGGTTGTGCACGAAGATCTTGTTGGGGCCGGGCAGACGACCGCGCGACTCGATCATCGAGCGATAACCTTCCTGCTGCTCCGGCGTCATCTGCTCATAGGGAATCTCGGCATAACGTCCGAAAGTGGGTGTCTCGGCCATAGTCTGTCTCCTGAGGTTAAATTAGCAGTTGAGGCAAGCATACCCGTACGCACGCCGGCGCGCGAACCAAGAATTGACTTGGGGTGCGGTAGTACTTACGGCGCCTCATTAATTCCCATTTCCTTCAACACCTTGGTCCACCGCGCCAACTCCCCTCGCACATAGCCCGCAAACGCCGTCGGCGTAGACTGCATCAACTCGACGCCCTGCGCATTGAATTGTTCACGAAATTCCGTGGCGCCCAGCGCGCGCACCAGCGTGTCGTTGGTTTTGCGCAAAATCGGCGGCGGCAATCCCGCAGGTGCGAACACGCCGTACCATTGCACCACTTCAAAGCCGGGCAGCCCTTGTTCCGCAAAGGTCGGCACCTCCGCAATCGCTGACAGGCGCTTTAAGGTGGTGACACCCAGCGCGCGCAAGCGGCCGCCGCGCACATGCGGTAGCGCAGTCGATACCGCGCCGAACGAGGCTTGCACGTGGCCGCCCATGATGGCGATGATCGACTCGCCGCCACCCTTGAACGGCACATGCGTCATCGCAATCCCTGCAGCGCGTTTAAGCAACTCGCCCGCGATGTGCGGTGCGCCGCCGTAGCCGGTGGAGCCGTAGCTCATGACTTCGCCCTTCTTAGCCAACTGCGTCGCCAACTGCATCAAGTCGGGCAGCGAGCGCGCGGCAGATGCCGCCTGCACCGTCAGTATCACTGGCGTAATCGCCGCATTGGTAATCGGCGTGTAATCACGAATCGGGTGGTACGGCAGGTTGGGCCGCAGCGCGGGGTTGATCGAGAACTGCGTCGATGATCCCATCAGCAGCGTGTAACCGTCGGGCGCGGCCTTGGCAACAATCTGCATGCTGATCACACCGCCGCCGCCGGCGCGGTTATCGACAATGACTTGCTGGCCCCATACATCGGTGAGTTTTTGCGCCAGCGCGCGCGTCAGCAAATCCGAAATGCCCCCCGGTACGAAGCCGACAATGAAGCGCACCGGGCGCGTGGGGTAGTCCTGCGCGCTGGCGTGCAGCGGCATGGCAGTGGCGGCGGCGAGTAGCAATACGCCGCCAAGTAGACGCTGTGCGCGCACGATGGGAAGCCTCTACAGGTTCTTGCGAAAATTAAAAAATAAATAGTTATAAAAGTACTTGTACTGTGTCACAAAATAGATTCCCTCCCCTTCAAGGGGAGGGCTAGGGTGGGGATGGGGTGGCACGCCTCCACCCCACCCCCATCCCAACCTTCCCCCTGAAGGGGAAGGAGTTTTCGCAGAGATGCATGAGTTACTTTCTAACACAGTGCAAGTACTTGGCATCCGAAATTCACGCCGCGCCCTGGCGCAGGGCAGCGCCGCGCGTGGCATTGATGCTGGTCGGCTCGTACCGCGCCGCACGGCGCATCCTGCGCCACCATGTCACAAACATCAACCCTGCCGGATATGCCCGTCGGTGGCGAAACCTTGCGCCGCACCCGCCGGATATAGCACCCAAAGCAGCGCCATTTTCGCAGATTGCGTGTCGCAAATCCGCCACCGCAAAACTTGACGCAAGGCCCCAATCGCGGCTATAACAACGCTCATTAAATGTAGCCGTGCAGTCCTCGATCTACCCGCATAAGACGCATTCAAAAACATCAAAGAAACCGTCATGGAAAAATTATTTCACCGGCTGGTCAGTTACCTGCTCGTTTTCAGCCTTGCGGGATTGCCGTTCACGGCGCACGCCGGGCTGATCGGCACCGACGAGGCCGTCGCGCATAGCGAGGTGCAATCCGAGCGCGCCAGAGTTCGCGATTTTCTGTCGCGCGCCGACGTGCAACTGCAATTGCAACAGCACGGTGTGACGGCGCAAGCCGCCAAGGATCGTGTCGATGCGCTGACCGATTTTGAAGTTGCGCAAATTAGCGGCAAAATCGATGCGCTGCCCGCGGGCGCAACCACCGGGGGGGCCGCCGTCATCGGCGTGACACTGCTGCTGGTGCTGATCACCTATGTGATCGTGCGGATGTTCTATCCCCAGAAGTGATACGCGCCATGCATTGCTTGAAGGCCCGCTACCCGGCGGGCCTTTTGTTTTTGTGGATAGGCGCGCTGCTCGGCGGTTGCAGCGCGCTCGCGCCGCAATCTACAGCACTGCGGGGCGCCATGCCGCCCGGCCTGCCGCTCAGCGCCGAGATTCGCGATGCGCCGTATTTTGCGCAGACCGAGCATCACTGCGGGCCGGCGGCGCTGGCGATGGCGCTGAACAGCGCCGGGGCTAATACCAGTCCCGAACAACTAACCAGTCAAGTCTATCTACCCGGCAGAAAAGGCACATTGCAGGTCGAAATGCTGGCGGCGGCGCGGCGCAATGGCATGGTCGCGTACCGCCTTGAGCCGCGTATCGGCGACGTGCTGCTGGAAGTCGCTGCCGGCACGCCCGTGATCACGCTGGAAAATTACGGTGTGCCGTATTACCCCAGCTGGCACTATTCCGTGAGCATCGGCTTTGATCTGGATCGCGCGCAAATTATTCGCCACTCCGGTGCGCTCGAACGCAATGCCACGCCGCTGTCGGTGTTTGAATATTTCTGGCGGCAGGAAGGCCGCTGGGCGATGGTCGCCACGCCGCCCGAGCGCGTGCCGGTAACCGCGACCGAGCAGCGCTACGCCGACGCGGTAATCGCACTCGAAAAAGCCGGTCAAACGCGGCCTGCTGCGCGCGCATACGAGGCCATGCTCAAGCGCTGGCCGGACAATCTCGCTGCGCTGCTGGGGCGCGGCAACACCGCGCACGCGCTGGGCGATCTGGCATTGGCGGAAGCTTCGTTTCGGCAAGTGAGCATGGCGCACGCTGGTTCTGCCGCCGCGTTTAATAATCTGGCACAAACGCTGCTGGACCGCGGCAGGCTGGACGAGGCGCGCGCAAACGCCGAACATGCGGTCAGGCTGGGCGGGCCGTTACGTGCGAGAGCACTGGCCACGCTCGAAGACATTCAGAAAAAATAACGCACTACGGAAAAAGAAAAATGAAACGCCTGCTACTCTCGGTGCTCGCCGCAACCCTGCTTGCCATCACAACCGATGCCTTGAGTTACCCGCAGCGGCCGGTGCGCTGGGTGCTCGGTTTCGCGCCCGGCGGCTCGCCGGATTCGGTGGCGCGCATAGTAACGCCGCAGTTGACTGCGCAACTCGGGCAATCGATGGTGCTCGACAATCGTCCCGGCGCGAACGGCATACTGGGCGCGGATATCGTGGCCAAGGCCAATGCCGACGGCTACACGCTGCTGATTACGCCCGCGGCTTTCGCCATCAACCCCAGCATCGCGCGCAAGCTGCCGTTTGATGCCATAACAAGCTTCGAGCCAGTGACCAACATTGCATCATCCGAAGCCTTGTTGCTGGCGATAAACCCGGCGCTGCCGGCGCAAACCGTACAGGAGTTGATTCAGCTCGCCAAGCGGCCCGGCGCGAATTTCGCCTACGGAACATCGGGCGTGGGCAATGTCACGCATCTCGCGGCAGCGCTGTTCGCGGCACGCACCGGCATCCAACTTACCCACGTGCCGTACAAGGGCGGCGGTCCGATGAGCATCGCCTTGATCAGCGGCGAAGTGCAAATCGCGATCTCCAATCCGGGAACACTGATCGGCCAAATACGCGCCGGCCGCGTGCGCGCACTGGCCTACAACGCCCCGGCACGCTCAAAGCTGCTACCCAACGTGCCCACCATGATCGAAGCCGGCGTCACCGGCATGGAAATGGATTCCAGCTGGTACGGCGTATTCGCGCCGGCGAAAACGCCCGCCGTGGTGGTGTCGAAGTTGCACGCAGAGATACGCAAGGCGCTGGCTACCGCTGCGGTACGCGAAGGCCTGGCTGCGATAGGCATGGAGCCGGTGGGCAACACACCCGACGAATTCAGAACGTTCGTCGCGGCGTCGATCAAACGTTACGCCACGTTGGTCAAGCTCGCCGGATTGCAGCCGGAGTAGCGCGAGAAAATAATCGTTTAAATACAAATAATTACCTTATTTCAGCGCTACGCCGCATTGCGCCCGTCCCGCTCCATCTGCTAAACAGTCGCAATGCAAACCTCGTTGTTCCGGCACGCTGCCTTCACGCGTTTCTGGGTGGGCGACATCGCCTCAACGCTTGCCAATCAGATGCTGGTGCTCGCCGTCGGTTGGCAGATCTACGACATCACCAACAGCGCACTGAGTCTGGGGCTGGTGGGGCTCGCGCATTTCGGCGCGCAGTTGTTGTTCACCTTGCCCGCGGGCCACGTCGCCGACCGCTACGAGCGGCGGCAGGTGGCAATGATCTGTCAATGGATTCAATGCGCAGCGGCGTTGACGCTGGCTGCCGCCAACTATGGCGGCTGGATTAACGCCGAAATCATCTATGCCGGCGTGGGGCTGACCGGCATGGCGCAAACGTTTCAGAACCCGGCGCTGCGTTCGCTGCTGCCGTCGCTGGTGGGCGTCGAGCTGCTGCAACGCTGCATCGCGTTTCACGCGGCAGCGAAAAAAACCGCGATCATCGTCGGCCCTGCGCTGGGCGGTGTGATCTATCTGTGGGGCGCCAGCGCGGTCTACATCGGAAGTGCGGCATTCTTTGCGCTGGCCGCTGCGATCATCCTCTGCATTCACTCGAGCTTCGAGCGGCGCGATCATGAACCGGCGACCGTGCGTTCTGTTTTCGGCGGACTCCATTACATACTCGGCAAGCCCATCATCCTTGGCGCGATCTCGCTCGACTTGTTCGCGACCTTGCTCGGCGGCGCGGTGGCGCTGCTGCCGATTTACGCGCGCGACATTTTGCAAACCGGGCCGCTGGGGCTGGGCCTGTTGCGCTCGGCGCCCGCGCTGGGCGGCGTGCTGGCTTCGCTCTACCTCGTGCGCTCACCGCTCACACACAGTGTCGGAAAAATTCTGTTCATCTCGGTGGCGACCTTCGGCGTCACTACCGTAGTGTTCGGATTATCCACGTGGCTGCCGTTGTCGCTGCTGGCACTCGCCATCATGGGCGCAGCCGATATGGTGAGCGCGGTCATCCGCCTGACACTGGTGCAACTGGAAACGCCCGCCGAGATGCGCGGGCGCGTCAGCGCCGTACATTCGCTGTTTACCGGAACCTCCAACCATCTCGGCCAGTTTGAATCGGGCGTCACCGCCGCCTGGTGGGGCACGGTGCCCGCGGTCGTCGTCGGCGGCATCGGCACACTGGTGGTGGTCGGACTGTGGATGCGCTGGTTTCCGGACCTGATCAAGCGACAGACGATAGTGCAACAGCGTCAGTGAATCACACAAATCATTTCACGTTTTGGAAAAATTTCGCTGCGCAGTCGCCGCTTACTCGGCGCGTATATTGGCCGCGCGCACAACCTTGGCCCAGCGGGTGAGATCCTCGCGTATCTCCGCGGTGAACTGTTCGGGCGTGCTGCCCACCGGCTCGATGCCGGATGAGGCGTAGCGTTCGCGCAGATCGGGCAGGGCGAGCGCCTTCATCACTTCGGCATGCAGCTTTACGATGATCTCGCGCGGCGTGCCGGCCGGCGCCAGCAACGCGTACCACGAGGCCAGGATCATGGGCGGGCCGCCCGCTTCCACCATGGTCGGAATTTCCGTGGCGATGGGCGAGCGCTTTTTCGCCGCGATTCCCATCGCCTTCAGTTTTCCCGCCCGCACGTGCGGCAGGGTCGCCTGTAACGAATCGAATGCCAGCATCACGTGCCCGCCCATGATATCTATCAGCATCGGGAAGCTGCCTTTGAACGGCACGTGCGTGAGCCGGATGCCGGTCAACTGCGAGAAATATTCGCCCCCCACATGGTTGATGCCGCCGTAACCCGGCGAACCCAGGGTCAACTCGCCCGGACTGCGCTTCGCCAGCGCCACCAGCTCGCGCGCGTTGCGCGCCGCCAGCGACGGATGCGTCACCAGCACGAAAGACGCGCTGGCGATGCTGGTGATGGGCGTCAGATCGCGCACGGGATCGAATGGCAGCTTGGCGTAGGTGCTGGGGTTGATGGTGATGGTGCCGGTGGTGGCGCTGATCAGCGTGTAGCCGTCGGGCACGGATTTCGCGCCCAGATCGGTGCCGATAACGCCCGCCGCGCCAGGCCGGTTATCGACGAAGAAACTTTGCTTCACGCTTTCGCTCATCTTGGCAAGCACGGGGCGCAGCACGATATCGAGTCCGCCGCCCGGCGCGAACGGATTGATCACCCGTACCGGCTTGGCGGGATAATTCTGGGCCGCCACTGGAGCGAATGCGGCGCAGCCGCTTAGTGTGAGCAACGCGAGCAGGGACTGGCGCATAGTGTCTCCGAGCTACTTGTTATGTAAGTATTTTTTATTGCGTATTTCTAAAGCCCCGCCTGCGTAACAAACTTCCCAACCAGATACGACTCCAGCGCTTCGGTGCCGCCTTCCGAGCCGTAGCCTGAATCCTTCACGCCGCCAAACGGTACTTCGGGCAACGCGAGGCCCAAGTGGTTGATGGTGATCATGCCGGTCTCCACTTGCGCCGCAATGGCGTTGGCGGTTTTCGCTGAGCGCGTCCACGCGTAAGCCGCGAGGCCGTACGGCAGGCGGTTGGCTTCGCTCACCGCATCGTCAAAAGTCTTGAACGGGTTGATGATGGCGAGCGGACCGAACGGCTCGGTATTCATCGCTGCTGCGCTCGTCTCAAGTTCGGTAAAAACAGTGGGCTCGAAGAAGTTGCCTTTTTCACCGATGGGAAAGCCGCCGGTTTGCAGTTTGCCGCCGTGCTTCTTCGCGTCTTCAACGTTGGCAATCATTGCGGTCTGGCGGCGCGGATTGGCCAGGGTGGCCATCCGGGTATCTTTGTCGAAGCCGTCACCGACTTTGACTGACTTGCTGCCTTCGACGAATTTTTCGACGAACTGTTTGTAGACGCCTTCCTGCACCAGAAAGCGCGTGGGCGACACACACACCTGCCCCGCATTGCGGTACTTCATGAACGACATGGTCTTGGCCGCGATGTCGATATCGGCGTCGTCAAAAATGATCACCGGCGCGTGGCCGCCGAGTTCCATGGTGGCGCGCTTCATGTGCTGCCCCGCCATGCCCGCCAGCAGTTTGCCCACCGGCGTGGACCCGGTAAAGGTGATTTTGCGTATCACCGGATGCGGAATCAGGTAGCTCGAAATTTCCGACGGGCTGCCGTAGACCAGATTAATCACGCCTGCCGGGACGCCGGCATCAGCGAACGCACGCACCAGTTCCGAGGGCGACGCCGGCGTTTCTTCGGGCGCTTTCAAAATAATGGAGCAGCCGGTGGACAGTGCCGCGGACAACTTGCGCACCGCCTGGTTGATGGGGAAGTTCCACGGTGTAAAGGCGGCGACGGGGCCGACCGGCTCTTTCACCACCAGTTGATAAACACCTTCGGCACGCGCTGGGATCACACGCCCATACGCGCGGCGGCCTTCCTCGGCAAACCAGTCGATGACATCCGCTCCAGCCATCACTTCCATCTTGGCTTCGCCGATGGGCTTGCCCTGTTCCAGTGTCATCAGCGGCGCGATTTTGTCGGCGCGCTCGCGCAAAATATCCGCCGCCTTGCGCATGATTTTGCAACGCTCGAACGCGGAAATTTTGCGCCACACCTTAAAGCCCTTGTCGGCAGCTTCAAGTGCACGGTCGAGATCAGGCTTATCGGCGTAGGCGACGGTGCCGATTTGCGCGTGGGTGGCGGGGTTGACCACAGGTAGCGTGCGGCCCGATGCGGCTGGGCCCCACACGCCGTTGATGAATAACTGAGTGTCCTGATACGTAGGCATGGCAATGTCCCGGATGGTGGTGAAAAGAAAGTGCGCAGGATAACCGAGAACGGCGAAACGTGCGCGGGCAGGGGTGCTGCACGAAAGCGTTTGGCCCCCATTCATTTGGCACGAAGGCCGAGGTGCCTGACCACTCTGGATAAGGTTTCGATCTGCTCACGCAGGATACTGTCGTATTCCGCCGGCGTGCTCGGTGCTAGATGATAGCTCATAGCCTGCAGCCGTTCCCTGACATCGGGGAGATCGAGCACGCGTGCCACTTCTGTACTGATTTGATTGAGGATAACGCGTGGCGTCTTCGCCGGCGCCAGCATTCCGTTGGTTGCTTCAGGCCGCTTGAATTCGGGGTATGTCTCTGCCAATGCCGGCACCTCGGGCAACGCGGGTGAGCGCTGCGGCGTAAACACCGCCAACGCCAGCAGCTTTCCCTCCTTTGTGAACGGCAGTACCGAGACCACCGGCACGATGGTGTAGTGCGTGCGTCCGGCCACGGTCTCGAGCGTTGCTTCCGGCCCGCTCTTGAACGCCACATGTATAACCTTGATACCGGCGGCGAGATTGAATCTTGCCCCGCTCAGGTGGGAGCCGCCTCCGGTCGCCGGGGAGCCGAAGATGATCTTGCCGGGTTGCGCCTTGGCGAGCGCGACGAGGTCCTGGATTGATTTGACGCCCAAGGCGGGTGCTACAACCACTGATTGAGTGCCATACCCGATCTGGGTGACGCCGGCGAAGTCCTTGATCGGGTCGTAAGGCAGGTTCGGCTGCAGCGCCGCGCTGATGGCAAAATTGACCCCGGCATAAAGGAGTGTGTGGCCGTCCGGCGCGGCCTTGGCAAGCGCACTCGCGGCCAACATACCTCCCGCCCCCGGCCGATTGTCCATCACCACAGGCTGCCCCCCAGGGTAAATTTGTTCTCAGAGAATAGCGTGGGCAGACAGGTTTATCGTCTGCCCACGCGGTTTGGTATCCGCGTGGGCACAAAAGCGTGCCCAGCCTACCATCATTGATTTTCATCATAAATTTCATAGAACAAATTTACCCTGGGCTGCCCCCAACGCTCGCTCAGCTTCGCGCCTATCATGCGCGCCACCGTGTCGGCCTGGCTGCTGGCCGGGTGTCCCACCAGCAGGCGCACCGGTTTTGCCGGAAATTTTTGCTGCGCCTGCGCAAGCCCCGGCGCTGCCGCAACGCCCGCCGCGATTACGCCGGCAAAAGTAACGCTGTGCAAAGTCCGCATGGCGCTCCCTTTGTGTTGCCGCGTTGTGGGTGAAGCGAAGAGTTTGTAACCTTTGATGGACGTTCGCAATATCCGGCGTCCCGGTATACTTGCGGTTTCCAGCTTCTATTGCGGCAACCCCATTAACCCAATTCATCTAAGGGAGAATCAAAATGCATCTGAAAGGAAAAGCAGCGGTAGTGACAGGCGCCGGTCGCGGCATCGGACGCGCGATTGCGTTGTTGATGGCCAAAGAAGGCGCCAGCGTGATTGTGGTTGACCCCGGCGTGGGCCGCGGTGGTGAAAAAACCGAGGAGCGGCCGGCCGACGACGTGGTTGCCGAGATCGTCAAGGCCGGCGGCAAAGCGCAGGCCAATTATGATTCGGTTGCGGAATACCTCAAGGCCGGGCTGATGATCAAGCAGTGTGTTGATGCTTACGGCAAGATCGATATTCTGGTCAACGTCGCCGGAAATTTGCGCGAACGCATGATCTGGAACATGTCCGAAGACGATTTTGATGCTGTGATCTCGGTGCATCTGAAAGGCAACTGGAATACCTGCCACCACGCGGTCAAGTACATGCGGCAAGCGGGCCATGGACGCATCATCAATTTCTCGTCCGACGCCTTCAAAGGCTCGGTCGGTCAATGCAATTACAGCGCGGCCAAGGCCGGGATCATAGGCCTGACGCGCTCGATTGCCAAGGAAACCTACAAGAACGGCATCACCGCCAACGCCATCTGTCCGTCAGCCGATACGCGAATGACACTGACGCCTGAGGTGAAAGAAAATCGCCGCCGCAAATTCGAAGCAGGCTTGATGACCAAGGAGCAATACGATCTCACGCTGGTCAATCGCGGCCCGGAATACGTCGCGCCGATGGTGGCGTATCTCGCGACGGACCATGCCGATTACATCAATGGTCAGGTTATTCACGTCGAGCGCGGACGCATTAACACCGAAATCTTTGGCGACGACTTTAAATTCCTGCATAAGGGTGACGACGGGATGTTCACGATTGACGAGTTGATGGAGACGGTATCGGGCTCGCTGATGAGTGGCATTGTGCCGGTGGTGCCGCACGTGAAGATGGCGGATGCCGTCAGCGCCAGTGCGGCGAAGAAAGAAAAGGCGGCTTGAACGACACGGGAGGGGCGATTTGGAATTAGGTAACAGAGTCAGGCTCAGCGCCGGCGAAGCGCAAACACTGGCTGAAGAAGTGCTCGGGCGTATCGGTTACGACGCCGAAGAAGCGCACATCATCGCCGACCATGTGGTTGATGCGGCGCTGTGCGGCTACGAATATTCGGGTCTGCCGAAAATACTCAATGTCGTTGAGCATCGCCAATTGCGTGAACCGCGCCGCCCCATGCGCGTGCTGCGGGAGACACCCAACTCGGTGCTCTACGATGGCGGCAACAACAACGGCATGATCACCATGTACCGCGCCACGCAGGCGGCTATTGCCAAGGCGCGCGAGCAGGGCATGGCGGTGGCGGGTGTGAACAATTCCTGGGTCAGCGGGCGCAGCGCGCACTATGTCGAAATGGTGGCGCGCGCCGGCATGGTGGGTATCCATAGCGTCAGCAGCAGGGCGCATGTCGCCGCGCCCGGCTCCAGCGGCCCGGCAGTCGGCACCAATCCCATAGCGTTTGGGTTTCCCACATTGCAGGAGCCGTTTGTGATTGACCTCGGCACCGCGGCGTTCATGGGCACCGATCTTATTTTTCAGGAGCGCCGCGGCGCGGTGTTGCCCGAAGGCGTCGCGCTCGACGCGCAGGGCCAGCCCACGCGCGACCCGGCGCAAGTGGCCACCATACTGCCGTTTGGCGGTTACAAGGGATTTGCACTGGCGATGGCGATGCAGGCGCTCGGCGTGCTCGCAGGCGCGGGCCTTGGCGACGATAAAACCTACGGCTACCTGATCATGGCGATCAATCCCGAACGCATGCTGCCGGGCGATGATTTTAGGCGCCACATGAGTGAGATGCTGGCGAGAGTCAAAGCCGTGCCGCGCCAGCCCGGCGTCGATGAAATACGTTTGCCGGGCGAGCGCTCCGCGCGCGAGCGCAGCCGCCATGTGCGGGAAGGTATCGAGATCGACCGCAAGATTTACGAGGCATTGTTGGTGCTGCCGCGGGGGAAGTTGCCGGAATTTTGCTAAGCTTGTGTTGATAGCAGACTGCATCGGCAAGATCGATGATAATGAAACCTGAGAGACTCCGGGGAGGGCATATGAACAAGCTCTTAGAACTAACCGCCATAATTGTTTGCGCGATCGTTGCAGGTTGCGCGACAGACGGCGGACGGCAAACCGGCGATGGTATGTTTACGTTCGCACTGTTCGGCGACCTCGCGTACCGTCCGGAGCAGGAACCGTTGCTGGCGAACGTGCTCACTGACCTCAACGCCGCATCGCTTGAATTCGTCGTACACGTGGGTGACTTGGGATCGCCACGCTACGGTTCATGCTCGAACGAGTTGTGGGCACGACGCAGGACTCAGTTCGAGGCTTCGGCGCACCCATTGATCTACACCCCTGGCGACAACGAATGGACCGACTGTCATGACAAGCAGGGCGTGCCCGGCGGCGATCCGCTGGAACGGCTGACGAGTCTGCGTGCATTTTTCTTTCAAGGGGAGCATTCGCTGGGCCGGCGCACGATTGCATTGACGCGGCAGAGCCAGGCCGCAGATCCAGTGCTCAGAAAATACCGCGAGAATGTTCGTTGGGTCCGCGGTGATGTTACGTTCATCACCCTGCATGTCGTTGGCAGCAACAATGGCATCGGGTTCTCGGCTGCCAGCGACGCGGAACACGCCGAGCGGAATCGCGTTAATATGACTTGGTTGCGCGAGGGATTCGCGGCAGCACGGGCGAATAACAGCCGCGCGATCATGATCATCCAGCAGGCGAACATCTTTCCGGAGATTCCGCCATTTCCGGGCAAACTGGGTACCGGATCGGTCGAGCTGCGGGCGTTACTCGAGAAGGAAACGATCGCCTTCAGCAAAACCGTTGTGCTGGTGCACGGCGACAGCCACTATTTCCGCATCGATAAGCCGCTCGGGCGCAGCCCTACCGTTGCGGCCATCGAGAATTTCACTCGTGTAGAGACTTTTGGGCAACCTAATCATCACTGGCTGCATGTGACAGTCAACCCGGCTGATCCGAATGTCTTCACGTTCCAGCAGCGTATCGTCGCACCCAACCTCATGAAACGCCCATAGGCCAAGCCAGCAAGGATGGGCAAATCGAGCAGGCCCTTTCCCGGTGTGTGGATTGCGGGGACGCCATCGATCAAGCTGACAGAGCATTCATTGCCAACGCAAGGAGTACACCATGAAGTTCGCATTTCACCTTATGCTGATCCCGCTTTGCTCTTGCGTCGCGGCCGCTGTTGCCGCAGCGGATGCTGCGACAGACTATCCCAAACGGCCGGTCCGCTTCGTCGCGCCGTTCGTGGCGGGCGGCCCCAGCGACATGCTGTCGCGGCTGCTGGGCCAGAAGATGTCCGAAAAGTGGGGCCAATCCGTCATTGTTGACAATCGCGGCAGCGCAGGCGGACTCGTCGGCTTCGAGATCGGCGCCAAGGCGGCGCCGGACGGCTACACCTTGCTGCTCGCCAACGGCGCCGGGCTCACCATCAATCCGAGCGTGTATCTCAAGCTGCCGTATGACCCCCAACGCGACTTTCAGCCCATCACACAGGTCACCTCCGGGGCGTACTTCATGGTGACACCGCCGTCGGTCCCGGCCAGATCGGTGCCCGAATTCATCGCGCTCGCCAAAGCCAAACCGGGCCAGCTCAATTTTGCGGCGACCGGAACCAATAACCTGCTGGCGGCAGAGCAGTTCAACTATATGGCCGGCATCAAGACGGTGGCCGTGAACTACAAAGGAACCGGCCAGGCGATCACCGCTGTGATGAGTGGGGAAGTGCAGATGTTCATCATCAGCCCGCTGATCGCCATCGCGCAGGTCAATGCGGGAAAGTTGCGGGCGATTGGGGTGACGGGATTAAAGCGCAGCCCCGCTCTGCCGGATGTGCCGCCGATCGCGGACACTTTGCCCGGCTACGAGAATATCACCTGGCACAGTGTGGTAGTCCCCGCCAGGACACCGCAGCCGATCGTCGCCAAGCTCTCAAGGGAACTCATGGCGATCATCAGGCAGCAGGACGTGCAGGAGCGCTTCTCCACTCAGGGGCTTGATGCCGTGGGTTCCACACCGGAAGTGCTCGCTGCGCTGATCAAGACCGAAACGGTGATGTACGCCAAGCTGGTCAGGCAGATCGGTCTCAAACCTCAATAAGCAATGGTAGGGTGGGCACGCTTTTTGGTGCCCACGCGGACAAGCGGCAATGATGCAGTAGTCACAGCAACGCCGGATGCTTCGTCACCCACTCGGTCGCCTGCTCGTACGCATGCGCAACCTGATAGATGAGCGCTTCGCTGAACGGTTTGCCGACCATTTGCATGGACAGCGGCAGGCCGTCCGTGCTGAACCCTGTCGGCACCGATAACGCCGGACTGCCGGTGATGTTGAACGGCGCGCGTGACTGCCGTCCATAGGTGTAGTCGAGCGCTTGCGGATCGTCGATGCGGCAGGCGGGGTCCATCGAGCTGGAGGTGATGATCACATCCACATCGGCGAACAGCGCGTGGAATGCGTTGGTCAGTTTGCGGCGCAGGCGCGTGGCGTTGACGTAGTCGGCGGCGCGCACGAATGCGCCGGCCATTATCCGTTCACGCGCGAAGGCGCCGTAGTCCTGCGGCCGCTCGCGCATCCATTGTTCGTGTACTGCGAAGGCTTCGCTGGTGAGGATGGTGCGGTTGCAGGCAATGTATTCGTTGAGCGGTGCGGTGGATACTTCGCGCACCTGCGCGCCCAGTTCCGCCAGCTGTTTCACCGCCGCTTCGATGCCCGCTGCGATTTCGGGAGCGGCCTGCATGTCGCGAGTGTAGAAGTGTCTGAGCACGCCGACACGAATGCCTTTAATGTCGCGTCCCAGAAGCGCGGTGTAACCGCCGCACGCCTGGTTGGCGCTGCCGGGGTCCAGCGCGTCGTAGCCGGCGATCAGATCGAGCATCAGCGCGTTGTCGCGCACCGTGCGCGTGAGCGTGCCCACGTGATCGAGCGAATACGCCAGCGGCACCACGCCGCGCCGGCTGACCAGTCCGTAAGTGGCTTTCATGCCGACGACGCCGCACATCGACGCTGGATTGCGCACCGAGCCGCCGGTGTCGGTGCCGATCGCGGCGGGCAGAAAGCCGGCGGCGGTGGCCGCGCCCGAGCCGCTGGATGAACCGCCGCAGAAATGATCGCGGTGCCACGGATTGCGCGCGGGCGGCCACGGCAGATCGAATGACGGCCCGCCGATGGCGAATTCGTGGGTCGACAATTTGCCCATGAACACGCCGCCCGCCGCGCGCAATTTCTGCGTCACCACAGCGTCGGCTTTCGCTACATTGTCCTGCAGTATCTTCGAGTGCGCGGTGGTCGGCAGCCCTGCGTAATCCACAATGTCTTTGAGGCCGTAAGGCACGCCATGAAACGGGCCGCGCCATTCGCCGCGCAGGATTTCGCTTTCTGCGCGACGCGCGTCTTCGAGCGCCAGGTCGGGGGTGGCGCGCAGATAAGCATGGTAGTTTTTGTCGTGGCGCTCGGCGCGCGTTATCAGCGCCTTCGCGTACTCTACCGGCGAGAGTTTTTTCGCGCGCAACAATTCCGCGGCTTCGGCGACGCTGAGCCAGGCCAGATCAGTCATCGCGCGTCTCCGCCGGAAAGATTGAAACCATGCGCCGGTTCATCAGCATAAGTGAGCGTGTCGGTGTGCAGCGAATCGCGCCGCGCGTGCGCCGTCTGGGTTGCGCGCAACAGTTGCTGCAAGTGTTCATCGGTGAGGCGCGTCATGCCGATGTCCGCAGCCATCCTGCGCACATCGTCCACGGTCAGATTACCGGTTGTCATTTGCCGTTCCTCAAGTCGTCAGCAGGTTTGCTGCGGGTAACGCTGTCGCCGCCAAAATCCCACAACGGTGATGTTCTGAAAACCTCACCCCGTCATTCCAGCGCAAGCTGGTATCCCCGTCCCTTGGGGGAAGGTAGGTTGGGGGCAATATACCCGATCCGAAGCATCTGCTTTCAGATGCTTCACATGGGAGAATGAACTAGGTTCCAGCCTGCGCTGGAACGACGCGGAGGTTACCGCTTCACACAACAGCTATACGGTTAAAATAAATAATAAAAACAAACACTTACATTATTTCTACCCATCTGCAGCACTTGCCGCGCGATGGAAAAGCTACACTCTCATGGTTCGCCACAACTGGAGGATTAGATGCGCACAATAAAATTTTTCCGTGGAGTTGCTGCTTTAATTTTCGGCGCAGTTACCGCGCTGGTGGGCGTGAGTGCGTTTGCGCAACCGTACCCGAACAAGCCGATTGAATTGGTGGTAACTACCTCGGCGGGCAGCGGCGGCGATGTGGTGTCGCGCACGGTCGCCGAAATTATGCGCCGTGAAAAATTTTTGCCGCAGTTGCTGCAGGTGAACAATCGCGTCGGCGGCGCGAGCGTCATCGGCTACAACTATTTCAAGACCAAGCGTGGCGATCCGTATAGCATGATGTCGATGACCGGCACCATACTGCTGATGGCGTACCGCCCCGACGTCAATATAGGATTGGAGAATTACACACCGCTGGCGTTGTTCGCGATCGATCCGCAGACCATCATGGTGCACGTCGATTCACCGTACAAGACTTTCAAGGATTTGATGGACGCCGTGCGGCGCGACCCGGACTCGCTGGTGGGTGCGACGACCTCGGCGACGGGCACCGGGCGCATGGTGATATGGCTGATGGAAAAACAGGTTCCCGGCGCGAGGATCAAGTTTGTCAATTTCAAGGGCGGCGGCGAGGCCGTCATTTCCGTAGCCGGCGGGCACACCACGTTCACCACCGAAAATCTGAGCGAGGGCCTCTCCTTTGTCGAATCCAAGAAGCTGCGCGTATTGGCGATTGCCTCGGACAAGCGTCTGCCGCAGGCGCCCGATATTCCGACGCTGCAGGAACTGGGTTATCCGATCACCGCGGGCACCATGCGCGGCTTTAGCTTCACCGCCGGTGTGCCCAGGGAAGCGGTGGTGACGATGGAGACCGCGCTGAAAAAAACGCACGACACCCCCGCCTGGAAGGAGTTTGCACAGCGCAATATCTTTCAGGACGTGTTCATGGGCGGCACGGAGTTGGCGCAGTTTCTGGTTAAACGCATGGCCGAATACAAGGATTTTTACGACGCCATCGGCGTCGGCAGGAAGCCGTGAGTTTCCCTTAGTGCGCAACGCTGCAACGCGCTAAAAAAGTTACACTGTCATGGTTCGCAATTCAATAGAGGATGAGATGCACACAATAAAATTTTCCCGCACCACCGTTGCTTCAGTTTTCGCTGTAGTGACCGCGCTGAGCTGCGTGGCTGCGCACGCGCAACCCTATCCGAACAAGCCTATCGAGTTGGTCGTTCACACTTCGGCGGGCAGTGGCGGCGATGTGGTTTCGCGCGTGGTGGCGGAGATTATCCGCAAGGAGAAACTACTGCCGCAACTGCTGACGGTGAACAATCGCGTCGGCGGTGCGGGCGTGACCGGATGGAGTTACTTCAAGACCAAGCGCGGGGATCCGTACACCATGATGTCGGTGACCGGAACGATACTGGTTATGGCGTACCGGCCCGACGTCAATATAGGGTTAGAGAATTACACGCCGCTGGCGCTGTTCGCGATTGATCCGCAGACCATCATGGTGCCGGCCGATTCGCCGTACAAGACCTTCAAGGAACTGATGGATGCCGTGCGGCGCGATCCGGCGTCGCTGGTGGGTGCGACAACGTCGGCGACCGGCACCGGCCGCATGGTGATATGGCTGATGGAAAAACAGGCGCCCGGCGCGAGGATCAAGTTTGTCAATGTCACGGGCGGCAGCGAGGCGGTCACCTCGGTTGCCGGCGGGCACACCACGTTTACCACCGAAAATCTGAGCGAGGGCCTGGGCTTTGTAGAAAGCAAGAAACTGCGCGTACTGGCGATTGCCTCGGACAAGCGCCTGCCGCAGGCGCCCGATGTGCCGACGCTGCAGGAACTGGGCTATCCGATTACGGCGGGCACCATACGCGGCTTCACCTTTACCGCCGGTGTGCCGAAAGAGGCGGTGGTGACGATGGAAACCGCGCTGAAAAAAGCGCACGACTCGCCCGAATGGAAAGAAATCGCCAAGCGCAATATCTTTCAGGATGTGTTCATGGGCAGCACCGAGTTCGCGCAGTTCCTTGCCAAGCGCATGGTGGAGTACAAGGAGTTTTACGACGCCATCGGATTGGGGAAAAAACAGTAGCGCATGAATGCAGAGTGGTGCAGGTCGCGTTGTTCCTGCACAAGCCGCTGTGTCTGGATCACCCTTCAGAGCCGGATGACCAAGATCTCACACTGCGCCAGTCGTGCATTGATGCCGCCAGTCGCGCGCGAAGTCGGCGTTGTCGATTATCGCTTCCGGCCGGACCGTTTTGATCATCGCATCGTCGGTGCGGATTTCTTGTTCCGGCACGAAAGTTACCTGCGCAAATAAGGCGTGGCGGGCGAATAAGATGATTTATAATTGTTTCTTCATGTGCGCATGGTGAATTATCAGTCATGGCGCGATTGGCAAATTACCGAAAAGAAATTACTTGCAAAGGAGTTTTGACCGTGAGAAATTCTTCCCGCTTTGCAGTTGTTTTCACCCTTGCAGCCGCTACGTTTACGGTGTCCGCTCAGTTTTCGGTCGCGCAGGCGCAGCGAGCCTTCCCGACGCGCCCGATTGAATTGATTATTCCCTATGCGCCCGGCGGCGGTAGCGGGATCACCGGCGAGGTGATGAAAAAGATAATTTCCGATGACAAACTGACCCCGCAGCCGATCACGCTCACCTACAAGCCGGGCGCCTCAGGGCAGGTGGGCTGGACCTATCTGGCCACCCGCAAGGGAAACGCGCATACCATTGCCACTGCCACGGCCTCGTTCAGCTATGGTTTTGTGCAGAAGCAAATGCAGGTAACACCGGAAGATTTCACGCCCATCGCGCTGATGCTGGTAGACACCCAGCTCATGGCAGCTTCCCCGCAATCCGGCTTCAAGACCATGCAGGATGTGATCAACGCCTCCAGGAAGAATCCCAATTCGGTGAAAGTCGGAGGCACCGGTGCATCCGGCTCGGACGCCAATCTTGCAGCGATGATTGATTCAGCAGTGAAAATCAAACTGAACTACATCCCGTTCAAGAGCGGCGGAGAGGTCAATGCCGCGATTCTGGGCGGTCACGTGGACGTGGCGCTCGGCAACCCCAATGAGCTCGCAGGGTATGTCGAAGCCGGGAAACTCGTGCCCCTGGCTGTATTTACCGATCAGCGTGTAGCGGGTCTGAAGAATGTGCCGACGATGAAGGAAGTCGGCTATAACGTAGTATCCCAATCGGCGCGCGGCGTGGTGGCGCCTGCTGGCATCGCCAAACACGAAGAACAGTACCTCGTCGATATGATGAGGAAAATCACCCAATCCAAGGGATGGGCGGAATATGCCGACAAGAATATGATGACAATTAAATTTCTGGGCGGGGCCGATTACGCAAAATATCTTGCGGAAGAACGGGCGAAACTCACAGAGAGCTTGAAAGCTATGGGCAAGCTTTAGGAACAACAGGCCGCAGGGGAAGCATCAGTGCAGTGTTTTCCCTTTCCGGCGAGACTACGGGGAGACGAATGAATAAGGCTGAAACAGTCGCAGGTTTCCTAATCGTGGCAATCGGTGTGCTGTTGCTGCTGGAAGCCATCAAGTTTCCCTATTTTGTGGAGGGCGTTCCGGGGCCGGGATTCCTGCCATTATGGATATCCTTTGGCATCATAGGCTCCGGGCTCGTGTTGGCGGTAAAAGGAATTCGGCCCCGTTTGGTTATAGAGGAAGGCATAACGTGGCCGGAAGCTACCGGATGGCAGCGGGTCGGGCTCATGCTCGGCGCTTTGGCGGTTTCGCTGTTGCTGCTGGAGTGGCTCGGCTTCATGGTGGCCACCACACTGTTCATGGCGGTCGTGGTGTTTGGCCTGGGGGTTCGTTCGTGGCGGGTGCTGGCGACAGTCCCGCTGTTGTCGGCGGTCGGTCTGTACGTGATATTCGCGGTGTGGCTACGCGTGCCGCTGCCCAAGGGCATTCTTGTTTTTTTCGATTGATAGTCGGCGATTTTCATGGATTTCATCAGTAACCTCAGCATAGGGTTTTCCGTCGCATTCACGCCCATCAATCTGCTGGTCGTGACCTTGGGCGTCATCGTCGGGACCGTCATTGGCGCATTGCCCGGGATCGGCCCGGTCGCTGGCCTCTCCATCCTGATTCCCCTTGCCTTCGGCATGAACCCGACCTCGGCCATGATCCTGATGTGCGGTGTTTACTACGGTTGCATGTATGGAGGAACCATCACCTCGGTGCTGATGAACGTTCCGGGCGAGTCTTCTTCGATCATGACTTGCCTGGACGGTTACGCGATGGCCCAGCAGGGCCGCGCCGGGCCGGCCCTGACCATTGCAGCGATTGGGTCATTCATCGCGGGGACGTTCAGCGTTGTCATGCTGACACTATTGGCGCCCCCTATTGCCGATGCCGCCCTCAGATTCGGGCCACCGGAATACTTTGCCTTGATGTTGCTCGGCCTCTCGGCGATCAGCGGGCTGACCGGAAAATCAAGGGCGAAAGGCTATGCCATGGGATTCATTGGACTGGCCCTGGCAATGATAGGGCTGGACCCAATCGGCGGCGCCCCACGGTTTTCATACGGCAATCTCGAGTTGCTCGATGGCATTGGCTTTCTGCCGGTCGCCGTCGGCATGTTCGGACTCGGCGCTGTCCTGGGGATGGTCGACCAGCTTGTGGAGATTCAGGTTATGAAGACCTCGCTCCGGGACATGCTGATTACCAAACAGGACATGAAAGAAAGCGCCATGCCGATCGTACGCGGCAGCATCATCGGGTTTGTGGTCGGCGTGCTGCCGGGCGCCGGGGCCACTATCGCCACTTTCCTGGCCTATGCCGCGGAAAAGCGCATCTCCAGGACACCCGAGTTGTTCGGCTCGGGCATGATCGCAGGCGTCGCATCTCCGGAAGCGGCCAACAACGCTTCCACCGGCGGCGCAATGGTCCCCTTGCTTACGCTCGGCATTCCGGGTTCCGGCACAACTGCGGTGATGCTCGGGGTCCTCACCCTGTTCAATTTGCAGCCGGGGCCGCTCTTGTTCAGCAAGAACCCGGAGTTCGTATGGGGGCTCATCGCCTCCATGTACATCGGGAATGTCATGCTGCTTGTGCTCAATATTGCATTTGTGCCCGCCTTCGTAGCGGTGTTGCGGGTTCCCTACAAGATTCTGGCGCCACTTATTGCCATCTTTTGCGTGGTGGGCGTTTATAGCGTGAATTACAGCGTGTTTGATCTGTGGGTGATGTTGGGCTTCGGTGTGATCGGATACTTGACGAACAAAATGGGCTATCCGCAGGCGCCGCTTGTGCTGGCCCTGGTGTTGGGTGGACAAATGGAGGTATCGCTGCGGCAATCCCTTAAGATGTCGCAGGCCGACGTCTCCACCTTTTTTACGCGCCCCATCTCCGGCGTGATCATGGCGGTTGTGATCGTCATCATTCTGTGGCCAGTTCTGGAACGGTTTATTTTCAAGCCAGTTCTGAAAAGGCTAAGAGCGTGATGTCACTCTTGTGAACAAGTAACACATCAGTTCGCCGTCATACCCGCGTCCCGCGCAAGCCGGATCAAATCTTCCACGTGCTTGCGCAGAAAGCCTGCGAATTCTTCGGCGGAATTGCTGCTGACGAGTTCTATGCCCATTTCCTGATAGCGCCTGCGTAGTTCCGTAACACCCGCGGCCTTGGCCGCTTCCGCGCGCAGGCGCTCCACGATCGCAGGCGGCGTTCCCGCCGGCGCCATCAGGCCGTTGAACGTGGTGTCCTGAAAACCGGGTAAACCCGCCTCATCGATGGTGGGCACTTCGGGCATCAGCAGCGAGCGCTTGCACACCCAGCGCACGCAGTTTGCCGGAGCGGATGTGCGGCAAAGAGGTGGTCACCTGATCGAAGCGCAGCATCACATGGCCGCCGACCAGATCGATTACTGCAGGCGCCGCACCCTTGTACTGGATGTGCAGCAGGCGGATGCCCGCTCGCCGGCTGAACATTTCCGCTGCCACGTGTCCGGTGGAGCCTGCACCCGATGAGCCGCTGGAGATTTCGCCGGGACGCTGTTTGGCGAGCGCTATGAATTCCTTCACCGTGCGCACCGGCAGCGCGGGGTTGATGACGAATACCAGCGCGGTGTCGCTGGTCATCGAGATCGCCGCGAAATCCCTGCCCGGATCGTAGCCCGCCTCTTTTATCAGGGTCGGGGTGCGCGCGAAGGTATTGGAAATTGCCAGCAGCGTGTAACCATCGGCGGCTGCGCTCTTGACGTAGCGCGTGCCGACAATCGCGCTGTTACCGGCGCGGTTTTTGATCACGAACTGCTGGCCGAGGTTTTTGGCAAATTTCCTAGCGCGTATTCGCCGGCGCATCACGACGCCACAACTGCGAGCGCCAGCGCATGACCACGACCACAATCAATATCAGACCGACCGTGCCGTACAGCGTCGCCGTTAGCGGATAACCGATGCGCTGGATCAGCCAGCCGGCGAGCAAGAGGCCCGGAATGTTGCCGTAGATCGCCAGCATGCGTATGCCCATGATGCGTCCGCGAAACTGCGGGTCGCAGTTTCGTATCAGCATAGCCGCCATCGGTATCTGCCCCAGGCCTTGTGACAATCCGGCCAGCAGCAGAAACGGTATGCCCATCGCGGGATGCGTGGTGTTCGCGAAAAACATGAGCGACAGCAACCAGCCCGCGCTGAAAATAATCATGCTGCGCGCCGGGCGCACGCTATGACCGATGCGGCTCATTACCACTGAGCTCATCAGCGCGCCGAATCCGCCTGCGGCAACCAGATAGCTCAAGCCGGTTTGATCGGTGTGATAAATCTCTTTCGCCATCACCGGCATGAGTCCGCCCATCATCGGAAACGCGGTGCAATTGAGTAAAAACGCAAAGCACATCGAGGCCAGCAGCAGCGGCGTGTTCCACACATACGCCATGCCCGCGCGCAGATCGCCCCACGGCGAGGCGCGCATAGCGGGCACCGCACGCGGCGCCGCCAGCGGATTCGCGCCTTTCAGCGTCAGCACGACGCTCAAAGCGTAAAAGCTCGCCACCACGGTATACGTGGGGCCGATGCCGAGCACCGCGACCAGCGCCGCGCCGGTGAGCGCGCCCGCCACCTTGGCCGAATCCTGCGTGGTGCGCTGGATGCTCATGGCGCCCATCAGCTTATCCGGCGGCATGGTGGCGCCCACCAGGGCGTTGCGCATGCCGATATCCGACGGACGCACCAGACCCATCACGCCCGCGATGGCCAACACGTACGCAGGCGTAAGCAGGCCGCTGTAGGCGAGCGTCATCAGTGTCAATGCCAGCAGGGTGTAAATCGCACGCATGGTGGCCAGCACCTTGCGCTGCCCGATACGGTCGCCCATGACGCCGAACATGGGCGAGAGCAAAGTACCCAGGTGCTGGAGCGAGGCAAACAGCGTGAGCATCAGTACCGAGCGGGTCTCCACCAGTACATACCAGCCGAGGATCAGCGTTTCCATCTCGAAAGCCCAGGATGTCGCCAGATCGGCAGGCCACTGAAAGCGAAAGCTGCGCACGCTGAAGGGTGCGAGCGCCGGCGCGCGGGCGGGATGGTTGGAATCAGGATGCAAGGCCATGCTTTTATTGTGATTTTTTGGTGGAATGCCGTAGATGCCCTTGACGATACCAGCAACTGTCAGGCCTGCGCGCATTCCCGCCAAAACCTACCGCCACATAATGGATTGCAGCCGCGCAGAATTCGCAATCATCGCGCGTGAGTGCATGGAATTCTCACGGTAGAATACGTCTGCAGGCCGAGTTTACAGACCCTGCCTAATAATCATAACCAAAACGCCAATGCTTTTCTGCTGACACTGCCGCGACGGGTGTCAGTTAAGTGTTTGTTTTATTGATAAAAATACACGAGGTACGGATGGATTCGCATCACAATTCCCAACTATTCAAGGTCGCTGGCGCGCAGCTTTCGCGGCTGGAAGACATGCGCCTGATCACCGGCAACGGTAAATATTCGTCAGACTGGAATGCGCCGGATCAATTGCACGCCTGTTTTCTACGCTCGGATCGCGCGCACGCGCGCATCGTGTCGATCAATTTCGACAAAGTGAGCCAGCTCAAAGGTGTGGTCGGCGTGTATACCGGCGCTGATGCACAGGCAGCCGGCTATCTGCGCCCGCCGAGTTTCCTGCCGCCCACCGGCAAAGGCGGCATGAAAGCGCGGGTGCCGGAGCGTCCGTGCCTGGCTATCGGCAAAGTGCGCTTTGTCGGCGACCCGGTGGCGATGGTGATTGCGGAATCGCATCTGGCCGCGCAGGATGCCTGTGAGCTGATCGAAGTGGTCTACGAGGATCTGCCCGTAATTGTTGATCCGCAAGCGGCGCTCGCGCCGGGCGCACCGCAGTTACACGAGGATGTGCCCGGCAATATGCCGGTTGAGGCCGAGAGCGGCAACGAAGCCGCGGTGACCGAGGCCATAGCCAAGGCCGCGCACGTGACCCGGCTCACTGTCGATTGCACCAGAGTCACCGCCAGCCCGATGGAGCCGCGCGCGGCACTGATCGAATACCAGGCGCAGAGTGATGGTGGCGACAGCTACATCGTGCACACGCCCTCACAGGGCGTAAACATGACGCGCAAGCAGTTCGCCACCTATGCCAATCTCAGCGAAGACAAATTCCGCGTTGAAATCAAGGATGTCGGCGGCGGCTTTGGTCAGCGCAGCACGGTGTATCCGGAATACGTGTCGATGATGATCGCTGCCAAGGCGCTGCGCCGCCCGATCAAGTGGGTGTCCACGCGCACCGAGAGTTTTCTCACCGACACCCATGGCCGCGCCAACATCATCACCGCCACGCTGGCGATGGATAAAAACGCGCAGTTCACGGGCCTGCGCATCGACTGGCTCACCGACCAGGGCGCCTATCTTTCGCCCACCGGGCCGGCAGGTCACATCCGCAACGGCAGCACCTGCATGAACGGCGTTTACAAAATTCCCGCGCTGTATGGGCATTTTAAAGTGGTGCTGACCAACACCGGGTGGGTGGCTGCCTATCGTGGTGCGGGCCGTCCCGATATCGCCTACGCCATCGAGCGCGCGGTCGATGCCGCGGCACTCGAACTCAAAATGGACCCGGCGGATCTGCGCCGCAGAAACTACATTCCGGCCAACGAATACCCGTACAAGTCCGCCACCGGCGCCACCATCGAGATGGCCGATCTGCCGGGGCTGTCGGTCAAGGCGCTGAATCTGGCCGACTGGACGGGCTTTGAAGCACGCCGTGCGGCCACCGCCAAAAAAGGCAAACTGCGCGGCATCGGCATGTCGGCCGTGATCGAACCCACCGGCGCGGGCACCTACCCCAGAGATGAAATCGACATCAGTGTCGATGCCCAGGGCGAAGTGACCCTGCACACCGTAGCGCACTCTCAGGGCCAGGGTCACGAAACCTCGTTTGCGATGGTGGCCGCCAACGCGCTGGGCATAGCCACCGAGCGCATCAAGGTGCGCCAGGGCGATCCGGATCGCGCGCCGAAGATGGTCGGCAACCACTCCGGCGGTTCACGCACCATGGTGGGCGCCGGCACGGTGTGCCACATTGCCGCCAACAAGCTGATCGACGCCGGAAAATCGCTGGCGGCCGAAGATCTCGGGGTGGAGCCGTCGCAGGTGAGTTACAGCAAGGGCGAATTTTTCACCAACGACAGCAAGAAAAAAATCACCCTCGCTCAACTGGCGGCGAAAAAAACGCTGGCGGCCAAAGGCGAAGGCACGTTTGCCTCGACCTTTCCCAATGGCTGCCACATCGCCGAAGTGGAAATCGATCCGGAAACCGGCGTCACCGAAATTGCATCGTATCTGTCGGTGGATGACTGCGGCCATGTGGTGAGCCACACCATCGTCGAAGGCCAGATGCACGGCGCGGTGGTGCAGGGCATGGGCCAGGTGTTCGGCGAACACATCGTCTACGACAAGGATTCCGGGCAGATGATCACCGCCAGCTTCGGCGACTACATCATGCCGCGCGCGGGGCAGCTCAAAGCCATGCAAATCGAAGAATACACCACGCTGTCGAAGGTCGGCCCGCTCGGCATCAAGGGCATGGGCGAATCGGGCTGCACCGCGTCGCTGCCGGCGCTGGTCAACGCAGTGGTCAATGCGCTGGGTGTGAAACACCTTGATATGCCGCTCACGCCGTCGAAAGTGTGGAACACGATTCAACAATCCAAAGCTCAACGGGCAACAAACTAAGGACTGACCATGCATACCTTCAGTTACATCAAAGCAACTTCCCTCAAGCACGCCGGCGATCTGCTGGCGGCCAACGCCGACGCCAAGCTGCTCGCCGGCGGCATGACCATGATCCCCACCTTGAAAGCACGCCTCGCACAGCCTTCGCATCTGATCGACATCGGGGGCATCGCAGAGCTTTCCGGGATCGACGCCAAGGATGGCAAGCTCACGATAGGCGCGGCGACCAAACATGTGGAAGTCGCCACATCGGCGGTGGTTAAGAAAGCCATTCCTGCACTTAGCCATTTGGCGAACCAGATCGGCGACCCGCAAGTGCGCAATCGCGGCACTATCGGCGGCGCACTGGCGAACAATGATCCGGCGGCGGATTACCCGTCGGCCGCACTATCGTTGGGCGCCACCATCGTCACCAACAAGCGCGAAATCGCGGCAGAGGATTTCTTTCAGGGGCTGTTCACCACGGCACTCGGCGCCGACGAGATGATCGTCAAGATCGTGTTCCCGGTGCCCGCGAAAGCGGCCTACGAAAAATTTCCGCATCCGGCATCGGGTTACGCGATGGCGGGGTCGTTTGTTTCGCAGAATGCCAAAGGCGTGCGCGTCGCGATCACCGGCGCGGGGCCGGGCGTGTTTCGCTGGAAAGAGGCGGAAGCAGCGCTAGCCAAGAAACTCGCCGCGGCATCAGTCGAGGGACTTAACCTCGATGCAACCGACCTTAACGAAGACATGCACGGCACCAAAGAATACCGCGCAAATCTCGCCAAAGTAATGACCAAACGCGCTGTTGCCAAACTAGCGGTTACGGCCGCGTCTTCAAAATCTGCGGGGAAATAAAATCATGGCTAAAGTTCAATTAAAGATCAACGGCACGCAACATGCATACGATGTTGAAGACCGCACACTGCTCGTCAATCTGATACGTGACAGTGCGCAACTCACCGGCACCCACGTCGGCTGCGACACCAGCCAGTGCGGCGCCTGCACCGTACACATGAATGGCATCGCGGTGAAATCCTGCACCGTGCTGGCGGTGCAGGCGAGCGGCGCCGACATCACCACCATCGAAGGCATGGCAAAAAACGGAAAATTGCATCCGGTGCAGCAGGCGTTCACCGAATGCCACGCGCTGCAATGTGGCTTCTGCACACCGGGCATGATCATGGCGGTGGCGGGGCTGCTGAAAGACAACCCCAAGCCCACCGACGATGAGATCTACCACGGCCTTGAAGGTAACCTTTGCCGTTGCACCGGCTATATCAACATCGTCAAGGCGGTGAAGCGCGGCGCGGAGTTAATGAACAAGTAAGTGGGCGGTGAGTAGTATTTAGAGCTTGAGGTCCAGGCGCCGCACGATCTCACCCTCCTCCTCGTAAATCTTGCGGGCGAGCTTTGCGTAGTCCTCGCCGTTGAGGTAGGCGTTATCCTGATCCAGGCGATCGAGTGTTTTCTGAAACTCGGGATCTTCGAGTGCTTTCTTGAGCGCGTCGTGAAGAATTCGCACGGTGCGCGGGTCCATGCCCTTGGGGCCGGCGATGCCGTAGGGCGAGGTTTGCACGATCGGGTAGCCCAGTTCCTTCAGCGTCGGCACGGTCGGCCAGCGCTTGGTGCGTTTCTCACCCCAGGTAACCAGCAGACGCAGCCGCCCGGCGTCGACCATCTCACCCCAGCCGGTCGAATCTGCAGTCGCGTTGACGTGGCCGCCCATCACCGCAGCACCGTTTTCCGCGTAGCCCTTGTAGGGCACTTGCAGCCACTTGATGCCGTCGCGGCGCGCGATCTCTTCCATGGTGATATGCAGGCTCGTGCCGTGTCCGGGGGTGCCGTAGGTCATCTTGCCCGGGTTCGCCTTGGCGTGTGCGATGAATTCCTGCCAGGTTTTCCACGGCGCATCCGCCCGCACCACGACGCCGAAGGTGTAACCCGTCAGATGGATAATCCAGGTGAAGTCGGTAAGCGGCTGAAAGGCTGTCTTCGTCATATGCGGATAGCGGAAAACCGTAATCGGCATCTGCGAAATCGTGTAGCCGTCAGGTCTCGCATTGTTCACCATGTAGGAGGGGCCGAGCGTGCCCGCGACGCCGGCGCGGTTCTCGATCACCATTCGTTGATTCAGGGTGCGGCCAGCGATCTCGGCGAGAACGCGCATCGCAACGTCGGTGCCACCACCGGCCGGCCACGGCACTATCAGCGTGATGGGACGTTCGGGGTAGCCTTGCGCGCGCACTGGCGCCGTCAGGAGCATCGGCGTGAGCAGGATTGCCGCCAGCAGGATTAGTTGTCGACGCGATGGCATGATGCGGTTCTCCTCAGGTGGCTGTCACGGACGGGTAATATATCCACCCACAGTCAAGCAGTCAATCAACAACAGTTAGAATTACGGTAGCGGTGCGTCGTGTCCCGCTTGTTAACGCGATCCAGAGCCTATTACGAAACCACAGGACTACCCAGGTGCCAGACTTTGATGTCATTGTCGTCGGCTGCGGCATAGCGGGCTTAGCCGCTGCGGTAGCGGCACAGCAAGGCGGCGCGCGGGTGCTCGTGCTGGAGCGCGCGCCACTCGATGAGCGCGGCGGCAACACGCGTCACACCGGCGCGTGGCTGCGCATGAAAAGCGTGGATGAAGTGTCCGACGATTTCATCGAACACTTCGCCGCAAACGCGGGCGGCTATCTTGATCCGTTGTTGGTGCATCTCACCGCGAAGGACCGTGAAAACTGGCCGCCCACGCTGCGCGCGATGAGCTTTGCCGATCCGGAAGTGGTGGCGACGTTTGCCGAGGAAGCGCCGCGCACTTTGAAATGGCTGCAGGGTTTCGGCGTACGCTTCGAGAAACTTGAAACGCCCTTCCTCACCGCGGTGCAGCCGCGTATCGCGCCGCATGGCGGAGGGTTGGCGCTGGTGGAAGCGTTGGCCACCGAGTTTGAAGGCAAAGGCGGCGTCATTCATTACGACACCGCCGCGCAAACGCTGATACAAAATGAGGATGGCGAAGTCGTCGGCGTGCGTGCCACCGGCCCGCGCAACAAACCGCTGGAGTATCGCGGCAGCGCAGTGATCCTCGGTTGCGGCGGTTTCGAAGGCAATGCCGAAATGATGAGCCGCTATATCGGGCCGCGTTCGCTGTTTTTGCGCTCGATGTCCAAAGGCTGCCACTACAACAAGGGCGAAGGCATCGCGATGGCGCTGGCGATCGGCGCCGCGCCCTGCGGGGACTTCGGCAGTTTTCACGCTTCGCCGATGGACCCGCGTTCGGATCGCGCGGGGCCGTCGATTTACATTTACCCGCAAGGCATACTCGTCAATCAGCACGGTCAGCGTTTCACCGACGAAGGACCGGGGCCGACCGACGAAACCTACGAAGGTGTTACGCGCGAAATCAATGCGCAGCCCGGCGGCATTGCTTACGCCATACTCGATACCACACTCGCGAAAGTCGAACATCCCGAATCGGTAGTACGCAGTGAAGTGCCGCCGTTCAAAGCGGATACGCTGGCGGGCCTGGCCGCACAGTTGCAGATACCCGGCGATGCACTCGAAGCCACGGTGGCCGAATACAACCGCGCGTGCGGCACGAGCCGTTACGCCGAAGCTGAAATGGACGGTCTGTGTACGCGTGGTGTGAGTCCGCGCAAATCCAACTGGGCGCGGCCGATAGCCAAGCCGCCTTACATCGCGTATCCGATCATCTCGTCCATCGTGCTGACGTTTGGCGGTTTGAAAGTGACGCCACAAGCGCAGGTGATCAATCAGCAGGGTGATGTGATTCCCGGCCTCTACGCTGCGGGGGAGACCATGGGGTTGTACTACCGTTCATATACGGGCGCTACTTCGGTATTGAAGGGCGCGGTGTTTGGGCGGCTGGCGGGTAGGGATGCCGCGAAGCAAAGTAAGCGTTAGGAGAATTCCAGCATGAGGATTTGCGTACAGAGCGGCACGCCACTCGGCACATCGGATATCTACAAGCCGTACTACGATTCGCTCAAGCGCCATGCGCAGCGCGTGTGTCGGCCGGATACCGTGGTCGAGTTTCCCAATTTAGGCAGGAATCTTCCGGGCGCGGCCCGCAGCAGAACGCACCTGCAACTCGTTGCGCACGAAACGATCAGGAGCGCGATGCGCGCCCAGGCGGAAGGATACGAAGTGTTTGTGACGCAGTGCCTCGACCTCGGATACCACGAGCTGCGCGAGATGGTGGATATCCCGGTGGTGTTCATGACGCAGGCCACACTCGCCTATTACAGCCAGTTGGCGCCGAACTTCGCGTTTATCGTGAACAACGTTCGTCTGCACTACTTCTTTCTGGAGCTCGCTGATCGCTACAAGGTCACGGAGCGCATGGCGTCGGGCGGCTACGTGAACTTCGCGTTCACCGACTATGCGAACCTCTGGCATAACCCACAGCCTTTTGTCGCGGAGTTCATGCGGGTGGCGAAGGCGCTGGTCGCGCGCGGCGCCACCGCGCTCTACCCCGCGGGGCTGTACCTCGGTCAGTGGCTGATCGACCAGGATATACGGGAAGTGGACGGTGCGATCATCATGGACCCGCTGGCCATCGGCATCAAGATGGCGGAGTTGGCGCCGGAGCTTAAACGGTTGGGCATCAAGCCTTATCAAGCCGGCCCTTGGGCGGTTCCGCCTGAGGAGGTCCGCAATCTGCTTAGAAGCGAATTCGCTTAGCGCACATCGCCGGCACGAGCGCAGCGCATTCCGAAAGTCGTAAACCCCGGATTCCACTTCGTTTCATCCGGGCTACACGTTACTTCTTACTTGCCGGTTTGGTTTTTTTCTTCGCCGCACGCGCAGGTTTCGCCCCTGCCTTTGCCGGAATAATCGGCAGTTGCAGATACGTCGGCTTGTTCTTCCCCGAATGGATGGTATTGAGCGCGCCATCGTTGTAGTCGGCGTGGTAGTGCGTGAAGTGTGCCGAGGCGTGGCCATCCTTCGGGCCGATGTCGAGACGCAGCTTGTGGCCCTTTTTGATCACGATGCAGGTGGAAATGATTTCCACCTGGCACTCGACGATCTCGCCTTTTTTCAATAACCAGCGTTCGTTGTGCGCGTGATACGGCCGGTACGGCAACGACTTTCCCGGATCCAGCTTGCGGTGTGAAGCGCGCAGCCAGCCTTTAGTGAGGCACTCGGTGGGTTCGCCGCGCTGGCCGAGTTCAGGCACGTCGCGTCCCCTCGCGTCGATGTTGCGCAAGGTGGCGAGGATGTCCATGTCCTCGGACGTGCTCGACACCCAGATGTTGAGCACAATAGGCCCGGTAATCTCAGTGTCTGCCTTCATCGGCGCAGTTTCAAACGACACACCGCTGCGCCCGCCGTGCGAGTGGCGTCCGCCGGGTGATGCCGGATAGGTGATCTTGCCGGCCTTGGCGGGCGGCGTGGCAGAGATTTTGCCTTCTGCGGTTTTGCCGTTGCCTGGTTTGTCGCTGGTGGGTTGCAGATAAAACCTGGTCCACTGCGTGCGGGCGAGCGGCCATTCGTTTTCAAAGCGGAACGGGTAGCGCTTCAAGGTGCCGCCGGTGCGAATTTCGAGCTTGACCGGCGGCTCGTCCATGATGCCGGTGTTGATGCCCTTCAGCCAGTAGTCGAACCAGCGTAGTTGTTCGATGCGCGCTTCTGCCGCGTGAAACGGGTGATAGTGCGAGCCGGTGTGGATGCGCAGTTTTTTGTGCTGGGACGCCGCGCACATATAACCCTCGGTGTTGCCGCGCAGATGAAGGCCGTGGCCACCCCAGTTGCCGACGCTGTACATCGGCACGGTGATCTTGTCCCAGCGCGCGCTTTTCTGCCGCCACCACTCCGAGTCGAGATCATTGCGCATGTAGGTCCACAACTGATTGTTGTTGAACGCCTCGGGGTTGTAGCTGTTCGGTTTGCCCAGCAGGTGATGCGCGGCCTGCAGATACCACCACGCCACCAGAAAACCCGACGCAAAAATACCGCCGTGATACGCCTGGTCGCGATACTGATCGGCGCGGCCTTCCCACGGCATGATGGCTTTGAGCGAGGGCGGCTGCAGATTGGCGACACGCCACTGAAAATTCGCGTGATACGAAATGCCCAGGCAACCGACATTGCCATTGCTCCACACTTGTTTGGCGACATGTTCGATCGCGTCATAGGTATCGACCGCCTCCTGATACGAACTCGGCTCGGATGCGCCCAGCGATTTGCCCGAGCCGCGGCTGTCCACGCGCACCAGCACATAGCCGCGCGGACACCACCACAGCGGATTGCAGCACTCCCAGTTCATGTAGGGATTGGCTTTTTCTTCGAGATCGGACGGCGGCACCCACAACTTGTCTTTTTGATACGGCCCGGTGATAAGCAGGATGGGAAATTTTTCGTCGCCGCCCTCACTTGTGTTATCAGGGCGAAATACATCGGCACTAAGCACCGAGCCGTCGCGCAGCGGTATCGCCACATCTTTTTCGACGATGAGTTTGTATTTTTTGGGCTGGGATGTGTTGTAAGTAAGATTGTGCTGGGGCATGGGATTCTCCGTGTCTGAAATTGTGACCAATGCGCGAATTATAAATGGTTGTGTTCTTGTAAAAAAAATCAATTAAAACAGATACTTATGTTGCCGCTGCTAACTGAGCTTCGTCGTTCCAGGCTCGACCAGGAACCCAGTTTGTTCAACCGCGCGTAGCGCCTCGATTTACATCCTGCGGATCGGTTTACGTACTGGATGCTGGCCTCCGGATCGCAGTCCGGGGCGTGCTCCGCCAGCATGACGGTGGTGGGGCAGTCGTTAATTCTTCAGCCGCACAGGATGCGCAAGATTTTCGCAATCCTCATCGGTCTTCAAACCTGCCGCGCGTATGCCATGCGCGGCGAGCGCTTCATCCTGTTCTTCCTTGTCGCCGGTGACGCCTACTGCGCCCAGCAATTCGCCATCGGCGGCGCGTATCAGCCTGCCGCCGCCTTCGGCAAATATTTTATCTGCGGATGCCTTGAACAAAAAATCCATGAACAACGGCTTTTGTTCCGTTCGCACCCGCACCAGACTTGACGAACGCCCCAGCGCCAGCGCTGCATACGCTTTGCCCATCGCCATTTCAAAACGCATCATCGCCGAGCCGTCTTCTTTTTTGAACGCCTTGACGATGGCGCCGGGTTCCACCACCACCACCGAGATCGGGCGGCATTGCAGTTCACGCGCGCGCGCGATGACGGCATCGATAATTTTTTCGGCTTGCGACAGGGTGATGGTGCTCATAACGTATCTCCAGTCAGAGTTTGGATTATAAGCCGCATGCACTACAATGCCCTCTCACAAACCCGTTGCCACCTACGCCCATGACGCCATTAAAAGCCGTCGTTGCACTGCTGATAGTTTTCATGCTGCCCTGTAGCGCGTGGGCCGCAGATTATCCGCTAAAGCCAGTGCGTTTTATCGTGGGCTTCCCGCCCGGCGGCGCCAATGATCTGGTGGCACGCGTGGTGGCGGTGAAGTTAAGTCCGCGTCTGGGGCAGCAAATCGTGGTTGAAAATCGCGCCGGCGCGGGCGGCAACATTGCGCATGAGTTCGTGGCAAGAGCTGCACCCGATGGCTACACCATGCTGCTCGCGTCGGTGGCCTCGCTCGCGATGAGTCCGGCACTGCACGGCAAGGTGTCCTTCGATACCCTGAACGATTTCGCACCGGTGGCGCAACTGGTCGACGTGAGCGGCCTGTTGTCGGTGCATCCGTCAATGCCGGTGAAAACACTCAAGGAATTTGTCGCGCGCGCGAAACAGCAGCCCGGCACAATTAACGTTGCCAACCCTGGCGCCGGCAGCATCGCACACCTGTCGTTTGAATTATTCAAGGCGACCGCCGGCATCCATGTGGTCAATGTGCCCTACAGGGGCGGCGCACAAGCGGTGATCGACGCTATCTCCGGTCAGGTTGAAAGCCTCGCCGGCATAATTTCCACCGGTGCGCCGCATGTGAAGTCGGGCAAGCTGCGCGGCATCGGTGTCACCAGCTTGAAGCGCTCGCCGATATTGCCCGGCGTGCCGTCAATAGCCGAAGGCGGCTATCCGGGATTTGAAGCCAGCGGCTGGCTGGGCATGGCGTTTCCGGCGAAAACGCCCGCGGCGATCATCGAACGCATGCACAGGGACACGGTAGCGGTAATGGCCATGCCCGAGGTGCGTGAGCAACTGCAAAATGCGGGACTGGAGCCTGCGGTAAAGGATCCTGACGCGTTTCGTGCCTACATACGCTCTGAACTGAACAAATGGTCACGGCTAATCAAGGACGCGGGCATCAAGGCGGATTGAAAGCGTAGCGCGCAACGTTGCATCGCTGTGCCTTATTGAATAGAATCAATCACTTGCTGTGACGGGCCGCACGCGCAAAGAAAACCTGCACGCCCGCTCCGATTTAATCTTCACTCACAAGGACGACTATGGCTACTACCTACAAAATCCTCATCATGGGCGCGTCCTACGGCTCGCTACTCGCCACCAAGCTCGCGCTCGCGGGACACAACGTCGATCTGGTGTGCCTGCCCGCCGAAGCGGACTTGATCAACAGCGAAGGCGCACTGATACGCATGCCGGTCAAGGGCCGCGAAGGCCTGGTCGAAATCAACTCCAAAAAACTCTCGGGAAAAATGGCCGCGGGTGGCACCACCGCATTCGACCCGGTCAACTATGATTTAGTCGTGCTCGCCATGCAGGAGCCGCAATACCGTTCGCCCGGCGTGCGCGAACTGCTCGAGGCCGTGGCAACGTCGAAGAAGCCCTGCATGTCGATCATGAACATGCCGCCGCTGCCGTACTTGAAGCGCATCAAGTCGATAGACGCCAACGCGATACGTGGCTGCTACACCGAGGCCGCGGTGTGGGACAGCTTCGACCCCGCGTGCATGACGTTATGCAGTCCTGACCCGCAGGCGTTCCGTCCGCCTGAAGACAAGGTCAATGTGCTGCAAGTGCGGCTACCGACCAATTTCAAGTCGGCGCGGTTTGAATCCGATGCCCATACTGCAGTGCTGCGTGTGCTGGAAAAAGACGTGGACGCGTCACGCTTTGATGTCGGCGGCAGCAAGATCGAACTACCGGTGAAATTGAAAGTACACGACTCGGTATTCGTGCCGCTCGCCAAATGGGCGATGCTGTGCTCCGGCAATTACCGTTGCGTGCAAAAAGACGCCATGCGCCCGATCAAGGACGCAGTGCACAGCGACCTCGAAGCCTCGCGCGCAGTTTACGACTGGGTGGTGAAGCTGTGCGTTGCGCTGGGTGCAAATCCGCGCGATATGGTGCCGTTCGAAAAATACGCCAACGCAGCGCTGTCGCTGCTCACGCCCTCGTCCGCAGCACGCGCGCTGGCCAACGGCGCGCCCAACATCGAGCGCGTGGATCGTCTGGTGCAGACCATCGCCAAATCCAAAGGCATGCAACTGGATGTGCTCGATCAGACGGTGACGCTGGTGGATGGGTGGCTGGAGAAAAACCGCAAGAAGGCATGATGCGCAGTTGAAGCGCTGAAGCGAAAAAAGCCCGGAGAACCTCCGGGCTTTTTTGTCGTCTGCGGGTCAGTGCGCTATGCGATAGATTTTTGCCGCCGCGTCATGGAACATGGCGGCGCGTTCGCTGGCGGTATAACCTTTGGAAAACCGTTTGAACGCGTTGTACATCACGTGATAGGAAAAGGAGACCTTGTCCACCGGGAAGTTGCTCTCGAACATGCTGCGCGCAGGCGTGAATTGTTCGATGCAGTAGGTCAGTATCGGCGCCATGGCGGCTGCCAGCTCTTCCGAGCCGATGGGCTTGTGGCGGGTATGCCAGTCGAAACCGGTGCGGGTCATGCCGATACCGCCGAGTTTGACCACGATGTTGGGGCAGGCAGCCACCGCGGCTATGCCGTTGCGCCAGGTGGCCATCACCTCGTCGTTGCGAACAGCGTAGGGTCCGGTGCGCAACAGCCCGCCCACGTGATTTAGCACAATCGTCAGTTCGGGAACCGCTTTGGCAAACGCCGCCAGTTCGGGCAGTTGCGGGTGGTATACCCATCCCTCCAGCGTGAACCCTTTGCGCGCCAGCACCCGCGCACCGGCGCGAAATTGATCGCTGGCAAGCTGGCCCTGCATTTTGTGCGCGGCGGTGTTTTCCACTTCGGGGTGCGGATCCCAGGTCGCGGAATGGCGAATCCCGCGAAAGCGATTGGGACTGGCCGCCTGCAACGCTTCCAGCACCGGCGCGACCCGCTCGCCGAGGTTCAGGTTTGCGTGTCCGATAATGGCAGCAGCAGCACGGCACGGCCCATAGAGACCAGTGGCACTGGCGGCCGCCAGACCCTGGACAAATTCGACTTCACCGACGGGACGCATTTCCGCCGGTCCGTCCGTGCGGTACATCGAACGGCACTCGATGAACACGGTGGAGCGCACGTTGTGACCGCCATGAACGTCTGCCGCCAGTTCGTCCAGCAGATAGCGTTGATAGGGAATGCGCTCCGCGCGGCGATCCCAAAAGTGATGATGGGGATCGCAAATGGGCAACTCCGGTTCCAGAGTGGGTTCCGTAGTTAAAGTGTGCCAGTCATTGCCTCCGAACGGCATAAGCGTTCCTCCGTGACAGGTTGTGGCGGTTCAGTCAGCGTGCGCCGCCGGGGTTACACTCGGCTCAATTGTTTAAGCCCAACTCCTTGCGCAGATCTGCCACCGCCTGCTCCTTGGTGCGGCCCAGGCGCGGTGTGCGTTGCCCGATGGGCACGTTCTCAATTTCCGGCACAATTTTCATCGCCACGAACACCGGTCCGGTTTCAGACATGATGCGCTTGACGTTGACCGAGAACGATTCGAGGTTGGTGTAGGCGTAGGAATACGGATAGCCGCAACCCTTGGCGATGACATCGTAGGCGATGGTTTTCGCGTTCGGCACCGGCTGGCCGCCGGTGGTGGCGTAGCATTCGTTGTCGAGCACGAAGTGATAGAAATTCTTCGGCTTTTGCTCGGCAACCATCGACAGCACACCCAGGCTCATCTGCAGATCGCCCTCGGAATCGAACAGCACCACTTTTTTGTTCGGTTGCGCCAGCGCGAGACCCAGCGCGAACGAGGCATGGCCGCCCATCGCCGGATCGCCGAGCGCGAGGTCGCGGTTTTTGAGGGTGCTGATCTTGTCCCAATGACGGTTGGAGCGCCCGGATACCACGAGGGCGTCGCCGCGGTGCGGCAGGAACACCTTCAATATTTCTTCCATTTGCATCATGACAGGTCTCCTGTTTATCGGTTAAAGCCGTGATACTCGTCGCCGATGAGTATGGCGACCGGACGTTTGGTTCTTTGCGCTTCCTCGAATGCGACCGAAATGCGCGGCGCGTCACTGCTGTTCTCGACCAGGTAGTACTGGATGCGAAACGCGTTGAGGAAAGGCTCGGTATAGGTGGCTGCGGTGTCCTTGTTGACGCCGTGGCGCGTATACCCGCGATAGCCCACCATCAGCACCACCGGAATGTTCAGGCCCATGGTCCAGCCGCGCATGGAGTCGCCCGACTCCATCAAGCCGGTGTTCTGAATCAGGATGACAGGCTTGCCGCCGCCGATGTAAATGCCGGCCGCGCATGAAAACGCCAGTCCCTCGCGCGCGACCGGCACCAGTGTAATGGAGGCATCCGCTTTCATCAGCGTATACAGCCAGTTGGTTTCACTGTCCGGCAGCCACACCACGTGGGTGATGCCGTGTTTTTTCATTTCAGCCAGAACGATTTCCGGACTGAGACTTCCTTCTGTAGTCATGATGCCTCCCTTAAAGGTAATGGTGCTTTGAACACCTTGGTCTGACTTTTACCACAAACGCGGCGCACCAGACGCCGAAATCCACGGGGTGAAATCAATAACTCTGAGGCGCTTCACGCAGAAACACCGGCAAATCCGTAACCGGCGCGCGATGTCCCGGCACATTGAACATCATGTCGCCGGCAAAGCCGCGGTGATACGCGGTGTGGTGGTACAGATGCAGCAGCATTTCAGCCAGCGACATCACCACGCGATTGCCGCCGATCAACACCACCGGGCGGCGATCGGCCAGCGTTTCATCGGTCTGCTTGTCGCTCCATTGTTCGTACCACTGGTCGATAGCTTTTTGATTGCCATACCACTCGGCGAGTGTCGGCGAATCGGCCGAGTTACGCGCGGTCATGCCGTGATCGCGGCCTTCGAGATGCGCCTGCCAGATCAGGTCGATGACGTAAACGTGATTCATCGTATGCACAATGTTCTTGAACAGGCTGGTGCGCGGCTTCACCGCCTCGCCCGGCGGCAGCGCGGTAATCGCGTCGAACCATACTTTGTTCGACCAGGTGTTGTAGCGCGTGAGCATGCGGGCGGTTTTGGTGTTGATCATGGTGCGGTTCTCCAGGTGGAAAGAATCGGCATGATAACGAATTTGGCCAGCACCGGGGTGGCACGCCCACCCTTGCGCTCAGTTGGGCGCGGCGCGTGCCCCTTTCAGCCCGGACTTTTCAATCGCGCTTTGCACGATGCCGGTGGCCTTCGCTTCGTTGACGAGCTGTGTGAGCCTGCTTTTCGCCGCGGGCGACCATCCCTTTGCAGTCGATATTGCAAACGCAACCGTTTCGAATATACCGATGATTTTTGACCCCGGCAGGCGGTTGGCGATTTTCTGCACGCTGTCGATACCGGTGGCATACAGATCAATTTTGCCGTCGCGCAACATTTCGATTGCGCTATCGGCGTCTCCCGCCACGCGCACCAGTTCCGCGGATTTCAGCCGCTGGCTCAGAAACGCATCTGCTGAAGCGTTGCGCGGAACACCGATCCTGACGCCCGCCCGGTCCACCTGATCGGGCCCCGCGAACTCGCGCCCCGGCGCGGCGATATACACATAGTCAATCAGAATCACATCCGGCATGAAATCGACCAGCGTCGCCGCCAGCGGATTTCTGCCGGTGACGATGATGTCCCAATCGCCTTTGCCAAAGCTTGCGGTGTAAGTCGCCGCACCCGAGTAGACCAACGGTTCGAAGGGCACGCCGAGTTTTTCGGCGATGAACCTGCCGAGATCAGCCGAAATGCCGCTGGCGCTGCCATCGGCTGCGCGCGCGTACAAGGTTGCGTTGGAGCCGTTGATGCCGACACGCAGCTTGCCGGTGGGGACGATTTCAGTATCTACTTGTGCCATGGTGAATGTCGAGAGTGCAATTAAGGGTGCGCTGATGCGTCTGGTGGTGCAGCCGCAATAGATTATTCGAAACCGTAGAGCGCCTGCAGATTCTGCACCAGGATGCGATTGCGCACCGCTTCATCGGGCGCGGCTTTGACGAAGGCCTGTGCGATTTTGGTGGCGTCCGCATACGTGGGCGGGCCGATCTGGGTGTTGAAATAAGCGCCCGCAAGTTTGATTATAGGAGGTTTGGGCGGTATCGAAACAGACGCGCGCCCTGCATGCGGCGATTGCGGATGGCGCGTAAGATGGCAAATGTGTAATCACCAGAATGAAAGCGAGTGAATATGACACAGACCCTGCGCATGGCAACTACGGTATTTCTCGGCCTAACTGCGGCGTGTGCCCACGCGCAAGCGCCGAAGAGCGCGCCCTATCCAGTAAAACCCGTGCGCATCATTGTCGGTTATGCGCCCGGCGGCGCCACCGATATCGTCGGACGCCTGGTCGCGCAGAAGCTCACCGAAGCCTCCGGCCAGACGTTTGTGGTCGAAAACCGTCCCGGCGCCAGCGCCAGTATTGCTTCGGAAATGGTGGCGCGCGCAGCCCCTGACGGCTACACGCTGATTATCGCCGCCACCACGTCGCACTCGATCCTGCCGAGCCTGATGGCAAAGCTTTCCTACGATCCGCAGCGTGATTTCGCGCCGGTGACGCAGTTGGCGCTTTCGCCGCTGCTGCTGGCGCTGCATCCGTCGCTGCCGATCCGTTCCGTCGGAGGCATGATCAAGCTCGCACGCGCGCAGCCGGGCCAGTTGAGCTTCGGTGCGGGCGGCGCCGGCACGCCGCCGCATTTGGCGGGTGAATTGTTCAAGCAGATGGCGGGTGTGGAAATGCTCTACGTGCCGTACAAGGGCGAGGCGCCCGCAATCTCCGATCTGATCGGCGGGCAGATTTCGCTGATCTTTTCCAACGTGATTGCAGTGTTGCCGCAGGTGCAGGGAGGGCGACTGCGTGGTATCGCAGTCACCGCCGCGAGCCGCCTGCCGTCGCAGGCGCAAATTCCCACCATCGCCGAATCGGGATTGCCGGGTTTCGTGGTGGAATCCTGGTTTGGCCTGGTGTCCACCGCGGGAACACCTGCTGATGTGATCGCCAAACTCAACGCGGACACCGTGCGCGGCGTGACGCAGCCGGATATACGCGAACGGCTCGCCGGGCAGGGACTGTTCGTGAAGACCGGCACTCCCGCGGAACTCACGGCGCTCATGCAAAGCGAAACCGTGAAGTGGGCGAAGGTGATCAAGTCGGCGGGAATCAAGATTGAGTGAACCTTGAATTTGCCGGCCTAGCGCGTGCGGGCGGCTTTCACGAATGCTAGTGACGCCTGAAACAGCTCGATGTCCTTTGCGTAATCCGCTGCGTCGGCGCGGTCGATCTGTATCCATTCTCTGGTGCTTGCCAGGCCGCGGGGCTGAAACGGAAACACGTTGTCGCGTGAGAATTGCAATTCGGTTGCAGTGGCGGCGGAAAGGCGCAGTCCGACGCCATTGCCGCTGATGCAGGCGAACATCTTGTCGGCGACGAAGTACGCGTCTAGGCCATTTATTTTTCGGGCGCTGACGCCCGGCAGTTTAAGCAGCACCGCGTCAATCTGCGTCTTGCGCTCGCCATCAGAGGTATCGGCATTCATAAGTATAATGGGGTCAGAGTAAAATTATATTAAAAATACGTTTAAAAACAATTGGTTATAAATATATTACCCCATCACCCCGATATTCCAGGGCGCAAACTCATGATCGCCCAGCCCCAGCAACTCGCTCTTGGTTTGTTCGCCGGAAGCCGTGCGCAGCATCAGGTCAAATATACGCTGTCCCATTTCACGCAAAGTGCAGGTGCCGTCGAGTATCTCGCCGCAATTGATGTCCATATCTTCTTCGAGTTTGCGGAACATCGGCGTGTTGGTGGCGAGTTTGACCGAGGGCACGGGCTTGGCGCCGAACATAGAACCGCGTCCGGTGGTGAACATAATCAAACTCGCGGAACTGCATGTTGTGTGAATGTACGTAGCTGCCCGGCGCGATGTCGGTGGCGGCGAAGCCTATCACCACGTTGTACTTGAGTATCGGATCACCTTTGGCGATGGCGCGCGAGGCTATCTTGTGACCGGCCTGCACCTGGCCGCGACAGGTGAGGCCGCCTTCGATCCTGGCGCCCAGCGCCAAATCCGTGCGCGCAATCACTACATTGTCGGCGTCGTGCAGGCGTATGGTTTGTCCGGCGACGGATTTTTCCTTGATTTCGATCATGGGTGATCTCCGTGAATAAGTCGTAGCAATTGCTTTTATTGTTATTTATTAAATCGATCTTCCAGCCAGTCCGCCACCGTGCCACACGCCAGCGTCAGATCATCGCGCTGGCAATGCTGCGCGCCGCCTTCGTCGGTGGTGAATACACGCATGGTTTTGTCATTCGAGGCGATCGCGTTGAACAATTTTTCCGCATCGGCGGCGGACACCTGCGCGTCCTCCGCGCCGTGCAGCAGTAGAAACGGCACCGTGACCTTATGCGCGATATCGCCATCCGTTGCATATCCACGTCGTCGCGTGTTTCGAGGTAATCGAGCGCGGCACTGACGGCAATGTCGAAATCGTAGCGCATGTGCATACCGCGAAAACGGATCGCTTCGCCCTGGCCCGGCCCATCAACCAGCAGGCACGAAAATCCACGCTGCACCAGATCGGGCACACCGCGCAAATACTGGATTTCTTTTTGCGTGTCAAAGCCGCCGAAGCGCACCACGCATGGCGCGCGTTTGCCCGTCGCGTTCTCGGCGTGGATGTAATACGCCGCAAACGAACCGTGTGTCGACGGCAGTTCGACGACTTCGATACGCGGCCGGTCAGCCAGAGCGGCAAATTTGCGGAAACATGCCAGCGATTTTTTGTACGCGGCCATCGCGATGTCGTCTTTGGGCTGGCGCGAGTGATCGCCGATCTGATAGTAAAAACAGGCGCGCAGATAATTCGACGCCGCGGTGAATTTGTGCCCCCGTGCTTCGGCCGTTTGCGCTGCCTGCATGCGCAAGTCTGCGCCCTTTACCCATTCGTCGAACCACGCTACATCGTCGCCGACTTTGTCGCGCAGCCTGGCGCCGATGCGCATGACTTCCGAAACTTCGGCGCCGCCAAAAGGCGCGGTGGACAGCACCACCAGCATCTCGGCCGACCAGCGGTAGTTGCCGGGGAAATACTGAAAGTGAGAATCGGACCGGATTTCGGGTGCGTTCATGAAAAGCTCCTTGGTTGGCAAGATTTCTCACCGCCCATCCCGCCCGTTTCGCCTCAAAAGGAGGCACGAGAAAATTCCCTTTCCATGAACCTCCCCGCTCGGGCGGGGACTCGCGGCTCCCGGCTTCGCTACCCTCGCTGCGCTCTCCCTCCGGGACAAGGGAACACTTGCAGCGGAGCAGAAGGGCTGGGGAGAGCGCAGCGAGGGGGCCGAAGGCGGGAAGAGGATTAGAGAGAAGGTGAGAGCGTGACCTACAAAATAAATTTGATCAACGACGCGCCGAAAAATACCACGCAGGGTTACGCGCGCGGCGGCCATCATCACTACAATTTTACAGTACACTACACCCACCACTGATGGGGGAAAAATTTGCAGCCCCGGCCGTGGGTCCTAATGAAAATCCTCGAATACATCGACCTCGATACCACCCGCGTAAAGGCCAACTATCGCAAGGTGGCTGACGCCATTGCCCGTCACGATTTTCGCGCCGCGCAGGTCAAAAAGCTCGGCAATCTCAGTCACGGCAAATTCTATCGCGCAAAGCTCAATGACAGCGACCGGCTGCTGTTTTGCCTGGTACGCCACGGTGGCGAAGCCTGCGCGCTGATGCTGGAGGTGATAGGCAATCATGACTACGACAAATCGCGTTTCCTGCGCGGCGCGGCCATCGATGAGGGCAAAATCGCCGATGCCGATGCGGCAGAGGCCATCAACGAGGCGCAGCCGCTACGCTACCTGCACCCCGAACGCACCGCGATGCACCTGCTCGACAAGCCGATATCGTTCGACGACACGCAGGAGGCTGTCTATCGCCAGCCGCCGCCGTTGATCGTGGTGGGCAGCGCTGGCAGCGGCAAGACCGCGCTGACGCTGGAAAAGTTGAAGCACATGGAGGGCGATGTGCTGTACGTCACCCACTCCGCCTTCCTCGCGCAAAGCGCGCGCGATATTTACTACGCCAACGGATTCGAGCACGACGCACAGGAGGCGGTGTTCCTGTCTTATCGCGAGTTTGTCGAATCCATCCGCGTGCCGGCGGGACGCGAAGCGAACTGGCGTGATTTTGCCGGCTGGTTTGCGCGCATGCGCCAGACCTTCAAGTCGTTCGACGGTCATCAGGTGTTCGAGGAAATACGCGGGGTCATTGCGGCGGGGGCCGGCGGCGTGCTGACGCGTGAGGATTACTGCGCGCTCGGTGTGCGTCAGTCGATTTTTGCCGAAAGCGAGCGCGATGCGCTGTATGATATTTTCGAGAACTACCGGGCGTGGCTGGTCGAGGCCAGGCTCTATGATCTGAATCTCGTCGCGCAAGAGTGGCAGGCGCTGGCCGCGCCGCGCTACGATTTTGTGGTGATCGACGAGGTGCAGGACATTACCACCGTGCAGCTTGCGCTGGTGCTGAAAACGCTCAAAACGCCCGGCCATTTCCTGCTGTGCGGGGATTCCAACCAGATCGTTCACCCCAACTTTTTCTCATGGGCGCAGGTGAAGAGCCTGTTCTGGCGCGACCCGGCGTTGGCCGAACGGCAGCAACTGCGCGTGCTCACCGCCAATTTTCGCAACGGGCTGGAAGCCACGCGCGTCGCCAACCAACTGCTGAAAATCAAGCATCAGCGCTTTGGCTCCATCGACCGCGAAAGCAATTTTCTGGTGCAGGCCGTGGGCGGAGAATCCGGTCAGGTGGCGCTGCTGCCGGACAAGGATGTCACCAAGCGCGAACTGGACCAGAAAATTCGCCAATCCACGCAATTCGCGGTGCTGGTGATGCGCGACGAAGACAAGCTTGAGGCGAAAAAACACTTCGCCACGCCGCTGCTGTTCTCCATCCACGAAGCCAAGGGACTCGAATACGAGAACATCGTGCTCTACCGCTTTGTCTCCGATCACCGCGCCGAGTTCACCGACATCGTCGAGGGTGTAGCCAAAGCCGATCTCGAGGCCGATACGCTCGATTACCGGCGCGCGAAGGACAAGAGTGACAAGTCGCTGGAGGTTTACAAGTTTTTCGTCAACGCCCTCTACGTCGCGTTGACGCGTGCGATCAGGAACCTGTACGTGATCGAATCCGACACCGGCCACCCGCTGTTTGGTTTGCTGGATATGAACGCAGGCGAGGCTAAAGTAGAGGCGAAACAATCGACGCTGGAAGACTGGCAGAAAGAAGCGCGCAAGCTCGAACTCCAGGGCAAACAAGAGCAGGCGGAAGCGATCCGGCGCACCATCCTCAAGCAGGCGCCGGTGCCGTGGCCGGTGTTCGATGAGACCAAGCTCAATGCGCTGCTGCTCAAAGTGTTTCGCGAACAGACGCCGGGCGGCAAAATGCGCCAGCAGCTCTATGATTACGCCGCCTGCTTTGATGAACCGGTGCTGGCGGATGCGCTGGTGCGGGAAGCCAAATTCGATGCGGCGAAAAACTTTGAACAGCACCGCGCCATGCTCGCGCGCAAGACCTATGTCCCGTATTTCGGCATTCGCTACAAGGATATTCTGCGCCAGTGCGAGCAGTATGGCATCGAGCACCGGCTGCCCATGAACCAGACGCCGCTGATGGCGGCAGCGGCAGCGGGCAACGTGCCCCTGGTGGAAGCGTTGCTCACGCGCGGCGCGGATCGCGAAGCTGTCGACCAGTACGGCGCAAATGCCTTGCACTGGGCGCTGCGTGAAGCTTTTCGCGACCCGCAGTTCGCGCGCGGGCCCTTTGCTGCGCTCTACGAATTACTGGCGCTGGCAAGCATCGACGTCAACACCGGCGAGCGGCTGGTGCGTATCGACCGCCATCTGTCCGAATACTTTTTGTTGCAGACCTTGTGGACGTTGTTCAAATCGCGCTTCACCCACCGCCAGCGCCACCCGCACGCCGCGTTCGAGACGCAGGCCATTCTGGACGCGTGGCAGCACCTGCCCGCCAACGTGGTGCGCCCCGAGCGCAACAAGCGCCAGAGTCTTTCCGGGGTACTGGCGCGCAACGAAGTCGAACGCGATTACGCCTACAATCGCGCGCTGTTCATGCGCGTGGCCCAGGGCTGGTATCAGTTCAATCCCAAACTCTCGGTGCGCCGCCGGCAGGGCGCAGAGGAGACCTGGACGCCGATCTATGCAGCGCTCAATCTGCCGCTGATCAACGAGTTTGCGCTGGATGATGACTGGGACGGCGTCGGCGACAAAACCGCCAACTATCTGAGCATGGCAGGACTGCCCGAACGCACGATACCGCTGGTGGACGAACGCGGCGTTGCGCAGCGGACGGCTGCGGCCCTCGAACGCGAAAGGCGCGAGCAAGGCAACACCAACCCATGTTGATCTACATCCACGGCTTCAACAGTGCGCCGGGTTCATTCAAGGCGCGGCTGGTGGGCGAGCGCATGCGCGTGCTGGGGCGCGAAGGCGAATATCTGGCGCCGGCGCTGCCGCATCGTCCGGCCGAGGCGATGGCGCTGTTGCGCGATTGCGTCGAATGCCATCCGCGTGCTGCACTGATCGGCAGTTCGTTGGGTGGCTACTATGCGACGTGGCTCGCCGAGCGTTATGCGCTGCGCACGGTGCTGGTGAATCCCGCGGTGCGGCCGTATGAACTACTGAACGGCTATTTGGGTGCGCAGAAAAATATTTATACCGGCGTGGAGTACGAATTTACTGCGCAGCATATTGAAGAATTGAAGGCGCTGGAAGTTGCGGCCGTTACGCCGGGGCACTATCTGCTGCTTACGCGCACCGGCGACGAAGTGCTCGATTATCGGCTGGCCGTCGAAAAGTACCGCAGTGCGCGGCAGTGCGTGATTTTCGGCGGCGATCACGGTTTCGGTGATTTCGGCGCCTATCTCGACACCGCGCTGGCGTTTGCGGGAATCGTGTAGCGGGCGGAGAATCGGCGGCTATTGGCTAACCACAACCATGAACTCAGATCCGCAACCGGCAGTGCCCCAGGCTGAAGAAGCCGCTGCGCGCGTGCTCGCGCTGGCGGACGCATTCGTGCGCGAGACGCGGCCCGGACGCGCGCTAAAGGTGACGCTCGACAGCGCGCTGGAAGGCGATCTGGGTATCGACAGTCTGGGGCGCGCGGAACTGCTGTTGCGTACGGAGCGTGCATTCGGCGTCGCATTGCCGGAACGCGCATTGACCGAGGCCGAAACGCCACGCGACCTGCTGCGCTTCGTGCTGGGGGCGCTTGGTAGGCATGAGCCGTCAGCGGCCGGCGCGCATGCGGTGCAGGCGCTGGCGGTGCGCGGCGATCAGGGCGTGCCGTCGGCGGCGCGCACGCTGCTCGAGATGCTCGACTGGCATCTCGAACGCCACCCCGATCAGTTGCAGATACATCTTTACGGTGAAGACGATACCGCGCAAGACATCAGTTACGCAGCGCTCGCCGCCGGTGCATCTTCGGTGGCGGCTGAACTCGCCGGGCGCGGGCTGCTGCCCGGCCAGACGGTGGCGATCATGTTGCCCACCAGCCGCGAATACTTCTTCAGCTTCCTCGGCATCCTGATGGCGGGCGGCATACCGGTGCCGATTTATCCGCCGGTGCGGCTGGCGCAACTCGAAGACCATATGCGCCGCCACGCCGGTATTCTGTCCAACGCGCAGGCGGCGATGCTGATCACCGTGCCGCAGGCCAAAGGCGTGGCGCTGTTGCTGCGCGCGCAGGTGCCCAGTTTGCGCCATGTGCTGATCGCCGCCGATTTTGCATCCACAGCACGCTTTGATTCGCGTCCGCCGATCGGCGCCGGCGACATCGCGTTCATTCAATATACCTCGGGCTCAACCGGCAGTCCCAAGGGCGTCGCGCTCACGCATGCCAACCTGCTCGCCAACCTGCGCGCGATGGGCGAGGCGGTGCAAGTGCAGCAGGACGAGGTGTTCGTGAGCTGGCTGCCGCTGTATCACGACATGGGGTTGATCGGCGCCTGGCTGGCGGGGCTGTATTTCGGTTTTCCTTCGGTGATCCTGTCGCCGCTGGCGTTTCTGGCGCGCCCGCAGCGCTGGTTGTGGGCGATGCATCGCCATCGCGGCACGCTTTCGGCGGCGCCGAACTTCGCCTACGAGTTATGTGTGCGCAAGATCGCCGACGAAGATATCGCGGGGGTTGATCTTTCCGCGTGGCGTTACGCGTTCAACGGCGCTGAGCCGGTAAGCCCGGACACCATCGCCGCGTTTCGTGACCGGTTTGCGAAGTTCGGCCTGAAGCCGCAGGCGATAGCGCCTTGTTACGGGCTGGCGGAGTGCTCGGTGGGGCTGGCGTTTCCGCCGCCCAATCGGCTGCCGCTGATCGATGTGGTGCAGCGCGAGCCGTTCACACGCTCGGCGCGTGCGCTGCCCGCCGCGCCGGCGGATAACAGAAGTGAGGGGAACACACTGCGCTTCGTTGCCTGCGGTGTGCCGCTGGCCGGCCATCCGACGCGGGTAGTTGACGCTGCGGGTATCGAGCTCGGCGAGCGTAACGAGGGCCGCCTGCAGTTCAAAGGGCCGTCGGCCACGCGCGGCTACTATCGGAATCCGGTGGAGACTGCGAAGCTGTTTGACGGCGACTGGCTCGACACCGGCGACTACGCGTATTTCGCCAACGGCGATCTCTATCTCACCGGGCGTGTCAAAGACCTGATCATTCGCGGCGGGCGCAATATTTATCCGTACGATATCGAACAGGCGGTGGGCGATATTCCCGGCATACGCAAGGGCTGTGTCGCGGTGTTCGGCAGTGCCGATGCGGCCTCGGGCACCGAGCGCATCATCGTGCTCGCCGAAACGCGCGAAACGGATGCGGCGCGGCGCGAAGCGTTGCAACGCGCGGTGAACGATGCCGCGGTGGCGGTGATCGGCATGCCCGTGGATGAGGTGGTGCTGGCGCCGCCGTACACCGTGCTCAAGACCTCCAGCGGCAAAATCCGCCGTGCCGCGAGTCGCGAGTTTTATGAGCGTGGCGCGCCCGCACACGCCGCGCGCCCGCCACCGGTGTGGCTGCAGGTCACACGGCTGGCGTGGCAGGCGGCGTGGCCGGAAGCGAAACGCCGCCTGCGCGCGCTGTGGGACATGCTCTACGGCGTGTATGCGCTGGCATGGTTCGCACTGCTGGCGCCCCTGACATGGGTGGTGGTCGCAGTGATGCGCCGCCCGGCGTTTAACCGGCCGTTCATCGCCATCATGGCGCGGATATTCACGCGCCTGATCGGCGTCGCGCCGCAGCTCGAGGGCCGCGAAAACCTGCCACCGGGCCCCTGCGTATTGGCGATGAATCACACCAGTTACCTTGACGGCATCATGCTGTGCGCAGTCCTGCCGCTGCGTTATGCGCATAATTTCGCCGCCAAGCGTGAATTCACCGGGCATTGGCTTCCGCGCTTGTTTCTGACCGGCATCGGCGCGGCCTATGTCGAGCGCAGCGATCCCCGGCAGGGCATCGAGGGCATCGACCAGTTCCTGCAGGCCTTGCGCATGGGCGAGACGCCGGTGTTTTTCCCGGAAGGCGCATTTGACCGGCGCGCGGGATTAAAACCGTTTCGCACGGGGGTATTCGCGATCGCGGCGCAAGCCGGCGTTCCGGTGGTGCCGGTGGCGATTCGTGGCGCGCGCACGGTGTTACGCGATCAGGTATGGCTGCCGCGCCACGGCGCGGTGACGCTGCATTTTTGCGCGCCGGTGCATCCTGCCGGCGGCGCGTGGGGAGAAATGGTGAGGTTGCGCGATGCGGTGCGCGAGCCAATACTGAGGTATTGCGGCGAGCCCGACATCGGTTGAAAAAATCTTCAAACCCGCCTGCGGATCGCGTAGCATAGCGTCTCTTTTCGATCTTGATACAACGCAATGGAGTGTTAAATAATGTTTAAAAACAAATACTTACAATATACCTTTAGCATTGTTTTGGCGCTGATGTTGCTGGCACCGGGATTTTCTTCGGCGCAGAAATGGTCGCGCGCCGCGCCGTTTCCGGAAGCTTCCGAGGAGGTGTATGGCATTGCTGCGGGTGGCAAGTTATACGTGCTCGGCGGACTCGGACCAGGATGGACGGCGAAAGGCCTGGTCTACGAATACGATCCTGCGACCGATCAATGGATCAAGAAAAAAAACATGCCGTTGCTCAGCCACCATCTTGCGGTTACGCAACTGAACGGCAAGATATACGTGATGGGTGGTTTCGTAAAGCCGGAGAAAGGTCCTACTGCCTGGCAACCCATAGACAACGCGTGGGAGTACGATCCCGCAAATGACACGTGGAAAGCGCTCGCGCCGCTGCCATCCAAACGCGGTTCGCCATCCGCCACGGTAGTCAACGGCAAGATCTACGTGATCGGCGGGGGTGGCAACTTTCCGGGCTCCAAGGACACATCGATACACCCCGCACGCGCGCACCGGGCGCTGGGCACCAACGAAGTGTACGATCCGGCGACCAACACCTGGGAGACCAAAGCGCCGATGCCTACGGCGCGTAATCACGCGGCAATCGGTGCGGTGAATAACAAAATCTACGTCATCGGCGGGCGTGTTGGAAATGCATTCATCAGCAGGGGCAGCAATACGGACATCGTTGAAGTATATGATCCGGCGATTGACCAATGGGGTCCGCTGCTCGCCCAGATGCCCACGCCGCGCAGCGCCGTAGCCTGGGGTGTCAATCGCGGCAAGATTTATGTTGTCGGTGGAGAGGTGCGCACTAACGTGATGGCCGGGACTTACCGCGCGGTTGAATCCTACGATCCTGCGGCCAATCGCTGGTCATCGCTCCCATCGATGGAATTTCCCCGCCACGGCAGTGCCGGCGATTTCATCGGTAACAAATTGTATGTGGTGAGCGGAAACGTACAGTCGGGCGGCGGCCCCGCCACGCATATCGAAACCGATGTAAACGAAGTACTCGACCTCGACGCGAAGTAATAACCATCCGCACAAGGTATAATCGCAGCGCGGCCCGCAGTTTGTATTGCGGGCCGCGTTTTTTTTGATGGATTTCCTCTGCGGTGAAGCTTTTCAGGTTTTCCCATGAACGTATTTTACGAAGAAGACGGCGGTTTCAAAGTGGGCGCTATCCTCGCCGACAATGACACGTCGCTGCAAATCGAAGCGCCGCACGGCAAACGCTCGAAGGTGAAGGCGGCGGCGGTGCTGTTGCGCTTTGAACGGCCTGCACTGGGAGAATTCATGGCCGATGCGCAGCGCGCGGCCGATGAAATCGACATTGATTTTCTGTGGCAGTGCTGCGGCGAGCCGGAGTTTGAAGTGGCGGCGCTGACGCGCGAGTATTACGGGCATGCGCCGAGTGCGCTGGAATCCGCGGCCGCGCTGCTTAGACTGCACGGCGCGCCGATGTATTTTTATAAAAAAGGCCGCGGCCGCTACAAAGCTGCGCCGGAAGCCTCGCTCAAGGCCGCGCTCGCGGGCATTGAGCGTAAAAAACAGCAGGCGCTGCAAAAGCAGCAATACTTTGAGCAGTTGATGGCATCACAACTGCCGCCTGAATTTGTGCCTCTGGTCAAAACGCTGCTTTACGCCCCTGATAAAAATAGCACTGAGTTCAAGGCATTGGAGGAGGCTGCCGCGGCCTCACAGCTGTCGCCGGCGCATCTGCTCGCGCGCTGCGGGGCGCTGCCGTCGTCGCATGATTTTCATGTAGATCGATTTTTATTCGAGCACTTTCCGCGCGGCGCGGCGCATGCGGCATTGGATGCCATCCCCGCAAACAGTGAATTGCCGCTGGCGGAGGTTGCCGCATACAGCATCGATGATGCCGCCACCACCGAAATCGACGATGCGTTTTCGGTAACGCCGCGCGCCACCGGCGGTGTGCGCATAGGCATCCATATCGCGGCGCCCGCGCTGGGCATCGGCCTGGGCACGCCCGCGGAAGCGGTGGCGCGGGAACGCTTGTCCACCGTCTATCATCCGGCAGGCAAGATCACCATGTTGCCGGAAGCGCTGATCGCCGCCTACACGCTGGTCGAGGGACGCGATTGTCCCGCGTTATCGTTGTATGTGGATGTGAATTCGGTGGGCGCAATCGCCGCCACTGAAACGCGGCTGGAGCGCGTGCACGTCGCCGGTAATTTGCGTCATGACGCGCTGGAACCGGTGTTTAACGACGCCGCGCTCGAACGCGGGGTGATCGATCACCCGCAAGGCGCTGAATTGAAGGCGCTGTGGGAATTTGCCAGGCAGTGTGCGAAAGCGCGGCGCGGCGACGATACGCAGCAGCAAAACCGCGCCGAATACACGTTTCGGGTGGAGAATGAGCGTGTGCATATCGGTCGCCGCCAACGCGGGTCGGCCATCGATACGCTGGTCTCCGAACTGATGATTTACGTCAACAGCACCTGGGGCCGCGAGTTGGCGGACAAAAAAGTGGCGGCGATTTATCGAGTGCAAAGCGCGGGCAAGGTGCGCATGAGCACAGCGCCCGCGGCGCATGAAGGGCTGGGGGTGGCGCAATACCTGTGGGCGAGTTCGCCGCTGCGGCGCTATGTCGATTTGCTCAATCAGCGCCAGTTGATCGCCGCCACGCGCAATCAAGCCGCGCCGTATCAGGCGCGCGATGAAGCGCTGCTCGGCGCCATGCGCGACTTCGAGTTGGCCCACGACGCCTACGCCGAATTTCAGCGCAACATGGAGCGCTACTGGTGTTTGCGCTGGCTCACGCAGGAGTCGCGCGCGACGGTTACGGCGACGGTGATACGCGAAAACCTGCTGCGTTTTGACGAATTGCCCATCACCGTGCGTGTGCCGTCGCTGCCCAATCTGCCGCCCGACAGCACGGTGGAACTGGCGATATCTTTCATCGACATGCTGGAACTCACCTTCCATTGCGAGTTTCTGCGGCAGATCAGTGATAAAGAGAGTACTCACTGACTAGCAGTCTGAGGTGTGGCTTTACTTGAAATAACATACGCAACTATAGGTTATTAAACAAATTTTTCTTGCCTATGGTGAGGGTTTGGCTACAATACGCCGACCATGAGCGCGCGTTCCTCCGCCAAAGTCATACCCCTCGCGAGCAAAGCGCGCCGCGCTCAGGGCGGACATCAGGCTGCGCGCAAAACTGCGATTTCCAGGCTCGACACGCGCCTTGCGCAGTTGGAAAGCATCGTCGCTGCGCTCGATCAACGCATGGCACGCGGCGCCTTCAAGCGTTCGTTTCAGGTGGCGCTGGCAGCTTCGTTGCTGCTACACCTCGCGGTGATTACGCTGGTGACGTTTACCTTGCCGGACAGAAAGATCGTCAGCAACAATAAGACGCTTGAAGTGATTCTGGTCAACGCCAAAAGCAATACCAAGCCCGCCAAAGCACTGGCGCTGGCGCAGCACAATCTGGATGGCGGGGGTAATACGGATGCCGAGCGGCGCGCCAAGAGCCCGCTGCCGGTGCTGAACAAAGATCCTAAATCGAGCGATGTCGCGGTGGCGCGCAAGCGCGTCGAACAATTGAAGCAGGAAGCGCGCCAGTTGATGACGCGAAATAAATCTACCGCCGCGGTGGTGTCGGCGCCGGCCCAGCCGGCGCCGCAAGTGCAGCCGCAACCCGATACGCCGCCCTCGCTGACGCACGCCGACCTGCAGCGCAGTCTGCAGATTCAGCGGCTGGAAGCAGAGGTCTCCAGGCTGTGGGAGGCGTATCAACAGCGTCCGCGGCGGCAATCTATCGGGGCGTCGGCCAGTGAAGTTCGTTACGCACGCTACGTGGAAGACTGGCGCATCAAGGTCATGCGTATCGGCGAGACCAATTTCCCGCCCGCCGCGCGCGACGGCAAAATTAACGGCAGCCTGCTGTTGACGGTATCGATCAAAGCGAACGGCACGATTGATAACATCGAAATTCGCCGTTCGTCAGGCAGCAGGATTCTTGACGACGCGGCAGTACGCATCGTGCGTCTGGGGGCGCCATACGCGGCGTTTCCGGCGGACGTTGCCAGGGACACCGATGTGATCGATATCAGCCGCACCTGGCGGTTTACCCGCTCGGATCAGATCGAGACGGAATAGTTTTTGCCGCCGCGCCCAGGCTGCGGACGCACTACAATCGCCTGTATGAGTGCCCCTAGCCACACCGGCGACCGCTATGCCATCGTCGGCAACCCTGTTGCCCACAGCAAATCTCCCGAAATACATGCAGCGTTTGCGCGGCAGACCGCGCAAAATATGGTGTACGAAAGGATTTTTTGCGAGTTAGACGCCTTCGCGGAAACCGTGCGCAGATTTCAGGCCGAAGGCGGCAAAGGCCTGAATATTACGCTGCCGTTCAAGCACCAGGCGTTTGATTTTGCCACGCGAAAAAGCGTGCGCGCCGAACTGGCGGGCGCGGTGAACACACTGGCGTTCAGCGCCTCGGGTAACCCCGGCGCCGGGGATACGGCGGGCGACAACACCGACGGTGCGGGACTTACGCGCGACATCAGCGTGAATCTCGGCTACCCGCTGCGCGGCAAAAGGGTGCTGCTGTTGGGTGCGGGTGGCGCATCGTTTGGCGTGGCCGGGCCGCTGCTGGGCGAAGCGCCGCGTGTGTTGGTGATTGCCAACCGCACGCTGAGCAAAGCACAAGCGCTGGTGCAGCGCTTTGCGAAATTGACGGCAGGCTGCGAAATGTCTGCCAGCAGCTATGCCGCGCTTGGCGCGTTCGCGGGGATGAAATTCGATGTAGTGATCAACGCCACGTCGGCTGGCTTGAGCGGTGATATGCCCGCGTTGCCGGATAATCTGTTCGCGCCGGGCGCGCTCGCTTACGACATGGTCTATGGCAAAACCACGCCGTTCCAGCGGTTCGCACAGGGGTGCGCCAGCGGCGTGCAGATTGCCGACGGCTTCGGCATGCTGGTGGAGCAGGCGGCGGAGTCGTTTTTGATCTGGCGCGGCGTGCGGCCTGCAACCGCGCCGGTGATCGCGGCGCTCAGAAACGAGCACTCGGGACTGAGGACCAAGGATTGAGAACGGTGTGGCGCTGGAGCTGGCGCGCGCTGTTGCTGGCGCTGTTCGCGGTGGTGGCGATCCAGTTCTGGTTTTTCGCGCAGGTTGCGTATTGGGCGAAATTCAATCCCTCGTCCACCGCGTTCATGCGTGCGCGGCTGGAGATTTTGCGCGAGGGCAATCCCAACGCCAAGCTGCAGCATCAGTGGGTGCCCTATCAGCGCATCTCGCCGCATCTGAAACGTTCACTGATTGCCGCCGAAGACGCGAAATTTCTCGACCATCACGGCTTTGACTGGGACGGCATCCAGCAGGCGTGGGCGCGTAACCAGCGCGAAGGCGGCATCGTTGCGGGTGGCTCTACCATTACGCAGCAGCTGGCGAAGAATCTTTTTTTCTCCGGCAAACGCACCTGGTGGCGCAAGGGGCAGGAGGCTGTGGTCGCCGTCATGATCGAAGCGATGATGTCCAAGCAGCGCATCCTCGAAATTTATCTCAATGTGATCGAGTGGGGCGACGGCGTATTCGGCGCGCAGGCCGCAGCGCGCTACCACTACGGTGGCACGGCGGCGGGATTGTCTGCGGAGCAGGCGGCGCGCCTCGCGGCAATGACGCCCAGCCCGCGCCGCTATGGGCCTGGGGCTAACACGGTGTATTTGCGCAAGCGCACCGCGACTATTCTGGCGCGCTCGAATGGGGTGCGGGTGCCGTGATGATGCAGCCAAGAACAGCGGTTGACTGCAGCGCAGACAACGCAACGCGGCTATAACCCATTATTCCGGCAAGCCTGAATCTAGCCCGTAGTCTGCTCCGCAGGGTCATAAAAGGAGACCATGCGATAATCGAATCCGTCTTTCTTGCCGTAGTAACCGGTTTTACGTTGATCGTAGTGATCGCAAATCGTGCCAATCATCCTCTCCTCATCATAGTCCACTTTCTTGATCACGGAACCATCGGCGCTTATGAATGAAGTAGCGAACACGTTCTTGGTGCTGATCATGCCCCTGCGCACCACGACGTTGACCCTTACGGTGTCGTCGGTAAGGATTCGCGTCAAAATAAAGTATCCAATATTAGTCAGATATGCTATGAATAGCGGATGCAACAAGAAGGCAGTCTACGACAGATCGAATTGAAATATCGTTCGCTCGCGCCCTTGATGGATGAGCGAGTGCGGCGGCATTGGGCGG
>CAMBCF010000014.1 GCA_945864585.1 Bordetella parapertussis | reverse complement strand
TGGCGGCGACTTCAATGATGATTTCGACATTGGAAATGTCACGGTCTTCGGCAAAGTACGCGTGATACAGCGCGCCCGCGAATTTTTTCGCCAGCGCGGCATCCTTGTCATACAGCCAGTAGTAGGCGCGGCACGGCGCGACGGTATTGATCGGAAACCTGCCCGGAATCCTGAACGGTACATTGAACCAGCGCGCTGAACGCAGCATGTCGTGCTTGGCGTAGCCTCCTTTTAACGGAATAGTCGTCAGCGGCTGTTGGCCGTTGATCTTGAATACCGCGCCCAGCAAAATTGGCCGCCACATGACATCACGTCCATGTTTAGCCGCGATGGCGTCTATTTTCGTCGCTGCAAGGTAGCCATACGGCGATGAAAAATCAAAATAAAAATCAATCGCAGCCGTCATGAATATTCCTCCGGAGTTCAGCGCCCTAGCGCGCCCAGTCTGGCCAGCGTGTCCAGCGTTTCCTGTTCCAGCGCCGCAATCAACGCCGCCGCTGAAAGTGCGCGCGACAGTGGCGCAGCCTGCCCCGCCCACATCGCCAGCAAATCGGCATTGCCTGCCTTGCCCGCCGCCGAGCGCAGCGGCCCAGACAACACACCCTGCGCCGGGAATGCGAGTTGGGGTGCGTTGCCGTTACTCATCTCACGCATAAAGCGGTTGGCGAGTCCGCGCGCGGGCTTGCCGGTAAATTTCTCGGAGACGCGCGTGGTGTCTTCGCGCGCGGCGAGCACGCTTTCTTTGTGGATGTCTGGCGCGCCGCTTTCGGCGCAGGGGATAAACGCCGTGCCCAGTTGCGCACCTTGCGCGCCGAGCGCGAGTGCCGCGGCGATGCCCGCACCATCCATGATGCCACCGGCGGCAACCACCGGAATTTGCACCGCGCGCACGATGAGCCGGGTGAGTGCGAACGTGCCGGTCATTGCTTCGTATGGGTCGCGCAGATACGAACCACGATGACCGCCGGCTTCCGCACCCTGCGCGATGATGAAATCCACGCCGAGTGCTTCGACGTGCCGCGCTTCAGCGATACACGTCGCGCTGGCGCCTACGCGAATGCCCGCGGCTTGCATACGCTGCAGCCGTTTTGCATCTATGCACCCGAGGTGACAGGTGAACACGCGCGGACGCGCCTCTTCGATCACATTAAGCTGCGACTCGGTATCGGGCGCGTAGGGCGCATTAACCGGGGGGGGCGGCGGCAATCCCATTTCGGCGTAATAACCGGCCATTGCGGCAATCGCTGCGCGTTGCTCGTTCGCAGGAATCGTCCCGGGTTGTGGCGACAAAAACAGGTTCAGATTAATCGGCGCTGCGGTGAGTTTGCGCACCGCGTCGATGTCGCGCTGCATGGTTTCGGGTTGGGTGTAGGCGAACCCGAATGAGCCGAGCGCGCCTGCCTTGCTGGCCGCCGCAACCAGCGCGGGCGTGCTTACGCCACCTGCCATCGGCGCCTGAATGATGGGCAGGCGCGTCCCCAGCAAGTCGCACAGCGGCGTGTGAAGTTTATTCATCAGCATGTCTCCTTGAATAGTTCTCGCCCCGGCTTAGCCGCGCTATACCGGCGCTCACCAGCACGCTGACGCTCTTGCCCGCCCACTGCGCTTTCCACGGCCTGCGTCTCGCAGGGATCCACTACCGGTAGCGATTGTTGCGGCGCGTGGCGCGGCTTATTAATGTTCAATTTTGCTCACACCGACGTTCAGAAGTTACCGTTCTTCGTTTAATAGAGACAGAAAACATATTAAAATATTATATAAAACAGTTAGTTACATATTTTAAGCATGCCCGTGCGCGCTAACCGGCAGCTACCGGCAGCAGCCAGCGAAAATTTAGTTTTGTGCTGCCGCGATGCGACGGCTATTGTGCTTTGCAATATAAGCCAGTATTCTCAAAAACTTCCCTTAAAACACGATCATAAAGGATATTACGTCAGCGCTGACGTTCGCGTCATTGGATCGCGCTGCCGTAATCACCGTAATCAATATGCAAGCTGCGACTGCCAGGAAAAAGCCTCAGACCGACACCTCGAACCTGTATTACCCCATCGCCGAGCCGCCAGCGTCCGGTACGGTGACTGCCGTTGCGCCCGGTGTCTACTGGCTGCGCATGCCGTTGCCGTTTGTGCTGAATCACATCAATCTGTGGTTGCTCGAAGATGGCGATGGCTGGACGATCGTCGATTGCGGTTTCGCCACCGATGAAGCGCGCGCGTGCTGGGAACAGATTTTCGCGCAGCATCTCAACGGAAAACCGGTGACGCGCGTGATCGTCACGCATTTTCACCCCGATCATATTGGCCTTTGCGATTGGTTGTGCGAAAAGCATCAACTCACGCCGTGGATGACCAAGGCGGAATTCCTGCAGGCGCATGTGGTGCACAAACGCGGCGGCGGTAGCGAGCCCGAATGTGTGCGCGCACTGATGTTGCGTCACGGGCTGGATGATGAGCGCATGCAATGGATCGATGAACGCGACAACCTCTACCCGCGCGGCGTGCCCACCCTGCCGCGCGCGCACCGGCGTATCCACGACCATGAAGCCATTGCGATCGGCGAGCACAGCTGGCGCGTGGTCGTCGGCCACGGCCACGCACCGGAGCACGCCAGCCTGTATTGCGAAAAGCTGGGGCTGTTCATTGCGGGCGATATGCTGCTGCCGCGCATTTCAACCAACGTCAGTGTGTGGCCGGCGGAGCCGGAAGCCGATCCGGTAGGCGACTTTCTCGCGTCGCTGACGCGTTACGCCGCGCTAGCCGCCAACACGCTGGTGTTGCCGTCACACGGCTTGCCGTTTCAGGGCCTGCACGCGCGCGTCGATGCGCTGCACGAACACCATCGGTCGCGGCTCGAGCGTCTGAGTGTAGCGTGCCTCACCCCGCAAACCGCAGTGGCAGCGTTACCGGTGCTGTTCGATCGCAAGTTTGACGATTATCATGTGCTGTTCGCAATGGGAGAGGCGATTGCGCACCTTAACTATCTGATGCATCGCGGCACCGTGCGCCGCGTCCTCAATAGCAGCGGCGTCTACCAGTTTCAACGCGCGGAGAAAGATTGAATGCACACTGCCGAACAGCAGCACAAACGCTTTAACCTGACAGAGACGGTGCGGCTCTACGCTGGCATCGCGCGCAAGAGCCGCGAGTTGCTCAGACGCACCCTGCGTAAGGCCGGCACCCCTGCGCGGCAGGCGTCTGATGAACTCGGCATCGCGCACGCCTTTTTCGAGGCGTGGTTAAAAATGGCCAGCGACCCGCTGCAACTGGCGCAGACGCAAATGAAAGTGTGGCGGGATCACGCGGCGCTGTGGCAAAACACCTGGATTTCTCTGAGCGGGCAAAAGCCCGCACCGGTGGCCGAGGTGCAAAAGGGCGACCGTCGCTTTCGCCATGAGGATTGGCAGAACAGATTTTTGTTTGATTACCTGAAGCAGTCGTACCTGATTGCCGCGCGCCATTTGCACAAGGCCATGTGCGGCGTGCATGGCCTGGATGAAACCACTGCGAAGAAAGTGGATTTCTATACACGCCAGTACATCGACGCCCTGTCGCCGTCGAATTTCGCGCTCACCAACCCTGAGGTGCTGCAGGAAACCGTGCGCAGCAGCGGCAGGAACTTACTCAAAGGACTCAATAATTTACTCGATGATCTCGCGCGTGCCGACGGCGCCCAATTGCGCGTGAAAATGGTGGATGACCGTGCTTTCAGGCTCGGCGTGAACATCGCTGCGACACCGGGCAAAGTGGTGTTCCAGAACGAGCTGTTGCAGTTGATTCAATACGCGCCCACCACCAAAACGGTGTATCGCCGTCCGCTGTTGATCGTGCCGCCGTGGATCAACAAATTTTACGTGTTCGACATGCGCGCGGATAACTCGTTTGTGCGCTGGGCAGTCGCACAGGGCCACAGCGTGTTCATGGTGTCGTGGATCAATCCTGATGCCAGGCACGCGGGCAAAACGTTCGAGGATTATCTCAAAGAAGGCACGCTGGCGGCGATCAATGCCACGCTGAAAGCAGCCGGCGCCGAAGCGCTGAATCTGATTGGATTTTGCCTCGGCGGCACCCTGACCGCCGCGACACTCGGCCACCTCGCCGCAAAACGTGACTCGCGTGTGGCGAGCACTGCTTTTTTTGCAACACTGGTGGATTTCGAGCAGTCGGGTGAACTCGAGGTGTTCATCGATGAGCAACAAGTCAGCGCGCTGGAAAAGCGCATGCATCAGCGGGGTTACCTCGAAGGCTCGGAGATGGCGGCCACGTTCAATATGCTGCGCGCCAATGATTTGATCTGGTCTTTCGTGGTCAACAATTATTTGATGGGCCGCGACCCGATGCCGTTTGATCTGCTCTACTGGAACGCCGATTCCACGCGCATGCCGGCGGCCATGCACAGCTACTATTTGCGCAATATGTACATGAAAAACCTGTTGCGCAAAGCGGGCGGCCTCACGCTTGCCGGCACGCCGATTGATTTGAGCCGGGTGAAGACGCCGCTGTATTTTGTTGCCACTGTCGAAGACCACATCGCGCCATGGAAAACCGTTTACGCCGGCGCGCGGGTTTTCGATAGCAACATCCCGTTGCGATTTGTGCTCGGCGGTTCGGGTCATATCGCGGGCACCGTCAACCCGCCGTCGGCCAATAAGTACGGCTACTGGACCAACCACAAAATTGACGCCGCGCCGGATGCGTGGCTGGCAGGCGCGAAGCAGCACAGCGGTTCGTGGTGGACAGATTGGCAACAATGGGTGGACAAACACGGCGGTGGCAAAGTCGCGGCGCGCATACCCGGTAGGGGTAAGTTGAAGGCGCTGGAAGATGCGCCGGGGTCTTATGTCGGCGTGCGACTGGATCACAAGGCGGCGGCGTAGCTCGTAAAATCCACTGGCGATACAGCAGCGATGGTGTGCTGCCGGGCCTGACACCGAAAGGATGATCAGGTTGCACCGGCGCCTGGCCGATTGCAATGCCAGTTGCGACACGAGAGCGCCACGCACGCGGCGCGCGAGCGGCGCTGCAAGCCCACGTTTCCCGCTATAATCTTCAGGCACTGCGCCGCGGTGAACTTTCCGGGAGTGTCGGTTCATGAACACCCAGCTACTCGACAAACTCAACCTACTCGATGTGAACCCGCTCACCGGCGGCGTGGGCGCGGAAATCCGCGGTGTTGATTTATCGCGAAAACTTGATGAGCGGGGCTTCGCCGCTATTAACCAGGTGCTGCTGGATCATGGCGTGATATTTTTCCGTGAACAGAACATTACACCGGCGCAACAGATGGCGTTCGCTACGCACTGGGGTGAAATCCATCTGCATCCCCATATGCGTTGTCTGCCGGATCATCCAGGCGTCATCGAGATCGTGAAGAAAGAGGATGACACCACCGTTTTCGGCGAGAACTGGCACACCGACCAGATGTTTACGCCGACGCCCGCGCGCGTCACCATCCTCTACGCAAAACAGGTGCCTCCGGTTGGCGGCGACACTCTGTTCGCCAACCTGTATATGGCCTACGACACGCTATCGGACGGCATGAAGGCGATGATTGCCAACCTGCGCACGATCAGCATCTACGACAAGAAGAAAAAAAGGCCGGCGGCGATGACACCGACTGCACCCGATGATGACCCCGAACCCGCCGAACACCCACTGGTGCGGCAGCACCCCGAAACTGGGCGCAAGGCACTGTACCTGTGCCACATCGGGATCACGCGCCAGATCGTTGGCATGACCGAGGAAGAAAGCCGGCCCACCCTGTCCTATCTGATAGCCCACGCGACGCGGCCGGAATTCACCTGCCGCTTCCGCTGGGAGCCCGGTTCGATGGCGGTGTGGGACAACCGCCGTGCGCTGCATTATCCGGTCAATGACTACTACGGCTACCGCAGGGTCATGCACCGGATCACGATCAAGGGCGAACGCACATTCTGAGTCCATCGGCGGCGTGATGGGTTTTAACCCTGCTGTGCCAGTTGACGCTGCGGCGTGATAATCCTGCGGTGTTCACTGGCGGCCGTAAAAAACACACTGCTCTGATCCTTATAACGAATTGGTTTAAAAGAATTTCAATGACTACAACCTGCAGCATTTCACAAGCAATAGGCGTGCTCGCGCTGCTCACCGTGTGCGGCGTGCAGGCACAAAGCATTGAAGTAAAGGACGCGTGGGTGCGTGGCACGGTACCCGCGCAAAGGACTACCGGTGCATTCATGGAAATCACTGGCAACAGCTCGGTGCGCCTGATCGGGGTGTCGAGTCCGGTTGCTGGCACGGTCGAAATTCACAACATGACCATGCAAAACGGCGTGATGAAAATGTCTCAGGTTGAAGGCATCGATGTGCCCGCCGGCAAAACCATTATGCTCGCACCGGGGGGTTATCACGTGATGATGATGGGTCTCAAACAGCAAATGAAACCCGGCGAGCGTGTGCCGCTGGATTTGCTAATCGAATCCGCCGATAAAAAGCGCGAGACCGTCAGCCTGAAGGTTGAGGTGCGCGACATCGCGGGTAAGCGCGCCGGCGCGCACTGAGCGCAAGCCCGTCAGCCAGAAAATAATTAACGTGGCGCGCCCTCCCGGGCGCGAGTCTGTTGCTTGGGTGTAGCCCGTCCCGATGATTGGGATCCGCTCATTAACGGTTGACGCAAAAAAACAGGGCGCCCCTTCTTGCGAAGAGGCGCCCTGGAGTGACAGCGCGGGGGAGTGCCTCGCCGCCACGGATAACACGCTACGCTTACATGTGATACGCAGTCTCGCCGTGCGAGTTGATGTCGAGGCCTTCGCGTTCTTCCTCTTCGGTGACGCGCAGTCCGACGATGATGTCCGCGATCTTGAAGGCGATCAACGCCACCACTGCGGTCCACACCACCGTCACACCGACCGCCTGCGCCTGAATGAGGACTTGATCGAATATCTTATAGTCAGCGGCAGACGTCATTTTGCCGGTAACCCAATCAGACACAAAGCCAGGGCCGCCCAGTGACGGGGCACAGAACACGCCGGTGAGCAAAGCACCGAGTATGCCGCCCACCGCATGCACGCCGAATACGTCCAGCGAGTCGTCGGCCTTGAGCATCTTTTTCAGACCGTTTACGCCCCACAGGCATATGATACCGGCGAGAGTTCCGATGACGAACGCACCGGGAATACCTACGTTACCCGCCGCCGGTGTGATGGCCACCAAACCCGCCACCGCGCCCGAAGCCGCACCGAGCATCGACGGCTTGCCTTTGAACATCCATTCGGCGAACGTCCACGACAGCACCGCGCACGCTGTGGCGAGGAAGGTGTTGATGAACGCCAGCGCAGCGGTGTTGTTGGCTTCCAGCGCGGAACCGGCATTAAATCCGAACCAGCCTACCCACAGCAGCGCGGCGCCGGTCATGGTCATGGTCAGGTTGTGCGGCGTCATCGCTTCCTTGCCAAAGCCAACGCGCTTGCCCACGAGGTAGGCGCCAATCAATCCGGCGATACCAGCGTTGATATGCACCACCGTGCCGCCCGCGAAATCGAGCGCGCCCTTTTGCCACAGATAACCAGCCGTCAAGTTCAGCTTATCCACCAGTTTGGCGTCGGTGTAGGCATCCGGGCCTGGCCAGAACCACACCATGTGCGCGACCGGCAAGTAGGCAAAGGTGAACCAGATGACGACGAAGATCAGCACCGCAGAGAACTTGATGCGTTCGGCCACCGCACCCAGAATCAGACAGCAAGTGACGGCGGCGAAGGTAGCCTGAAACGCCACGAACACCAGTTCCGGCAGCACCACGCCTTTGCTGAAGGTTGCCGCGGTTGAAAACTCCGCTTTGGCGGCGTCAAACGTGCCGGTCAAGAATAATCGGTCGAATCCGCCGATAAATGCGTTGCCCTCGGTAAATGCCAGGCTGTAGCCGTAAATGCACCACAACACCGTCACCAGCGAGAACACCACGAATACCTGCATCAGCACCGACAACATGTTTTTCGAGCGCACCATGCCGCCGTAGAACAAGGCCAGCGCGGGAATACTCATCATCAGCACCAGCGCGGTGGAGGTAAGCATCCAAGCGATGTCGCCTTTGTTGGTGGTGGACTTCACCGCAGTGGCAGCAGGTGCGGGGCTAGCTGCCGCGGCGGTGGGCGCCGATGCCGCTGCCGGCGCAGCGGCTGGTGCTGCCGCGGCTGCAGGCTCCGCTGCTTTCTCGGCGGGCTTGTCCTGCGCGTGTGTCACAAAGTTCGCGCACACCAGCAACGCCAGCGTGGATAAAATAAGGCTTAGTCGTTTCATTTCAGTTCCCCTTAAAGCGCTTTAAAGTGCATCAGCGCCGGTTTCACCGGTGCGGATACGGATGGCTTGCTCAAGTTCGGTGACAAAGACCTTGCCGTCGCCGATTTTTCCGGTGTTGGCGGCTTTTTCGATAGCCTCAATCACCTGCTCCAGCATGTCGCTCTTGATCGCGGCCTCGATTTTTACCTTGGGCAGAAAATCCACCACGTATTCCGCACCACGATAAAGTTCGGTGTGACCTTTCTGCCGTCCAAAGCCCTTTACTTCCGTTACCGTCACGCCGCTCACACCGACGGCGGAGAGCGCTTCGCGCACTTCGTCGAGCTTGAACGGTTTAATAATTGCCGTTACGAGTTTCATGATGCCCCCTTGTGTCCTCAATCAATAAACTGCTGGATGAAAATTATTACGGTTGCGTTTTTAGTCCTATAACTGGCTTAGCGTATTGCATATACCGTACCAGTTTCATTTAATTCAATGAAAACAATAAGCTACTCAATTGCAGCATAGGTGTCTCGCACAGAATAGGTGCGGAGTATTTTGGTTTGCACCTTGATAGTGCGAAATTTTGACCACGGCATCAAAAGTGAGCGCGATTTCAAACACCACCTCATTCTATGTGCATGGCGTTTTACGCAACAAGCTGCATAAATACGTACGCTAATTCAAGCTAAAACTCGCTCCGCACATAAGATGGGACATAGAATCAGCGAATATTCAGCAGCGCCATACAAACAGGCGTGAGTTTTGCTTAGTGGGGTAACCGTCTAATTTTTCACAAATACCTTACAAGGGGATCATCATGCGTAAACTCATTCTCGGCGCAGCCATTAGCGGCGCCTTTGCAGTATCCACCGCCTTCGCGCAAACGCCGGCCCCCGCTGCACCTGCCGCACCGGCTTCGCCACTTAGCTTTAACCTAGGCCTCACGTCCAACTACCTGTTCCGCGGCATCAGCCAAACGCACGGCAGGCCTGCCGTTCAAGGCGGCATAGACTATGCACACGCCAGCGGCTTTTACGTGGGCGCATGGGCTTCCTCAATTACCTGGGTCAAAGACTTTCTCGGTAAGGGAAGAATCGAAGTTGACGTCTACGGCGGCTACAAGAACAGCTTCGCGGGCGGCGACTGGAACTACGATGTCGGCTACATCACCTACAACTACCCGGGCAAAGGCGGAGAGATTCTGACTGTTCTGGCGAATCCCAACACGCAGGAGCTTTATGCCGCTATCGGTTACAAGTGGCTGACGGCAAAATACTCTTATGCCACCTCCAAAAACTTCATCGGCTGGTATGGCGGCGCCGCACTCAACCAAAATACCCGCGGTTCGGATTATCTGGAACTGAATGCCAACTATGATGCGGGTAATGGCTGGACCGTGATCGGTCACCTCGGGCACCAAAGAGTCAAAGGCTCTGTGGTAACCCTCGGTGGCGTCAATGGCGCCTCGTATAGCGACTGGAAGGTCGGGGTTAGCAAGGATATCGGCTTCGGAACCGTTACCGCAGCCTATTCCGACACCAACACCTCGGGAACCTGTACCCCTGTCGGTGCGCTCAACACCAATGCCTATTGCTGGGCTAACAGCGGCTTCACTCCCGGCGTAGGACCGACCGCGGGTTTCAAAGATGTGAGCAAAGGCGCATTCACGCTGTCGTGGCTCAAGTCGTTCTAAGCGGCATAAGTCACGAAGGTTCCAAATGCCCCCAAAAAGCCGCCTGCGGGCGGCTTTTTTGCGCCCTCGGCTAGCAGGCGCTGCATAAAAACCCACCACCGCGCTTGCGCGGCACGATGGTGGTGCACGCAGGCGCCCGGTTGCATAACGGCAGTTTGTTAGACTAGCGGGATCACCGCCACCAAGGATTCTCATGGACAATCGCGCGTTCGACGACTTAAACAATAAAATCAAAGAGTTGCTCGCCAACACGCCAGCGGCGGACCTGCAGAAAAACCTGCGCGCGCTGCTGCAATCCACATTTGCGAAACTCGATCTGGTGACGCGTGAGGAATTCGATGTGCAGCGCGCGGTGCTGCTGCGCGCACGCGAAAAAATTACACAGCTGGAAGTGCGGCTGGCGGAATTGGAGCGTGACACAGGCCTGCGGTAAAGTGCAGGCCCTGTTCACTCGCGACGCACAGCGCATGTCCCTAGCCGTTCTCCACAGCCGCGCCCTCGCGGGCGTTGATGCGCCGCCGGTTGACGTGGAAGTGCATCTGGCCAACGGCTTGCCAAGCTTCACCATCGTCGGTTTGCCCGAAGCCGAAGTGAAGGAATCGAAGGATCGTGTGCGCGCGGCCCTGCAACACGCGCGCTTTGAATTTCCGATGCGGCGTATTACGGTGAATCTTGCGCCCGCCGATCTGCCGAAGGAATCGGGCCGGCTTGATTTGCCGATCGCGCTGGGCATATTGGCGGCGTCGGGACAGATACCCGCAGACAAACTCAACGACTATGAATTTGCCGGTGAACTCGCGCTGACCGGCGCACTGCGCCCGGTGCGCGGTGCGCTGGCGATGACGCTCGGCGCGCTAAAGGATGGCCGCGCATTCATGCTGCCGGTGGAGAATGCGGCGGAAGCCGCGCTGGTGGAAAACGCCACCGTGTTTGCCGCGCCATCCTTGCTCGCGGTGTGTGCGCATTTGTGCGGGCAGGAAAAATTGCGGCCGTATCAAAGTGAACCGGTCACGAGCGAGATTGCGTACGCCGATCTGCTGGATGTGAAAGGCCAGGCGCACGCCAAGCGCGCGCTTGAAATTGCCGCCGCCGGCGGACACAGCCTGCTGATGGTCGGCCCGCCCGGCACCGGCAAGACCATGCTGGCTTCGCGCCTGCCGGGCATCCTGCCGCCGATGACGCAGCAGGAGGCGCTCGAATCGGCGGCCATGCAATCGCTCGGCAGCGCCGGCTTTGATGTGTCGCGATGGAAGCAGCGCCCCTATCGCGCGCCGCATCACACCGCATCGGGCGTGGCGCTGGTCGGCGGTGGCAGCAATCCGCGACCCGGCGAAATCTCGATGGCCATGCACGGCGTGTTATTTTTGGATGAACTACCGGAATTCCAGCGCAGCGTGCTCGAAGTGCTGCGCGAACCGCTCGAATCCGGCCGCATTATGGTATCGCGCGCGGCGCGGCAGGCGGAATTTCCGGCGCGCTTCCAGTTGATTGCGGCGATGAACCCGTGCCCCTGCGGCTACCTCGGCCATCACAGCGGCAAATGCCGCTGCACACCCGATCAGGTCGCGCGCTACCGTTCGCGCATCTCCGGACCGCTGCTGGATCGCATCGATCTACAAATCGAAGTGCCTGCGCTGCCACAGGAAGACATGACGCGGCAAGCGCAGGGCGATGCATCCCCGGCGGTGCGCGTGCGCGTCACGGCTGCGCGTGAGCACGCGCTCACGCGGCAGCACAAACCCAATGCACAACTCAGCACGCGCGACATCGATAAACACTGCGTGCCCGACGCGAACGGCGAAACCTTGCTCAAGCAGGCGATCAGCCGCATGGGGCTATCGGCGCGCGCATATCACCGCATCCTCAAGGTGGCGCGCACCATTGCCGACCTCGCCGGCGTAACCACCATCGGTGCTGCGCACGTGGCCGAGGCGATTCAGTATCGCCGGTTTGAGCGTGGTTAGCGCATGCTCGAGGTAAGCAACCTCGCCTGCACACGCGGCGATCGCACGCTGTTTCGCGGCGTGTCGTTCAAGCTCGAAGCGCGCGGACTGCTGCATGTGGCGGGGGCGAACGGCAGCGGCAAGACAAGTTTGCTGCGCATCCTCTGCGGTTTGGGCACAGCCGACGGGGGCGAGGTGCGCTGGCGCGGCGAGACCCTGCGCGAGCTGCGCGAGAGCTACTGGCGCGAGGTCGTGTACATAGGGCACGCCAACGCGCTTCAGGATGATCTTTCAGCGACAGAAAACCTGCAGCTGGCGTGCGCGCTCGCCTGCCGCCCGGCTGCGAACGCGGCTGCAAGCGAAGCGCTGGCGGCGTTTGGTCTGGCCGCTTGTTCGCAGTTGCCGGTGCGCGCATTGTCACAAGGACAAAAGCGTCGCTCTGCGCTGGCGCGGTTGGCGCTTTCCATGCATGCGCCGCTGTGGCTACTCGATGAGCCGTTTGCAGCACTTGATGTGGCCGCAGTGAGCCACCTTGAAGGATTAATTCTGGCCCACATCGATGGCGGCGGCAGTGTAGTTTTTACCACCCATCAGGATGCCACCATCCGCGCGCGCGTAACCCAGTGCGTCGATCTGAGCGACGTGGCGCAGGCCGCATGCTAAGCGTGATGCGCAGCGTGATCGGCCGCGATCTCACGCTCGCCTGGCGGCGTCGCAGCGATGTATTCAGCGCGGTGATTTTTTTTGTGATCGTCGCCAGTTTATTTCCGCTGGGTATCGGCCCGGAGCCGCAACTGTTGCGCGCCATCGGGCCGGGTGTGGTGTGGGTGGCAGCGCTGCTCGCGTCTATGCTGGCGTTATCGCGGCTGTTTGCGAGTGATTACGCCGATGGCACCTTGGAGCAGATGTTGCTCGCCGCCACGCCGTTGTCCGTGATTGTGATTGCCAAAGTGATAGCGCACTGGATTGCGGCGAATCTGCCGCTGGTGTTGATCGCACCGTTGCTGGGCTTGCAGTTTGGCTTGCCGGCCGATGCGCTGGCGGTGCTGGCGCTGGCACTCGCGCTCGGCACCCCGAGCCTGAGTTTGATCGGCGCCATCGGCGCAGCGCTGACCTTGGGCTTGCGCGGCGGTGGCGTGCTGCTGGCATTGCTGGTATTGCCACTGTACGCGCCGGTGCTGATACTCGGTTCGCTGGCGGTCGAAGCCACTGCCGTGGGGCTCACTGCGCAGCCGTATTTGCTGCTACTGGCGGCGCTGTCGCTGGCGGCGCTGTCGCTCGCGCCCTGGGCAATCTCCACTGCCCTAAGAATTTCTTACGAATAAACAAACACTTACGTTATACCTCCGGCGCTGTAAAATTGCTTTAAACTTAGCCCCCCGAATCGCACCACCCCTACGCACACCGCGCCATGTCGAGCGCTACACCGCAAACCGCAATTCAAGGTGTCAATTGGTTCAAGTACGCCTCGCCGCAAACGTTTTTTCCGCTGGCCGGTGCGCTGGCGCCGTGGTTCGCCACAATCGCTGCGGTGCTGTTCGCGGTGGGCATGTACATAGGATTTTTTGTCGCACCCACCGACGCGCAGCAGGGCGAGTCGTATCGCATCATTTTCATCCATGTGCCGGCGGCATGGATGTCGATGTTCATTTATCTGATGATGGCGTTCTGGGCGGGCGTGGGCCTCGCGTTCAACACAAGGCTGTCGGGCATGATGGCAAGCGCGCTGGCGCCGACCGGCGCGCTGTTCACATTTATCGCGCTGTGGTCGGGCGCGTTGTGGGGCAAGCCGACGTGGGGCACGTGGTGGGTGTGGGATGCGCGGCTTACCTCCGAACTGCTGCTGCTGTTTTTGTATTTCGGCTTCATGGCGCTGCAGGCGGCGATAGACGACCCGCGGCGCGCGGATAAGGCGGGTGCGGTGCTGGCGCTGGTCGGCGTGATCAACATCCCCATTATTTATTTTTCTGTGCAGTGGTGGAACACCCTGCATCAAGGTTCGTCGGTGAGCCTGAACAGCGCGCCCACCATGGCGATGACCATGTTCGCGGGCATGATGGTGATGGTGCTGGCGTGCTGGATGTATGCGATTGCCGTGTCGTTGTGGCGCGTGCGCTGTATCATCCTTGAACGCGAGCGGCGCAGCGATTGGGTTGCTGATTATCTGGGAAAGCAAAAATGAACTGGGGCAGCGCAAGTGAGTTTTTCACGATGGGCGGCAAAGGGCTTTATGTGTGGGGTTCGTATGCGGTAACATTTGCGTTGATCGCGCTGGAGCTGCTGGCATTGGCGCTGCGTAGCCGCGCGGCAGGCAAATCCACATGAAACCGCGTCATCGCCGCATGGCCTTGATCGTCGCCGGCGTCGCCGGACTGGCGATTGCCGCCGCGCTGGTGTTATCGGCGATTCAGCAGAATCTGGTATTTTTCTTCACCCCGTCGCAGGTGGCCGCGAACGAGGCGCCGCAGGGGCGTGCGTTTCGCGTCGGCGGCATGGTTGAAAGCGGCAGCGTCAAGCGGCAGCCCGACGGCGTCACCGTGCATTTCGTCGTTACCGACACCGCCAAGAGCATCCCCGTGGCGTACAAGGGCTTGCTGCCGGATCTATTTCGCGAAGGCAAGGGTGTGGTGACGCAGGGACGGCTTGAAAATGGCCTGTTTGTGGCAAGCGAGGTGCTGGCCAAGCACGACGAGAACTACATGCCGCCCGAAGCGGCTGATGCGGTTAAAAAAGCGCAGGCCACCAATGAAAAGGCAGCGCGCACCCTGGTCGATTCACCACCAAAAGCCGGAGCGCCCAATCGATGATTCCAGAACTCGGTCAATTCGCACTCATCCTCGCGCTGCTGCTGGCGCTCGCACAAGGCACGCTGCCGCTGGCGGGCGCAGCACGCGGCGCGTCATCGTGGATGAATCTGGCGCGGCCCGCGGCGCAGGGACAGTTCGTGTTCATCGCTATCGCATTCGGCTGGTTGACGTATTCGTTTGTGACCAACGATTTTTCTGTGCTGTATGTGGCCTCGAACTCCAACTCCGCCCTGCCCTTGCAGTACCGCATTGCCGCGGTGTGGGGCGGTCACGAAGGCTCGCTGTTGTTGTGGATGTTGATGCTGTCGCTGTGGACGATGGCGGTGAGTGTGTTCAGCAGCCATCTGCCCAACGACATCGTTGCGCGCGTGCTGGGGGTGCTGGGGCTGATCAGCGTAGGATTTTTGAGCTTTACGCTGTTTACCTCGAACCCGTTTGACCGGCTGCTGCCGGCGGCGATGGACGGACGCGATCTGAATCCCTTGTTGCAGGACTTCGGCATGGTGATACATCCGCCGATGCTCTACATGGGTTATGTCGGATTTTCAGTGGCGTTTGCGTTTGCCATCGCGGCGCTGCTGTCGGGCCGGCTCGACGCCACGTGGGCGCGCTGGTCACGGCCGTGGACCACCACCGCGTGGATATTTTTGACGCTCGGCATCGCGCTCGGCAGCTGGTGGGCGTATTACGAACTCGGCTGGGGCGGCTGGTGGTTCTGGGATCCGGTTGAGAATGCCTCATTCATGCCGTGGCTGATGGGTACCGCACTTATTCACTCATTGGCGGTGACGGAAAAACGCGGCGCCTTTAAAAGCTGGACCGTGCTGCTGGCGATCTTTACCTTTGCACTGTCGCTGCTCGGGACTTTTCTGGTGCGATCGGGCGTGCTGACGTCGGTGCATGCGTTTGCCACCGACCCCAAACGCGGCGTATTCATACTCGCGTTTTTGGTCATCGTGATCGGCGCTTCGCTCACCTTATTCGCGTGGCGCGCACAGCGCGTAGGCCTGGGCGGGCAATTCGAGGTGGTGTCGCGCGAATCATTTTTGCTCACCAACAATGTGTTGCTGGTGGTCGCCGCCGGTTCGGTTTTTCTGGGCACGCTGTATCCGTTATTTCTCGATGCGCTGGGGCTGGGCAAACTTTCCGTCGGCCCGCCCTACTTTGAAACCGTGTTCGTGCCGCTGATGGCGCCGGCGTTATTCCTGATGGGCGTGGGGCCGCTGGCGCGCTGGAAGCAAGCCAGCCTGCCGGAACTTGCGGTGCGCCTGAGGTGGGCGTTTGCGGTGTCGCTGGCGGGAGGGCTGCTGTTGCCGCTGACCATGGGTCAATGGACGCCGCTGGCGAGCTTTGGCTTACTGCTGGCATTGTGGATCGTCGCCAGCAGTGTCAGCAATTTGGTTTCGCGTGTGAGGCAAGCGCCCGGCATGAACGCGGGCGCGAAGCTGCGGGCGCATTCGCGCAGCTACTACGGCATGCTGCTGGCGCATACGGGCATGGCGGTGTTTGTGGTGGGCGTGACCATGGTCAAGAGCTATGAGGCCGAGAAAGATGTGAAGCTGGCGCCAGGCGAATCCGTTGAACTCGGCGGCTACACCTTCCGCTTCGATGCGGTGGAGGATGTAAAAGGGCCGAACTATGTAGCAGCACGCGGCACCTTCTCCGTTACGCGTGGCGCGTCATCGCTGAGCAAGATGTATCCCGAAAAACGCATCTACAACGTGCAAAAAAACCCCATGACTGAAGCGGCTATCGACACCGGCTTCACGCGCGACTTGTATGTGTCGCTGGGCGAGCAGGTGGGTGACAAAGCGTGGGTGGTGCGCGTGCAGGTCAAGCCGTTCGTCGATTGGATTTGGGGCGGCTGTGTGCTGATGGCGCTGGGTGGGCTGCTGGCGGTGCTCGACCGGCGTTATCGCGTGGCGGCGCGCGCGCGAACTGAAACGGCGCCTGCTGCGGGTGCGGCGAATGCCTCGGTAGCGAGTTAGCCCGATGAAACGCTGGTTGTGGCCGCTGGGCCTGTTTCTGGTATTGGCGGTGTTTCTCGGTGTGGGACTTACGCTCAACCCGCGTGAAGTGCCGTCGCCGCTGATCGGCAAAGCCGCGCCGCCGTTTGAATTGCCGCAATTGCACGCGCAGGACAAGACGTTTTCGCAAAAAGACCTGGCCGGCAAAGTATGGCTGCTTAACGTGTGGGCCTCGTGGTGCGCATCGTGCCGTGAAGAACATCCGCTGCTGATGGAGCTCGCGAAGAGCGGTGCAGTGCCGATTTACGGTCTTAACTACAAAGACAAGCACCCCGATGGCATCGCATGGCTGCAACGATTTGGCGATCCGTACGTGCTGTCGGCGTACGATGTGCGGGGACGCATCGGTATTGACTACGGCGTGTATGGCGTGCCGGAAACCTATGTGATCGACAAGCAGGGCATCATTCGTTTCAAACAAATCGGGCCGGTCACCCCCGCCGTGCTCAAAGAAAAAATTCTGCCATTGGTCGCAAAACTGAATGCTAATGCGTAACTATCTGTTTTTATTCATATTTTTTGCATACTGCATAGCGCCTGTGCACGCCGCCGCTGACGCCGCGCTTGAACACCGCGTGCAGGCGCTGTCCGCAGAATTGCGTTGCCTGGTATGCCAGAACCAGTCGATCGCCGATTCAAACGCCGATCTTGCGGTTGATTTAAAGAATCAGGTGCGCGAAAAATTGCAGCAAGGCGCCAGTGAAAAAGATGTGCTCGCGTTTATGACCGAACGCTATGGTGATTTTGTGCTGTATCGGCCGCCGCTGAAAGCAACCACACTGTTGCTGTGGTTCGCGCCGGGCTTGCTGCTGCTGGCGGGGCTGATCGCGTTGTTTGTGCGACTGCGACGCCGCGCCGCGGTTGCAGTGATGCCGGCGCTCACTGCGGACGAGCGTGCGCGTGCCGCTGACTTACTCGATAGCGGCGCCGCGGATCGCCGATGACTATTTTCTGGATAGTCGCGGCGCTACTGATTGTTGTTGCGCTGATATTCGTGTTGCCGCCGTTGTGCCGGCGCCGCAACCCGGCCGGCGTTGCCGGCCATGCACAAGATGCGAACAATGCGCTCAATGTCGCGGTGTATAGCGATCAGCAACAGGAACTTGAGGCCGACCGAATTGCGGGCACGTTAAGCGAAGCGCAATACCAGCATGCGCGCGTCGAACTGGAGCGGCGGTTGCTGGATGATGTTGCGCCGACCGCCACAGCGGTGAGCACACTGCCGGCCAGCCGCCTGCCCGCCATGCTGGTGGGCGTTGCGGTGCCGCTGCTGGCCGTCGGGCTTTATTTTGCGGTGGGCACGCCGCGTGCGCTGGCGCCGCTTGCGGCTCCGCCCCACGGCAGCGCCAATAGCGGGAAGGGCCTCAGTGCCGAACAAATCGAGGGCATGGTGGCGAAGCTCGCCGAACGCATGAAGCAAAACCCCGACGATGCGCAGGGCTGGGCGATGCTTGCACGCTCGTACGCGGTGATGGGCCGCTATGAGGATGCCGCCGCCGCCTACGGCAAAGCGGTGGAGCGCGTGCCCGACAATGCGCATTTGCTGGCCGATTACGCCGATGCGATGGCGATGGCGCGCGGGCAAAATCTGCAAGGCGAACCCGAAGCGCTGATCATGCGCGCGCTGAAAATCGATCCGGATCACGCCAAGTCGCTGGCGCTCGCGGGGACTATCGCCTTCGATAAAAAGAATTACGCGGAGGCACTCAAGTATTGGGAAAAACTGGCGACGCTGGCGCCGCCCGATACGGAAATGGCGCGCAATGTGCAGGCCAGCATCGCCGAAGCGCGCGGCCTGGCCGGTGCTGGCGCGCCCAAAGTGGCGGTCGTTGCGGACAAACCGATGACGGCGCCAGCGGCGTCCGGCAAAGGTGTCAGCGGCACAGTGTCGCTGGCGCCCGCGTTGACGGCGAAGGTCGCGCCCAATGACACGGTGTTTATCTTCGCCCGCGCCGCCGAAGGCTCGCGCATGCCGCTTGCCATACTGCGCAAAAAGGCGAGCGAATTGCCGCTGACATTCACACTGGATGACAGCATGGCGATGAACCCGGCGGCGCGTCTGTCGAGTGCACCGCAAGTGATCATCGGCGCACGCATCTCGAAAAGCGGCAACGCCATGCCACAGCCGGGCGATTTGCAGGGCGCGACCAAGCCCGTGAACAATACCGCGAAAAACATTACGCTAAGCATCGATACCGAAGTGCAGTGACGTAGGTAAGGCCGCACAAGGCGAAAGGCGCTGCGCCAGGAACAATTATTTAGAAAAGGAAAGCGATGACTATTACCATCGACGAAACCCACGACGCCAAACGCAAAAGCTGGGTCGCCAGCGCCAATGGCCATGGTGATTTTCCGCTGCAGAATTTACCGCTGGGCGTGTTCAGCGCGACACCCGCAGAGGGTGATACGCCGCGCGGCGGCGTCGCCATCGGCGACGAGGTGTTTGATCTCAAAGCCGCGTGCGAAGCGAAACTTTTTTCCGGCGACGCCGAAGCAGCCGCGCGCGCCGCCAGCGCTTCAACGCTGAATGATTTGATGGCATTGGGCGCAGGCCCGCGCGCCGCGCTGCGTAAACAAGTCTCGGCGTTGCTGGCCGAAGGCACGGCCGAATCAGCACGCGCCAAACCGCTCGCCGCCCAGCTGCTGCACAAGGCCGCCGCTTGCGCGCTGCATGTGCCGGCAAAGATCGGCGCCTTTACCGATTTTTTCGCCGGCATCACGCACGCCGAAAACGGCGGCAAGCGCCGCGGCGCGAATCCGCCGCTGAATCCGAATTACAAATACGTGCCGGTGGCCTATCACAGCCGCGCTTCCACGGTGCGTGCGACCGGCGTGGCAGTACGCCGGCCTAACGGCCAGCGCGTGGTGGACGGCGAGCAACTGCCCAGCTTCGGGCCATGCCAGAAAATGGATTTCGAACTCGAACTTGGCATCTGGCTCGGTAATGGCAATGCCTGGGGCGAGGCAATACCCATCGACCAGGCCGGCGAGCATATCTACGGCTACTGCATGTTGAATGACTGGTCAGCGCGTGACATACAACGCTGGGAATCCGCGCCCTTGGGACCGTTCCTGTCGAAGAATTTCGGTACCACCATTTCGCTGTGGATGGTCACGCCCGAAGCGTTGGCGCCGTTTCGCATCGCACAGCCGGCGCGACCTGTGGGGGACCCCAGGCCGCTGGATTATCTATGGGACGACGCCGATCAACGTAGCGGCGCACTCGATCTTGAAATCGAAGTGCTGATCTGCACCGCAGGCATGCGCGCCAAAGGTGCGCCACCGCAGCGCATATCCGTCAGCAACACCAAACACCTCTACTGGACGGTGGCGCAAATGGTGGCGCATCACACCTGCGGCGGCTGCAACCTCGAACCCGGTGACCTCTTTGGCTCCGGCACCATCAGCGGCCCCACGCCGGAGAACTACGGCAGCATCGCCGAGTTGTCCTTCGACGGCACCCGCGACCTCACGCTCGCCTCGGGCGAAATCCGCCGCTGGGTGGAGGATGGCGACGACATCATCCTGCGCGCGCATGGGCGGCGTGCCGGGTATGCGCCGATCGGGTTTGGGGATTGTTGTGCGCGGATGGTGGCGGGGCAGCCCGGCGGCTAGTCACTTTCTTTTGTACGGCCGAAAGAATTTACGTGTAGGTTGGGCTGAGCTTGCGAAGCCCAACATCAACAGCGCCAATTATTCGACGACATTTGCGTTTCGCGTGGGATCATTGTGTTGGGCTTCATTTCATTCAGCCCAACCTACGCGCTGGCGAAGTGGCGTGAACCGCAGCCATCGGGATCACAGTCAGGCCTGACCTCTTACAAGGATTTATTAACCGGCGTCCGTATCTGATCCGCGGTCATGGTCCAGTCATGGCCGCATTTTTTGCAACGCACTTTTAGCCAATCACTGCCAGCCGCATCATCACCGTCAAGGGCGCCCGGTGCGGCGGATGACAGCACCTCGAGCACGCCATAAACGCCACACCCGCTGCAAACGGCCCGAGTGGCGAAATGCTCTGCACGAAACAGCACTTTAAAATAAAACGCTGTGGTTTTAAAGCACAGCGCAATTCAACTGCAACGCACCTATCGTGGAAGCGGGTGCGCGAGTTCACACGCTACAATGCTGATTCCATTCGCGGTAATGATGTTATTCCATGGTGCGATTTCGGATGCGGTCGGGCGGCGGCCGGTGATTCTGTTCGGCGTCGGCGGTTTTGTGATCGCCTCCATCGGCTGCGCTCTGGCGACGAATATGACCATGCTGCTGGTGTGCCGCGCGCTGCAAGGTCTGGTGGCGGGTGCGGGCACCTCGCTCAGCCGTGCAGTCGTGCGCGACGCCTATCAGGGTGTGGAGGCGCAGCGGCTGCTGTCGCGGGTGATGTTGCTGGCGGGTGTGGCTGTCGTTCGCCATCATGTTCGCGGGTGCTGCGTATAACAACTTGTTTTATATTTGGTTTCGCCGCAGTTGCCGTGGTCAGTCCTACATCAAGTGATTGTCGCCACCGGCATGGCGATGGCCATGCCGTCGCTGACGCTGATGTTGCTGGATTTGTTTCCGCGCAATCGCGGCATGGCTGCGTCGCTGCAAAGCAGTGTGCAATCGATGGTGGCCGGGTTTGTAGCCGCCATCGCATCGCCCCTGTTTTCCACGTCAGCGGCGACGATGGCATTCGGCGCGCTGCTGTTTGCGCTGGCCGCACTGGGGTTGTGGCTGGTCTATATAAGGCAGGACTGAGGATTGAGGACTGAGGACTGAGTAACACCGATGCACTGGTGTAGATGTTACTCAGTCCTCAATCCTAAGTCCTCAGTCCTGCTTTCAACATTGCTCCCACGGCAGCCCTTCGTGCCGCCAGCCCGCTTTGCCATTGCGATGGTGGTTCTCGTCGAGTTCGCCCTCAAAGCCATGCAGCACGTTATAGACCTGGGTGAATCCCGCTTCTTCGAGGGCGGCGCCGGCGTCCAGCGAGCGGTTGCCACTGCGGCAAATCAGCACAATGGGGCGATCCACGCTGGCCGCTTTTTTAACATGCGGCACAAATTGCGAATTCACTTCCCAGTTGGGGCCGTCGTTCCACGCGACCAGTATCGCGCTCGTCGGATGGCCGACGAACAGATACTCCATTTCGCTGCGGCAATCGATAAAAATCGCGTCCGGATTTTTCTTGAGGAAATCGTAAGCTTCCCGGGGTTCGAAGTGTTTCATCGCTAGGGTTTCCGCTGGACCAAAGTTTAATTATAGTCCGTCTGACGAGATTACAAGCAGCACATGTTAAAATTGTGCTTTCTTAACAAGAACTTGGCGGCGCTACCCTCGCGTTAGACTATTAGAGCACGATCGCGCACGCTATGCCGCCGCTAACGCCATGACTTTATCCCGTTTTACCGCTATCGAAGCAGCGCTCCGCCAACGTATCCTGGTGCTCGACGGCGCGATGGGCACCATGATCCAGCGTTACCAACTGGATGAAAAGGCTTATCGTGGCACGCGCTTCGCCGATTTCGCGCACGACGTGAAGGGCAATAACGAGCTGCTGGTGCTGACGCAGCCGCACATTATTCAGGAAATTCACGAGCAATATCTCGAAGCCGGCTCGGACATTATCGAGACCAACACCTTCGGCGCGCAACGCATCGCGCAAGCGGATTACCACATGGCGCCGCTGGCGTACGAGATGAATGTCGCCGCAGCCAGGCTGGCGAAAGCGGCGTGCGCAAAATATTCCACGCCCGATGCGCCGCGATTCGTGGCCGGCGCGTTCGGCCCGACACCGAAGACAGCGTCCATCTCCCCCGACGTCAACGACGCCGGCGCGCGCAATGTTACCTTCGATGAACTGGTGACAGCCTATCTCGAACAGGCGCGCGCGCTGCACGAAGGCGGCGTGGATTTGTTCCTGGTCGAAACCATATTCGATACCTTGAACGCCAAAGCGGCGCTGTTCGCCATCGACCAATTTTTCGAGGAAAGCGGCGAGCGCTACCCGGTGATGATTTCCGGCACCGTCACCGATGCTTCGGGGCGCATTCTGTCAGGGCAGACGGTGGAGGCGTTCTGGAATTCGGTGCGCCATGCCAAGCCGGTCACGATAGGGCTGAATTGCGCGCTGGGTGCGGCATTAATGCGTCCGTATATCGAGGAGCTGTCGAAGATTTGCGATGCGCCGATTTGTGTGTATCCGAACGCGGGCTTGCCCAACCCGATGAGCGACACCGGCTTTGATGAAACGCCGGTGATTACAGCGGGCTTGTTGCAAGAGTTCGCCGCAGCGGGATTTGTAAACGTTGCCGGTGGTTGTTGCGGCACCACGCCGGAGCATATTCGCGCCATTGCGCAGGCGGTTAAATCATTGCCGCCGCGCGTGGTGCCGCTGGCCGAACACAAGCTGCGGCTGTCGGGACTGGAGCCGGCCAACATCGACGAGACGTCGCTGTTCGTCAACGTCGGCGAGCGCACCAATGTCACCGGCTCGCGCGCCTTTGCACGGCTGATTCTGAATGAGCAATACGACGAAGCGCTGGCGGTGGCGCGGCAGCAGGTCGAAAACGGCGCGCAAATCATCGACATCAATATGGACGAGGCGATGCTCGATTCGAAGGCGGCAATGGCGCGTTTTTTGAATCTGCTCGCGGGCGAGCCGGATATTTCGCGCGTGCCGGTAATGATCGACTCCTCGAAATGGGAAGTGATCGAGGCGGGACTGAAGTGCGTGCAGGGCAAGCCGGTGGTCAACTCGATCAGCATGAAAGAGGGAGAAGCCGAGTTTCTGCGGCAGGCTAAGCTGTGCAAGCGTTACGGCGCGGCGGTGATCGTGATGGCGTTTGATGAGCAAGGGCAGGCCGATACCTTCAAGCGCAAAACCGAAATCTGCAAGCGTGCCTACGACCTGCTGACGCAGCGCGTGGACTTCGCGCCCGAAGACATTATTTTCGATCCCAACATTTTCGCAATTGCCACCGGCATCGAGGACCACAACAACTACGCGGTGGATTACATCGAAGCGACGCGCTGGATACGCCAGAATTTGCCGTACGCCAAGGTCAGTGGCGGCGTGTCGAACGTGAGCTTTTCATTCCGCGGCAACGATCCGGCGCGCGAAGCCATCCACACCGTGTTTTTATATCACGCGATCAAAGCGGGTATGACCATGGGCATCGTCAATGCCGGCATGGTGGGCGTGTACGACGATCTTGCGCCGGAACTGCGCGAGCGTGTCGAAGATGTGGTGCTCAACCGGCGCGACGACGCGACCGAGCGCCTAATCGAAATCGCGGGCACGCTGAAAGCCGGCGCCGCCAAGGAAGAGCAAACGCTGGAGTGGCGCGAGGCGCCGGTGGAAAAGCGGCTGTCACACGCGCTGGTTCACGGCATTACGCAATGGATACTCGAGGACACCGAAGAAGCGCGCAGCAACATTGCAGCGGCCGGTGGACGTCCGATACAGGTGATTGAAGGCCCGCTGATGGACGGCATGAATATCGTCGGCGATTTGTTCGGCGCGGGCAAGATGTTTCTGCCGCAGGTGGTCAAATCCGCGCGCGTGATGAAACAGGCGGTGGCGCATCTGATTCCGTTTATCGAAGAAGAAAAAGCGCGCCTCGCCGGTGAATCGGGTGAAGCTGCCAAGCCCAAGGGCAAGATCGTGATCGCCACAGTCAAGGGCGATGTACACGACATCGGCAAGAATATCGTGGCTGTCGTGCTCCAGTGCAACAACTACGAAGTGGTCAATATGGGCGTGATGGCGCCGTGCCAGAAAATACTGGATACCGCGCGCGCCGAAAAGGTGGACATCATCGGTCTGTCGGGATTGATTACGCCTTCGCTCGAGGAAATGGCCCATGTCGCGCGCGAAATGCAGCGGCAGGGCTTCACGCTTCCGCTGCTGATCGGCGGCGCCACCACGTCGCGCACGCACACCGCGGTGAAAATCGCGCCGGGCTACACCAACGGCCCGACGGTGTGGGTGCCCGATGCGTCGCGCAGCGTGACCGTGTGCAGCAGCCTCTTAGCCGAAGATGAAGTCACCCGCCGCAAGTATCTGGAAGAGCTGAACACCGACTACGAAAAAGTTCGCATACAGCACGCCAACAAAAAAGGCCCGGAGCTGATACCGCTGGCCGAAGCGCGCGCCAATCGCTTCAAAACCGATTGGCAAAAACATGCGCCGGTAGCGCCGGCTTTTCCCGGCATGAAGCTGCTGAGGAATTATGATCTCGCCGAGATTGCCGAACATATCGACTGGGGGCCGTATTTCCAGACCTGGGATCTGGCCGGCGCGTACCCGAAAATTCTCGACGATGCAGTGGTGGGGGCGGAAGCGAAAAAAGTGTTTGCCGACGCCAAGGCGATGCTGAAAAAAATCATCGACGGCAAATGGCTGCAGGCGCACGGCGTGCTGGGGCTGTTCGCGGCGAACAGTGTGAATGCGGGCGAAGACATCGAAATTTACGGCGATGAGAAGCGCACTAAACCGGTGATGACCTGGCACAATCTGCGACAGCAAAACCGCAAGCCCACGGGCAATCCCAACTTGTGTCTGGGCGATTTCGTGGCGCCCAAAGACAGCGGCCACGGCAGCATTAAGGACTACGTGGGTGCGTTTGCCGTCACTGCCGGGTATGGCATCGAGAAAAAGCTCGACGAGTTCGAGAAAAATCACGACGACTACAGCGGCATCATACTCAAGGCGCTGGCCGACCGGCTGGCAGAAGCGTTCGTGGAATTGCTGCACAAGCGCGTGCGCCGCGAGTTCTGGGGCTATGCCAGGGATGAAGCGCTCGACAATGAGGCAATGATCGCCGAGAAATATCGCGGCGTACGTCCCGCGCCTGGCTATCCCGCGTGTCCGGATCACACCGAGAAAGGCGCGTTGTTCGAGTTGCTCGACGCCAAACGCGCCGGGCTGACGCTCACCGAAAATTTTGCCATGTGCCCGGCGTCATCGGTGAGCGGTTTTTATCTCGCGCACCCGCAGTCGCAGTATTTTGCCGTCGGCAAAATAGGCAAAGATCAACTCGAGGACTACGCGCGGCGCAAGGGCATGGCGCTGGCAGAAGCCGAGCGCTGGCTCGCGCCGGCATTGGGATAATTATTCGTGTTGTTTAGGCGCCCATATTATAACTATCTGTTTTTAAACGATATTTTCATAAAGCTTAATGTAAGGGTCAGTGCGGGCGCGCGACCAAAGCTGGTGTAGGATAATCTGCGTTGCATCCCAGTCACCGCATTAGCCACATTCGCCACATTGCTCACGCTAGGAGGTGTTATGAACTATCGTCGCAAAATCTCAACCGCAGTTGCTGCAGTTCTGGCCGTGGGCGCTGGTGTGCTGATGGCGCAAGGCACTGTAGGCCCCAAGGACGTCGCGTTCCCGACCGGCTTTGAGAAATGGCAGGTGTATCAACAGCTGAATCGCCACGACACCAAGCAATACCGCGAGCTTTATGCAAAACCCGAAGTGGTTAAAGCCGTGCGCGAAGGCAAGCCCATCCCCAACGGCACGGTGCTGGCGCTGGCAATTTTCGCCGCACAGGTTGATGCGGACGGCAAACCGACGCGCGATGCCAAAGGCAATTTCATCAAAGGTAAACCGATGGGCGTCACGGTGATGGAAAAGCGCCCGGGCTGGGGCGCGTCGGTGCCGGAGGCATGGCGCAACGCCGACTGGCAGTACGCATCTTATCTGCCGGACGGCAAGCCCAACGAAAAAGCCAATGCCAATATCAAGGCCTGCTTCGAATGCCATCTGCCACACGCGCGACAGGATTTTGTGATCTCGCTCGCGGGTCTGTCAGGCACGGCGTTGGGCGCGGCGCAGCGGCCATCGGGGCCCGGTTCAGTCGCCATCGCTGAATTTTTATTCGGTCCGGAGAAAGTTTCCGTAAAAGCCGGGCAGACGATTACATGGACCAACATCGACGATTCGCCGCATCAGGTAACGGTACAGGGCGAAACGACGTTTCGCACGCCGGTGGTGCTCAAAGGGCAGAGCACGTCGCTGCAGTTCAACGACGCCGGCACCTACGGCTACATCTGCGGATTGCATCCGGGGATGAAGGGTGAGATTGTGGTGACGCGTTAGAAAATCGTGAACGGGTGAACGAGTAAACGCGTAACCTCCTCGGTAGTGCGTACCATCTTCATGCTTGGGCGGAGCACGCAACAAGTTGATGGTGTGAAGGGCTGTTCTTACTCGTTCACCCGTTCACTCGTTCACGCCCTTGGCACTTCGTCACTCCACCCGGATATTCCCTGCGCGTATCACCGCTGCGTAACGCTGCACTTCGCTTTTGAAATAGGCCGCGAATTCCTGCGGCGTGCTGCCTACCGGATCAGCCCCTTCCTTCAGCATGAAGTCGCGCATTTCGGGTGATTTGATCGCGGCGGTGATTTCAGCACTGAAAAAACCCGCTCGCTGCTTGAACATTTCGAGCACCAGGTGGTTGGCCGTACCCGTGCCTCCCGACGCGGCATTCATTTTTCCGGCTTGCTTTTTTGCCAGCGCGATGAAGTCCTTCAACGACGCCACCGGCAGGCTGGGATGCGCAAGGTTTTAACGGGATAACTTTGCGCCAGCGCAGTTTGAGGCAGACACAGCGCGAAGACCGCAGCTGCAGCCTTGCAAGAAACGAGTTTCATATGGCCTTCAGTTGGGCGTTGAGAGTTGGGGGCATGCACAGCCGCGCGCTGTGCATAGGGGTTTTCACCCGTTCACTCGTTCACGCCCTTCACCCTTCACCCTTCACCCTTCACGGCATCTACGACCCTATCTCCCCGCCATCCGCCTTGGTAATCGCCACCACCGCGGACCGCGGCGGCATGTCGGGCTTGAAATCCGGCCAGCGCGTTGACGGCTTGTCGAAGGTGGAGCCTTTTTCGTCGCCCGGGTGTTGAATCGCGAGAAACAGCGTTTTGCCGTCGGGGGTGAACTCAGGCCCGCAGATTTCCCCGCCTCGCGGACACGCGAAGAATGCGCGTGTGACACCGCGTTGCGGCCCGCTGGTCTCGGCGGCATACACACTATCGGCGAAACCCGCCGAGTCTTCCTGTCCATCGGTCACAATCCAGATACGGCCTTTCGGATCGAACGCGACGTTGTCGGGCGCGGCTATCCAGCCTTTGTCCGTCACAGGCCCGTGATAGCGCGCACCATGCTCCGGTTTCTTCGGGTCGCCACCCAGAATAAAAAAGTCCCAGGTGCATTCAGTGGCCGCGTGATCGGGCTTGCCGTTGACCATCGGCGGAACGATTTCGATGATGTGTCCGTGCCGGTTCGGCCCCCGTGGATTAGCGACATTCACCTGGTCTGGCTTAAGCCTCTCGTTGTAGGTGAGCACCACGTAAACACGCCCGGTTGCGGGATGCGCCTCCACATCCTCCGGCCGGTCCATCGGCGTTGCGCCCAACAGATCACCGGCACGGCGCAGCTCGATCATTACGTCGCCCTGATTCTCGAAACCGTTAGCTTTGGTCAGCGGCCCTTGTCCAAAGACGATGGCCAGCCAGCGCATTTTGCCGTCGGCCTCGAAACGCGCGACGTAGAGCGTGCCGTAGTCGAGCAGGTCGCGATTCGCCACCGGTGCATCCGCGTTGTAACGATCGCGCGTGACGAATTTGTAAACGTAGTCCATGCGCTCGTCGTCGCCCGAATACACCGCGACACGCCCGTCGTGGCTGACAGCCGTGGTCGCGCACTCGTGCTTGCAGCGGCCGAGCGACGTGCGTTTGACCGGCGTCGATTTCGGATCATACGGGTCAATCTCGACAATCCAGCCGAAGCGGTTCGGTTCGTTCGGTTCTTTGTTCAGATTAAAGCGGTCGAAATGCCGGCCCCACAAATAACGCCCGCGTCCGTTAATGCCGTAACGTTTCCACGCCGAAGCCTCGCGTCCACCACTCGCATCGCCGGTGAAATAATTCTGGAGATTTTCCTCGGCGGTGAGCACCGTGCCCCACGGGGTGACGCCACCAGCGCAGTTGTTGAATGTGCCGATCACGCGCGTGCCCGACACGTCGGCGCGCGTGGTCATGCGCGGATGCCCCGCCGCCGGGCCCGACACGCGCATCACCGTGCTGCGCGCGGATATGCGCCGGTTGTAGGCGCTGGCGTCTACCACGCGCCACGCGTTGCCTTCGCGCGCGATCTCAACAATGGTGTGGCCTTGTGATGCCATTTCGGTTTCGCATTGTTCGCGCGTCATGAGCTTCGGATAGTTTTGCGCAGTCATACCGGGCCACATCAGTTGCGGATGATTGAGTTCATGGTTGACGCACAGCAGTCCGCGCGTCGAATTTTTTGAACCACGCGGCAGGGGCATAAACGCCATGAAGTCGTTATTGGCGCCGAATTGCCGCTCCTGCTCGTCGGCGGTTTGCGCTCCCGGTCTGAACTCGGGAGCGCCGGTATGCAGAGGATCTCCCCAGCGGATCAACACTTGCGTGGCGTAGCCCGGCGCGGCATGGTGGGTTTCGTCCAGAAAACGCTCGATCTCGCTAAAGGTCAGCCCGGAATCGCCGCCGCCCGTCGGTGGCGCTGCGCAGCCGAACAATCCATAGACTCCCGCTGCGGCCATGCCTTGCAGTGCCGTGCGCCGCGTCATGCGAGCGTCCATCAATTGGGCAATCGTGGGTTCGGCGGATTCGTTCGAGACGGTATCGTCCGGATCTTCGGTTTGCAACGGACTGTTTATGAGGTTTTCTCTTTTGATAGGCCTGCGCTATCCAAGCTTAATGGAATAAGCGGAAGGGATTACAATGTTCAGGTAACCAGCGGAGGCAAAACAATTCCAATCACGAGGAACCGTCCGCTGGTGACGCCGGAGCATGTCTGCGCATGACGCGCCGGTGTGTCGATTATGCAACAGAATTTTGATGAACCAATGAAACACATCCTCGTGCTTTTCCCCAAGGATTGGGATCGCGATGAACTCGAACAACCGCGTTATCGCGCGCGCTACGCGTTTTTCTACGAAGGCTTCGATCTCTTCAAATTTCCTGAAAATGCGCGCCTGATCACGTTTAACGTTTGGCGCTATGCCGATAAGCTGGTTAAAAAGTATCGCGGCCGCATCGATGGCGTGATCAGCAACAACGAGCAATTTGGCGCGCTGATTGCCGCGGTGGTGGCGCAGCGGCTTGGTTTGCCGGGTACCGATCCGGCGGTGATCATCGCTGCGCAGCACAAGTACTACGCGCGCTGCCTGCAACAGAAAATCGTGCCGGAGGCGACGCCGCGCTTCTCGGTGTTTCCGTACCAAATGCAAACTGCCGCCGAGGTGGGCCTGCCGTTTCCGCTTTACGTGAAGCCGGTTAAGGCAACCTACTCCGTGCTCGCGCGCCGGGTGGATAGTTTCAGCGAACTGCAACAGCATCTGCGCTTCAATCCGCTGGAAACCCTTATTCTGCACAAGCTGGTGACGCCGTTTAACGATTTGATGGCGCGCTTCACGCCGTTCACCATCGACGCCCATCATTTGATCGGCGAAGAGATCATGAGCGGAGTGCAGGTCAATCTCGACGGCTTCCTGCACAACGGCAAGATCACCATCCTCGGCATTGTCGACGAAGTGATGTATCCGGGTACGCAGGCCTTCATGCGTTTCGAGTACCCGTCGCGCCTGCCCGCCGAAGTACTGGCGCGCATGCGCGCACTCGCCGACAAATTGTTCACCGGCATCGATTACGGCTACGGCTTTTTCAACGTCGAACTGATCTACCAGCCGGAAACCGGGCGCATCCAGATTATCGAGATCAATCCGCGCATGGCATCGCAGATTGTCAATCTGTATCGTCGTGTCGATGGCTACGACCCGTACGAGGTGTTACTCAGTCTCGCCCTTGGCGTGGCGCCGAGCGTCACCGTCGGCGCCGGCGACTTCGGCGCGGCAGCGAGTTTCGTGTTCCGCCGCTTTGACGGCCGTGAAGTCGTGCGCGCGCCGCAGCCGGCGCAGATCGAGTCGCTGCACCAGCGTTATCCCGATGCGCGGCTGATGTTGTATCTGAAGCGCGGCGCGAGCCTGGCGCGCGAGATGAAGTGGCTGGGCAGTTACCGCTATGCCGTGCTCAATCTCGGCGGCGCAAGCACCGAAGACCTGCACCATCGCTACGACGAGATACGGCGGGCATTGTCGTTTGAGTGAGGGGGGGCGTAACTGCGTGAACGAGTGAACGGGTGAACGAGTAACCCCGCGGTGTGCCTCCGATATTTTGCTTAGCGCTGCTCGTACCTGACGAGAGTTTCGGGTTTTTACCCTTTCACCCGTTCACCCGTTCACCCGTTCACCGCACTTAAGCTATTCTCCCCACCATGCACATCCACATCCTCGGCATCTGCGGCACCTTCATGGGTGGCATCGCGGCGCTGGCGCGAGCGGCAGGACACAAAGTTACCGGCTGCGATGCCAACGTGTATCCGCCGATGAGCACGCAGTTGCAGGCGCAGGGCATCGAACTGATTGAAGGTTTTTCCGCCGATCAGATCGGGCTCGAACCCGATTTGTTCGTCGCCGGCAACGTGGTTGCGCGCGGCAATCCGCTGATGGAAGAAATTCTGAATCGCGGTTTGCCTTATACCTCCGGCCCGCAATGGCTGGCGGAAAACGTGTTGCGAGGCAAGTGGGTGCTGGCGGTGGCGGGCACGCACGGCAAGACCACCACCACTGCAATGCTAACGTGGATGCTCGAATACGGCGGCCTGTCGCCGGGATTTCTGGTGGGCGGGGTGCCTGAGAATTTCGGCGTGTCGGCGCGGCTCACGCCATCGTCGTTTTTTGTGATTGAAGCCGATGAATACGACATCGCATTCTTCGACAAACGTTCCAAGTTTGTGCATTACCTGCCGCGCACGGCGATTTTGAACAACCTGGAATTCGATCATGCCGATATTTTTGCCGACCTGGCGGCGATTGAGACGCAGTTTCATCACCTGCTGCGCACCGTGCCGGGCAATGGTTTGATCGTCAGCAACGGCGCTGACGCAAATCTTGAGCGCGTGTTTCAGCGCGGCTGCTGGACAACCATTGAGCGTTATGGCGTCGCCCATGGCTGGCAAGCGGACGCGCGCTACGCCGACGGGTTTGAGGTGCTGTGCAACGGAGCAGCGCAAGGCCGCGTGCGCTGGGATTTACTCGGCGAACACAACATAGCCAATGCGCTGGCCGCGATCGCCGCGGCACGCCACGCGGGTGTGCCCGCAAAGATGGCGATTGAAGCGCTGACGCGCTTCAAAAACGTCAAGCGGCGCATGGAGATCAAAGGCACCGCAGGGGGTGTCACCGTTTACGACGATTTCGCGCATCACCCCACGGCCATCGCCACCACGCTTGCCGGACTGCGCGCAAAAATCGGCAGTGCGCGCCTGCTTGCGGTGCTGGAGCCGCGCTCCAACACCATGAAGCTCGGTGTGCTGAAACATCAGCTCGCGCACAGCCTCGCCGATGCGGATTTTGTTTTTTGCTACAGTGCCGGGCTGGGGTGGGATGCGGGCGCTGTGCTCGCACCGCTCGGCGTAAAAGCCAGCGTGAGTGATGATTTTGAGGGGTTGCTCGCGCAAATTGCCAGCGCTGCGCGCGCGGGCGATCATGTGTTGATAATGAGCAACGGCGGCTTTGGCGGCCTCCATGCCAGGTTGCTTGATCGTCTGCAACGTTGATGTTCGGGTATTGTTTTTAAAGGATTATTTGTGAGTATCTTAGACCGCGACACACTCGGCGCTTTTTGCCGCCATACCCATGTAGAAGTGCCGGGCGCGGCGAGCGGCCCGCTTGCCGGATTGAGTTTTGGCCTGAAAGATATTTTTGATGTGGCGGGCCACAAGACCGGTTTCGGCTGCCCCGACTGGCTGCGCACACATGATGCTGCCAAGGTGCATTCACTGGTCGCAAAAAAGTTGCTCGATGCCGGCGCAACCCTCGCCGGCAAAACACACACCGAAGAAATGGCGTTCAGTCTCACCGGCGAAAATGCGCATTACGGTACACCGCTGAACGTCGCCGCTCCCGGCCGCGTTCCCGGCGGATCCTCCAGCGGCTCGGCGGCGGCAGTGGCGGGCAAGCTGGTGGATTTCGCCATCGGCAGCGACACCGGCGGCTCGGTGCGTGGTCCGGCAAGTTTTTGCGGCATCTATGGCATACGCCCCACGCACGGACGCATCTCGCTCGACGGCGTGTGTCCGCTTGCGCCGGGCTTCGACGCCTGTGGCTGGTTCGCGCGCGACGCGGATTTGCTGGCGCGCGTGGGCGATGTGCTGCTGGGCGGCAAGGCGGCGACGCCGGGACGCGTGTTGCTGGCGCAGGATGCGTTTGCGCTCGCCCTGCCCGACGCCACAGCGGCATTGCAACCGGCGATGGCGCGCGTGGCAAAAGTGCTGGGCACGCCGCAAGCGGTTACTGTCAGCAGCGAAGGTTTGAACGCATGGTTTGAAGTGTTTCGCATCCTGCAGTTTGCCGAGATTTGGGATACCCACCGCGAGTGGGTGACGCGGGTCAAGCCGAATTTTGGTATCGCTATCGGCAAACGCTTTGAAGCAGTGGCAAAGAGCGACGCCGCCGAAGTCGCGCGCATGGCGCCGCAACGTGAGGCCATCGCTGAACGGCTCGACCAGTTGCTCGCCAACAATGCGATCATGCTGCTGCCCACCGTGCCGGATATCGCACCGCTGCTCAAATGTCCGCATGAACAGACCACGGCGTTTCGCGAGCGTGCGATGGGCATGTTGTGTATCTCCGGCATCGGGCGCTTGCCGCAGGTGAGCCTGCCACTGGCGACAGCGAACGGTTGCCCATTGGGGATATCGCTGGTGGCCGCGCGCGGCAATGATGAAATGTTGCTGGCGGTGGCGCGGCAGATAGTTTGATTCAAACCAACGTCGATGGCACACCGAAAATTTACGTGTGGGCCGGGTTGGGCAATGGCGAAGCCTAGCTGCCAGCGTCCTGCAGAATCATGTCGGCGCCCTTTTCCGCGATCATGATCGTCGGCGCGTGCGTGTTTCCCGAGACCAGCGTCGGCATGATCGACGCGTCCACCACGCGCAATCCCTGCACGCTACGAACGCGCAGACGCTCGTCCACCACGGCTGCGGCATCGTTGCCCATTTTGCAGGTGCCGACCGGGTGGTAGGCGATGCCGCCGCGCTGACGCAGAAAATCCAGCAGCTCGGAATCGCTGGTGCATGAAGACCCGGGATCGTGTTCGCGCACGATGTAACGGCGCATCGCCGCGGTGTCCGCCAGGCGCCGCGTCGCTTTCATGCCCGCGAGCAGGACCGCGCAATCCTTCTCGGACGAAAGGTAGTTGGGGCGGATCGCGGGTGCTTGCAGCGGATCGGTATTCTGGATCAGGACGCTGCCCCGGCTCTCGGGACGCAACAGCCTCGCAGCGAGCGAGAAACCGGAAAAGCTGTGAAGTTTGTCGCCCGCTTTGTCGGCGCTGAAGGGCGAGATGCTGGTCTGGATATCCGGCGTCGCGGCAGCGGGGTCGGCGCTGATGAATCCCGTCGCATACGAAGCGCCCATCGTCAATGGCCCTTTGCGCAAAAACGCAAATTGCAAAGCGGCAGCGAGGCCGCGCGCGAAGCTGCCCGTCACATCGTTGAGCGTAATCGGGTCGGTGCACTCATACACCAGCCGGCCGGCGTAGTGATCCTGAAGATTCATCCCGACGCCGGGCAGGTCGGCGACCACGCGCAAGCCAAAGCCCTGCAGCAGTGAAGCCGGGCCTATGCCGGAGAGTTGCAGAAGCTGCGGGGAGTTAAACGAGCCCCCGGCCACGATCACTTCCCTGCGCGCCGTGGCGCAACTGAGCTTGCCGCCGCGCGAGTACTGCACGCCGCTGGCGCGCTGGTCCGAGAACAGGATGCGGGTTGCATGGGCGCGCGTGATCACGGTGAGGTTGCCGCGCCGCCGCGCCGGGCGCAGATAAGCTGTCGCTGCACTGCTGCGAAATCCGTTGCGCAGTGTCCACTGGTTGTAGCCAAAGCCCTCCTGGGTAGCACCATTGAAATCCGGATTGCGCCGGTATCCACATTCTTCGGCGGCGGCGAGGTAGGCGTCGGCAAGCGGGTGCGGTTGCGGCGGGTCGCATACCGCGAGCGGCCCGCCCACGCCGTGATATTCATCGGCGCCGCGCTGCTGATCTTCGGACTGGCGAAAATAAGGCAGCACATCAGCGTAACCCCAGCCCGCGTTGCCGAAATCGCGCCAGCGGTTGTAATCGTCGTGCTGCCCGCGTATGTAGAGCAGGCCGTTGATGGAACTCGACCCGCCGAGCACCTTGCCGCGCGGCTGCGCGATGCGGCGGTTGCCGGCGCCCGCCCCCGGTTCGCTGCTATACAGCCAGTTCACCTGCGGATTCGAAAAATGTTTTCCGTATCCCAGCGGAATATGTATCCAGGGGCTGCTGTCGTTACCTCCGGCCTCCAGCAGCAGCACACTGTGGCGCCCCGACGCGGTAAGCCGGTTGGCCAGCACACAACCCGCAGCGCCCGCGCCAACGATGACGAAATCGTATGCATCAAACGTTTTCAACAGGTAATCCTCTTCAACCGGTCTCCGAAGGCGGACAGACCACCAGGGTGGTCTGTCCGCCTTTGAATCCGCGTTCCGCGCCATTCTCCAGACCCGGTAACAACGCGAGTCCGGCGCAGCGATCAGCCGGTGGCGCGCAGCTTCTCGGCGTCGCCCGGCGCGGCGCCGAGCACGCCCTCGCTTCTGAGCTTGGCGACCTGACCGCCGTCGATGCCGAGCCAGCTGTTCAGCACCTCGGAGGTATCTCCCCCCAATGCCGGCGATCCCTTGATGCGCACCATTTTGCCGTCGATCCGCACCGGCCACGCCGCCTGTTTGTACTCGCCGTTATGATGCTTGACGGTCTGCATGAAGCCGCGCTCGACGAACGTAGGCTCGTTCTGCAGCTCCATCGTGTCGAATACCGCGCCGGCCGGCACGCCGACGCCGATCAGCTTTTCCATCGCTTCGCGCTTCTCGTGTTGGCGGGTCCAGACGCTGATGATCTCGTCGAGTTCCTTATCGTGCGCAACGCGGTCGTTGCCCGTGGCAAAGCGCGGATCGTTGATCAATTCCTCGCGGCCAATCAATTTCATCAACCGCGACCAGTGCTCGGGGTTGGCCCGGCTCGTGGTTATGTAGACGTAATCGTTGGAGCCGCCGCCCTTGCTCGGGTAGAGGCCGGACGGCGCGTTGTTGCCGGCGCCCGACTTGGCGCCGTTGCGCTGCGCGGGCTTGCCGGTACGCGCCATGTTCGCGAAGCAGGTACGCATGTAGTGAATCATCGCGTCCTGCATCGCAATCTGCAGCCGACGGCCCTGACCGGTGCGATTGCGCTCGATCAGCGCGCCGAGTATCGTCGCCGTCATCAGCATGCCGGTGCCGGTGTCGCCGAAGGAGAGGCCCGGCTTGACCGGCGGGCGGCCGGGCTCGCCAGTAACGCTGATCGGGCCGCCGGCGGCCTGCGCGATCATGTCGAACGCCAGGCCTTTCTCGTGCGGACTGCCGCTCGCGAATCCCTTGATCTGGCAATAGATGATGCGCGGGTTGATTTTCTTCACCGACTCGTAGTCGAGGCCGAGCCGCTCGATCGTGCCCGGGGCCATGTTCTCGGCGACGATGTCGGCCTTGGCGATCATGTCCTTGACGATCTGGAGGCCGCGCTCGGACTTCAGGTTGACCGCTATGGACTTCTTGTTGACGTTGAACTGATAGAAGTACCAGGGGTCGTCATCGGGCTTGCCCGGGCGCAGCCGGCGGCCCGGATCGCCGCGTCCCGGGTTCTCGATCTTGACCACCTCGGCGCCCATCCAGGCGAGCGCCTCGGTGCAGGTCGTGCCCGCCTCGAACTGGGTGAAATCGACGACCTTGATGCCCTGCAAGAAATTCAAGTCCTGGACGTTGTCGCTCATCTTTGCTCCTCACTTTAGGAATGGATCGCCCAACCGATAGGGTGCACCTTATCACTGGATACTGCAATCCTCCTTGGCGCGGAAAATTCGTCACACCGGCGGAGCACGCCCTGGACCCGATCCGGGGGCCGGTGTCCAGGTTGTTGATTTTGCTGGATTCCGGTGTACGACGGTATGACGGAATAGGTCTTTTTAGTGATGCCCTATAGGCGTTTGCCCGGCACACGTTTTTTATCAGCGGCAAACCTCGCGCGCCGCGCTTGCGCTAAACTGCTTCGCCATTGGCGCACTAAGTAAAAGGAGAAGTCACATGCACAAGATAACCCGTTCCGCAGGATTGTGGGCCGCCGCAGCCGGGCTCATGTTCGGTGGTTCATGTGCATTCGCGCAAGACGCCTATCCCGCCAAGACGGTGCGCTTCATCGCGCCCTTTCCGCCGGGCGGCACCACCGATGTGCTGTCGCGCATACTGGCGCAAAAACTCACCGACAGCCTCGGGCGGCAAGTGGTGGTGGATAATCGCGCCGGCGCGGGCGGCAACATCGGCCACGAAATTGCCGCAAAAACTGCGCCCGACGGCTACACGCTGCTGATGAGCAACAACGCCGCGCTGGCGACCAACCCGCATCTCTACAAACGGCTTGGGTTCGATCCGTTAAACGACTTCTCACCCATTTCTGTAGTGGCAAGGGCCGGGCCGGTGCTGGTGGTGCACCCTTCCGTGCCGGCGCGCAACGTCAAAGAATTGATAGCGCTCGCCAAGGCGCGGCCCGGCCAACTCAATTTCGGCTCCGGCGGCAGAGGCACGCCTGCCCATGTCGCTGGCGAAATTTTTAAAACGGCAACCGCGATCAATATCGTCCATGTGCCCTACAAGGGCGGCATACTGGCGGTGACCGACCTGGTGGGCGGACAGATCGCCATGGTGTTCTCGGACATGGTGCCCGCCGTGCCGCAGATCAAGGCTGGCAAGCTGCGCGCGCTAGCTGTCACCAGCGAGCAGCGCTCGCCGGCGCTGCCGGAGGTGCCGACAATGCTTGAAGCAGGCGTCGCGGAACCCGTTCCCCAGACCTGGTGGGCCGTGCTCACGCCCAAGGGCACACCAGCCGCCATCGTCAATCGTCTTAATGCCGACCTCGCGCAGATCATGAAATTGCCCGACGTACAGGAGCGCTATGCGGGTCTGGGCCTGTCGACGATGCACACCGCCCCGGAGCGGGTGCTGGAGATGGTCAGAATCGAATCGCCGAAAATGGGCAAAGTGCTGAAGGCGGCGGGCGTTGAGCCGGATTGATGCCAACGAACACCACTGCCACAATTCCAATACACTTCCAACATGGAGCGCACTACTCAGCCCGTATCCCCGCCTCCTGCACCAGCTTGCCCCACCGCTCAGACTCGGCGCGCACAAAATCACGCAGCGCCTCGGGCGTGCCGGACAGGGCCTCGACGCCCATCTCTTCGAATTTCTGCTTGATGTCGGCGCTGCTCATGGCCTTGGTCAGCGTTGCGTGCAGCCTGTCGGAGATGGATTTTGGTGTGGCGGCAGGCACGAATGCGCCCCACCAATTCTCGGCGACAAATCCCGGCAGGCCGGCTTCTGCAAAGGTCGGCACCTCAGGCACCACCGCCGCGCGCTTGGCGCTGGTGACCGCGAGCGCGCGCGCTTTGCCCGAACGTATGTGCTGCAAAATCGGCTGCGGGTCGGCGAATACCAGTTGCACGTGACCGCCGAGCATGTCCTGTATCGCCAGCACGCCACCCTTGTAGGGCACGTGCACCAGGTCGATCTTCGCCAGACGCTTCATCATCTCGCCGCCCAGATGACCGAGCGTTCCGGGGCCGGCAGTGCCGAAGTTGATGCTGCCGGGTTTGGCGCGCGCGAGCGCGATCAATTCTTTGAGGTTCTGCGCCGGAGAGCCCGGGTAGATAACCAGCACCGTCGGCGAGATCGCCACCATGCTGATGGGAACGAAGTCGCGCGCTATGACGTAAGGCACTTTGGTGATCAACGGATTGATCGACACCGGTCCCAGATTGCCGATCACAAACGAGCTGCCATCGGCAGGCTGACGCGCCGCATACTCGAGGCCGATGGAGCCGTTGGCGCCGGCTTTGTTTTCGACGATCACGGTCTGGCCCCAGATTTCGCCCAGCTTCTGCGCGATGATCCGGCCCATGATGTCGGAAGCGCCGCCCGGCGGATAGGTGGTGATCAGGCGCACCTGCTTGGCGGGGGGCGGCGTTTCGCCCTGCGCCTGAGCATGCGCCGGATTAAGCGCGACAAGTACCACTGCAGCGAGCATCAAGGTACACACAAAGCGTCTGCTGGCTATCATCATTTTGAACCCCCCTATCTAAAACCTGTGGTCTGACTGTTACACGACTGTCTGCATGCGCAAAAGACGCGACGCTTCCTGCGCGCGCGCATCATCGATTTCACTCATTACGCTGGCGATATCCACTTCGCCCTGCTTGCGTTCAAAGGCGCCGGTGAGTGCAGCACCCGGTGTCAGTTCGCCGCGCTGATACAAGTCCCAGATTTCGGGACCAAAGTCGGTGTGCAATAGCTCCGGCGCATAGCGGCCAAAAAAATCGCGCAAGTTCACCACATCACGCAACAGCATGCGCTGCGCGTGATTGTTGCCGGCGGCATCCACCGCCTGCGGCAGATCGATAATCACCGGGCCGTCCGCCCCCAGCAAAATATTGAACTCCGAAAGATCGCCATGCACCACGCCGGCGCACAACATGCGCACCACTTGCAGCAGCAGCATCGCGTGATGCGCGCGCGCCTCGGTGGGGGTGAACGTCACATCGTTAAGGCGCGGCGCCGCCTCGCCATTTTCATCGGTCACCAGTTCCATCAGCAACACGCCGTCGAGAAAGTTGTGCGGCGCGGGCACACGCACGCCAGCGGCAGCCAGACGGTAGAGCGCATCCACCTCAGCACTTTGCCAGGCCGCCTCCTGCGCCTGCCGGCCAAAGCGGGTGCCTTTGGCCATCGCGCGCGCCTGGCGGCTATTTTTGGTCTTGCGGTTTTCGGTGTAATCCACCGCCTGCCGGAAGCTGCGCTGGGTAGCCTCTTTGTAGACTTTGGCGCACAGTGTGTCGCCCCCGCAGCGCACCACGTAGACGGCAGCCTCTTTACCGCTCATCAGTTGCAGCACCACCGCGTCGATCAGGCCTTCGTCGATCAGGGGTTGCAGTCGTTTGGGTGTTTTCATGGCGGCATTGTACGCTACCGCGTGGCTCTAACCCATACTCGCTGCGGACAGCACTTTACGCTTAGTGGCCATAGAGGTGCTGGCGAAGCAAGTCGCGTGCGCCCTCTGCCTTTGCCTCCAGCGTAGCGCCGGTTACCGCGTGCTGCGCGTGACTGTGCGAGCGGTGGTGAAAGTATTCCACGCCGGCGAGGCATGCCAATAAAAGTATCAGTAGATATTTCATAATCTGGCGTGACAAGATCGCGGATGGTAGCGCCGATCTCCAATAAATAATGTTACGCTTTTTATCGCAGCGGCGGAAGAATGAACCACGGGTGCGCGATCGCGGCGTCAAACGCCACCGGTTCGCCATCACAGGACGGCAGCGCAAACTTTGAATGCTAATATACCGCTGCAAGTGGAAGCACCCCGCAGAATCAAAAACTCCCGAAAGCGCCCTCATCCGTGGCACACCTAAAAAAACACAGTTTTCACTACGCGTGGGTCATTTTAGGGGCGTCGTGCGTGCTCAACATTGTCAGCCGCGCCGATACTGCTTCATTCGCCGTCTTCATCGATCCTCTGGTCGAGCTGTTTGGGTGGAAGCGCGGCGACATATCGTTTGCCTATTCCCTCGCCTTCCTGGTTGGACTTCCTGCTGTCATGATCATGGGGTGGCTGGGAGACCGCTACGGCGCCCGCATACTCATGTTGGGGGCGTCCGTCCTGATCGGCGTGGGCACAGTGCTCCTGGGCACCATCACGGAGCTGTGGCACTTTTATGTGTTTTACGGAGTATTTGTCGGCTCACTGGGGCATGCGGCATTTAGTGTGCTGCTGCCGGTGATCATGACGCGATGGTTCTATCGCCATATGGGCATCGCGTTAGGCATTTATTGGGCGGCGCAGGGACTCGGCCCGGTGATTTTTGCGCCGCTCTTTCGCTGGCTGTTGGAAACGCGAGGATGGCAAAACACCTTTACCACTATCGGCATTGTGGTGGGATGCCTACTGGCGATTTTTTCGATGTTCATAGTCAACAGTCCCGCTGCAAAGGGATTGACCGCCTACGGCGCGGAGGACATCCCCGACAAGCCGCGCGCGCCCGGCACATCCGAACCAGCGCCGGTGCGGCTGCGCGATATTCTCAGCCAGCGCACGGTCTGGCAGTTGACGAGTATCCACTACATCGGCTGCGTAGCACATGCCGTCATCCTCGCCCATGTGGTATCGATGGCAACCTTCAAGGGCATTCCGGGCGTTGAGGCCGCAGGCGTGCTCGCAACCATCGCCGGCACCTCGGTGATCAGCCGTTTCGTTTTCTCTGTCCTCGCTGAGCGGCTCGGCGGCCGCACCGTGCTCAGCATCTCGCTGCTGGGCCAGAGCCTGCCGGTGATTATTTTATTTTTTGCCACCGAAGCCTGGGCCTTCTATCTGTTTGCCGTCATCTTTGGCCTCTGCTACGGCGGCGAAATGGTGGGCTTCCCGATCATTAACCGCCAGTTGTTCGGCGAGAAGGCGCCCCTGAGTTCAATTTACTCCTTCGAGATGGTGGGAGCCAGTCTCGGCATGGCTCTCGGGGGCTGGTTGGGCGGAGGCCTGTTCGACATGTCCGGAGACTATACCTGGTCGCTGCTTGCATCCCTGTTGATTGGACTGGTTGGGCTGCCGTTTGCGCTTGCCTTGCCGCGCCATAAAAAAGCTGCGCTTTATTAACTCAAATCTAGCGGACATAGGGTCGTCATACAGCCCGCGTTTGCGCAAAGAGTGCTTTCACCTGTGCAATCTCGTCCGAGAAATCCGGTGAGCGCAGGAAGGCGAGTACGTAGCGGTCCGGGCGCAGCAGCAGTGCTTGCGCACCCGCCTGTTTGAGCAGACTTTCGAGCACACCGTCGCAATCGCGCACTACGATGCTGTCTTGCGGCGCGTCAGGCAAAAACAGGTGATCCTTGCGCACGATCAAAACAAAACGCACGGGCAGTCCCACAAACGCCTCGCGCAGGGCGGCAGGCACGCCCGGCGGCGCACTTCGACCGATGTAGACAAGGCCGTGGCAGAGCACCTCGTCGAGTAACAAGCGCTCACCACTTTGCAGTTCCACCTGCGGCTGCGCGAGGAGCTGGCCGGCACGCATCGCCTCACTTGACAACGAGCCGGGCGCCGCATCCGGCACGAAAAAGCCGGCGCGGAAACGCGGCTTAGGCTTGAACTTTAGCTGCAACACATAGTCTCGTGCCGGCGGGTAGAGGCTGATCACGCGCAATGCGCCTTGCATGAGCATCGCTGAGAAGCGCGACTTCGGCTGCATGAAGAAACCTATGCGCAAAGCCATGCGGATCAGAGCCCAGGCGTGAGGCGCGCGCTCGACGGCGTAAGTATCGAGCAGACGCGGTCCGAGTTCGCCGCGCACCACTGCGGCGAGCTTCCACGCCAGATTGCAGGCATCGCGCACGCCGCTATTCATGCCCTGCCCGGCGAACGGTGGCGTCAGATGCGCGGCATCTCCGGCGAGGAACACGCGGCCATTGCGCCAAGCGGCAGCCATGCGGGCATGGAAGGTGTAGACCACCTTGCGCACGATGGGCAGATCAGCGTCGCTGGCGACGCGTTCGCGCATCCAAGCGCGGATGCGGGTTTCATCCAGCATCTGCTCGGCGTCCTCATCCGGGTGCAGCATGAATTCGTAACGCAGCGTGCCGTGCGGGCCGGGCAGCCGTATGGTTGCGCGCGCCGGGTCGCAATAGGTGCGGGTGTGCGGGAACGCATCCTGCCGGTGCGTGAGATCTACGATCAGCCAGCGCTCGGCAAAGGTGGCGCCGCCCATCGGGATGCCGAGTTTCTCGCGCACCGCGCTGCGGCCGCCGTCGCAGGCCACCAACCAGTCGCACGTGACCTGGCGCGTGACCTCCGCGTGCCTGAGCGTGCATTCAACTTTGTCGTTAGCGTCGGCAAAGTCGACCAGTTCATGGTTCATGCGCACGCTCACCTGCGGGAAGCGCTTGAGCGCATCGAACAAGGCAGATTCAAACAACGGCTGGCGAAATGCGTTGCGCTTGGCGTGACCGTACTCGCGTGAGGTCGGCAGTATCCGCGCAAACACCTGCCCGTTCAGCGCGTGGTAATGCACGCCGTAGCCCTGCACGATGTCGGGCAGCACGCGGCTCAGTGCGCCTGCATTTTGCACAGCGCGCAGACTTTCATCGTCGATCGACACCGCGCGCGGCTCTCCCACAGTGGTGGAATGACGCTCGATCAGCAGTGTCCCGACACCATACACGCCCAGCAGATTGGCCAGCATCAAGCCGGTGGGTCCGGCGCCGATGATGATCACCGGGTAGTGATTCGCAGGTTTCATTTTTTTCGCCGCCCGCTTTTGCGCACGCGCCTCCTTGCTGCTCATGAAGCATAGACGCGTGGATAGGATGTTGCAACCTATTGAACCGTTCGGCGCGCGTGCCGCAACAAGACTGCCGATCAGCGCTTGTGTTTGCGGGCACGGTTTCAATCGCTCGCCAGGTTTTTTCAAGGCGTGACCTGCCGGCCGCCACTTGGCGGTCGTGAGCGTCGAGCCACGTGCTGGCCTCCACCAGCGAACTATGTCACCATCGCGCCCCCTGCAAATCCACCGAGCACCCCATTCAACTATGCAAACCGAAAATTTCATCCCCGGCAAAGACGCCTCACTCGAATCAACCATCCGCACCATGCAGCAGAAGCTGGCGTTGCGCGGCTTTCATCTGGATGAGTCTTCGTGGCTGAATCCGGTGGAGTCGATCTGGTCGGTGCATGTGCGCGACCGCGAATGTCCGATGCTGTTTGCCAATGGCAAGGGGGCGACCCAACTGGCGGCGCGCGCGAGTGCGCTGGGAGAGTTTTTTGAGCGATTGAATACGCATTATTTCTGGACGCATTTTTATCTGGGCGCGACGCGGGCCAATCGCGCATTTGTTCACTATCCGCAAGAACGCTGGTTTGCGCCCAGTAAAAATGGCAAGTGGCCGAAAGCGTTGCTCAATCCCGAGCTGCATAAATTCTACAACCCGGACGGTGACATTGATGATCAGGTGCTGGTGGACCTGAACTCCGGCAATGTGGATCGTGGCATCTGCGCGCTGCCCTACACGCGTCTGCGTGATGGCGCGCAGACGTGGATACCGGTCAATATCATCGGCAACCTGTATGTGAGCAATGGCATGGCGGCGGGCAACACGATGATGGAGGCACGCAGTCAGGCTTTGTCGGAGATCTTCGAGCGCAATATCAAGAACCGCATCATCAGCGAGGGCTTGTGCCTGCCCGAAGTGCCGGACGAAGTGATTGCGCGTTATCCGGGCATCGCCGCGGGCATCAAGGGTTTGCGCGAGGCGGGTTTCGGCATTCTGGTGCGCGATGCATCGCTGGGCGGGCGTTACCCGGTGATGAACGTAACGCTGCTGCATCCGAAAGATCAGGGTGTGTTTGCCAGCTTTGGCGCGCACCCGCGCTTTCAGGTGGCGCTGGAACGCGCACTAACCGAGTTGCTGCAAGGCCGTGCGCTGGATGCGCTGGAGAGTTTTCCCGAGCCGGGTTTCGACATGGATGAAATCACCATGGCGTCGAATCTGGAGATTCACTTCGTCGATTCGAGCGGCGTGATCAGCTGGAATTTCCTCGGCGACAAGCCGGATTTTCCGTTCGCCGACTGGAACTTCAGCACCACCACTGCCGAAGACTACGCGTGGCTGTGCAACTGCATCAAGGCCGAGGGCAGGGATATCTACGTCGCGGATTTCACCGAGCAGGGCGCCTACAGTTGCCGCATTCTGGTGCCGGGCATGTCCGAGATTTATCCGGTGGAAGATCTGGCGTGGGAGAACAACAGTGTTGGCAACCAGATACGCCCGGCGCTGGTCAGGCTGCCCGCATTAAGCGATGCCGAATCGAAGGCGCTGCTCGACGATTTGCAAACGTTGAACCTGAATGACGAGCGCCCGCTATGGGAAATTCTCGGCCTCGCGATACCGGTGGATACGGTATGGAAAGAGCTGCGCATCGGTGAACTCAAAACCCTGCTGGCGCTGGCCACCGGCGACGAAGATGCCACGCGCGAAGGCTGCGACTGGATACATCACTTTCAGGAAATGAAACCGGAGCGGCGGCTGGTATACCGCTGCATTGAGAGCCTGATGAATCTGGGGAAGGCGGCCGATTACCGGCGTTCGCTGGATTTGTTGTACGGCAAGGAAACCGTGCGTCAGGCGCAAGCCTTGCTTGACCGCAGCGAAAAGTTTTTCGGCCTGGATACGCTGGGCGTGGATATGGAAGGCAGTGCCATGCACCAGACGCTGCTGGCGGCTTATGACAAATTGTTTGTGGCGGCGGCCTGAGAACTGAACGCTTCCGGTTTTCGCCCAGGTCATTCGCCAACACTGCTGTTACCGCGCAGGCAGAAACGATAGGCGGAATAGCTTTTACCCAATATGCGGGTACGTGTTGGCGAGGAAATAGGCGCAGTGCTATATTAGGTTAGGTTTTCGAACGGAGGCGCCATGCAGGCTTCGCAACGACATAGTTTCGCAACCGCAGTGTTGACAGGTGCCGCGCTTGCGGCGTTGCCCAGTATTCCGCTGGCGCAACAAAATTACCCGGTAAAGCCGATCCGTCTGGTGATCTCGACCACCGCCGCCAGTCAGCCCGACATGCTGGCGCGCATGTTCGCCCAGAAAATGAGCGAGAGCTGGGGACGACCCGTGATAGTGGACAATCGGCCTGGCGCAAGCGGATTACTGGCGGCGAGTCCGGTTGCCAGGGCCGCGCCGGACGGCTACACGCTCATTTACACGCTGCCCAATTTTGCCATCAGCGCGGCAATGCAGCCTAGCCTGCCTTACGACCCGCTCAAAGACTACGCGGGCGCTACGCAGATCGGGTTCAGCGCAAACCTGCTGGTGGTGGCGCCTGCGCTGGGCGTCAAGACGATCAAGGAGTTTATCGCTCTCGCCAAGGCCCAGCCCGGCAAGTTCATCTTTGGCTCCAGCTCGACCGGATCCGCGAGCCACTTGAGCGGTGCACGCTTTAACCTCGCCGCCGGCATCAAGGTTATACAGGTGGCGTTCAAAGGCGGGCCGGAAGCGATGATCGAAGTGCTGGGCGGACGCGTCCACTACACCGTCGCGACGCTGGGCGTGGCGCTGCCTTTCATCCAGGATGGGAAGGTGGTGCCGTTGGCGATGACCGCGCCTTGGCGCACACCCGTACTGCCTGACGTGCCGTCGCTGGCTGAGCTGCTGTCCGAGTTCAAGCAACCCGAAACATCGCACGCAATACTGGCGCCCGCCGGCACACCACGTCCCATTCTCACTCAGATCAGCAAAGAGATGGCGCGTATTCTCGGCTTCCCCGACGTCAAGGAACGGATGCAGGCCATCGGCTTTGTTGCCGCGCCGACTACGCCGGAGGAATGCGACAAGATCCTGCGCGCCCAAATCACAACCTTATCCAAATTGATACGGGATGCCGGTCTGCAAGCCAGGTAACGCGTGTGTTGATTAGCAAAAGGAGCGGTAACCATGAAGCATCGAGCACAAGAAATCCACGCCGGGTTGAAGCACCCGGTGATCGACGGCGACGGCCATTGGATGGAGCCGATTCCGGTGTTCCTCGAGTACTTGAGCGAAGCGGGCGGCCCCGGTTCCGTCGACAAGATGCGGGCGCTGTGGCGCCAGAATGACGCATGGTACCGATCCACTGTGGAGGTGCGCCAGCACCATCGCCTGCGCCGCGCCATCTGGTGGGGTGTGACCAGCAATACGCTCGACAAGGCTACGGCGCTGCTGCCGGCCCTGCTCAATGAGCGCCTGCCGGAATTGGGTATTGACTTCGCGGTGATGTATCCCAGCTTCGGGCTCACCATCAATGGCATAGCCGACGATGACCTGCTACGGGCCTCGGCGCGCGCCTACAACCGCATGACGGCCGACATGTTCGCGCCGTTTGCGGCAAGGTTTGCGCCGGTAGCCATCCTGCCCGCGCGTACGCCAGATGACGCTATCGAGGAGCTGGAATACGCGGTAGGCACGCTGGGATTCAAAGCGATCATGCTGCGCGGAAACCAGGAGCGCGCCATCCCCAGCGCTGCGGAAGGCATCGATCCGCGCAAGGCCGCCTGGTACTGCGACACCATCGCGCTGGACAGCCCCTATGACTACGACCCGTTGTGGCAGCGCTGCGTAGATCTTGGCGTGGCAGTGACCCAACACTCGGGCAGCCCGCGCTGGCAGGATCGCGCCTCCATCAGCAACTTCACTTACAACCATGTCGGCCACTTCGCCGAATCCAACCACGCCTTCGCACGCGGCGTTTTCCTGGGTGGTGTCGCGCGCCGCTACCCCAGCCTCAATTTCGGCTTCATGGAAGGCGGCGTGAGCTGGGCCTGTCAAATGGTCGGCGACATGATCGAACACTGGGAGAAACGCCAGCGCACCGCTTTGCAGTACCCGAATGAAACGAATGTTGCCGAGTTACAGCAGCTTATCGGAAAGTATGGCGATCAGCGATTGAAAGCCAATGCCGACGCGATCATGAATAACCTCGACGCATTCCGTCCGGAGTGCAGTCTTGAAGAACTCGCGCGGCCCGAGCACGTCACCGACGATTTTGAAGCGGCGGGCGTCAATTCAAAAGCGGATATCCGGTCCGTGTTCTCCGGCAACTTCTACTTCGGCTGCGAAGCGGACGACCGCGCAACGATGTGGGCCTTCGACCCGCGTATGGGCGTGCGGCTGCGTCCGGTGTTCAGTTCCGACTTCACGCATTTCGACGTGCCCGATTTCAGGGAAGTGATTCCCGAAGCGTTTGAGATGGTGGAAAAAGGCTTCGTCACCGATCAGGATTTCCGCGAGTTCACCTTCACCAACGCCGCACGTCTGCACACCGGCAACAACCCGGACTTTTTCAAGGGCACTGTGGTGGAGCAGGCGGTGGTTGATGAGCTTGGGTTGAAGAGGGCGGAGGCGGTGGCAAGTGCCTGAGTTGTAGTAGTCGCGACTTGCTCTGTGACAGACATTGTCCGCCGACGCCTGGTGAAGGCTATTTCACTCATCGACCGTCAAAGGCCAGCTCGTTATTCCCTCCAAGATCCGGCGGATGTTTGGAATCAAGCAAGGGCGGGCAAAACGTCCTTTGTTTTGCCCACGCGGTCGAACATGAACCGCCCCGCAACGCGTGGGCACAAAGGGCGTGCCCACCCTACTACAGCGCCTGCTGCTGAAGGAAGGTGCGGAGCGGTTTGTGGAGTGGGGGAACAACGAGGATGGCAACATCGGGGTCTACACGCTGCAGGCCGATGGCTCGCTGCAGCCCGGCGCGCGCGTTCCGGCCGCAGGCAAGGTGGTGATGCCGATGACCGTCAGCCCCGACAAACGCTTCCTCATCGCCGGTGTGCGCACGACGCCGTTCACGGCGCAGACCTACAGCATCGACCGCTACAGCGGCGCGCTGAAGTCCATAGCGACGAGGCCTCTTCACGAAAGCTACCCGTACATTTTTCTTGATCGCAGCGGGCGCTTCCTGCTCGGCGCCTCGTACGGCGCGAATCTCGTGAGCGTAAACCCGGTCGGCGCCGACGGGCGTGTGGGCGAGACGCTGCAGGTGATCCCCACCGCGCGCAACGCGCACGCCATCATCACCGACAACAGCAACCGCTATGTGTTCGTGCCGCACCTGGGCACCGACCAGATCTTCCAGTTCGTTTTCGACGCGAAGAGTGGCCGGCTCACCGCCAATACGCCACCGGTGGTGCAGATGAAGAGCGGGATCGGTCCGCGCCACCTCATCACCTCGTCCGACAACCGCTTCGTCTACCTGCTGAACGAGTTGACGGCGACCGTCACCACGCTGGCGCTCGACAGCAAGACGGGGCTGCTTACGGAGGTAAGCTCGGCTTCCGCACTTCCACCCGACAGCAAACTCGTGCCCGGCGGACCGCGCGGTCCCGACGCGCCTAAGCGCAACCGCGACAATGACATCTGGGCCTCAGACCTGCATCTGGCGCCGCACGGGAATTTTTTGTACGCCGCGGAGCGCACCAGCAGTTCGCTCGGCGCCTTCCGCGTGGACGCAGCCACCGGCAAGCTCGCCTGGCTCGGCAGCACCCCCACGGAGAAACAGCCGCGCGGCTTTCGCATCGATCCGGCGGGGCGCTACGTGGTCGTTTCCGGCAAGCAGTCGGACACGCTCTCCACGTATGCGATCAACCCGGCCAGCGGCGCTTTGAAGCCGATCGGAAAATACCCGACCGGCAAAGGCTCGAACTGGGTGGAGATCGTCAGTTTTGATTGACGCCTAAGTTATTGATTTTATTCAAGCAGGATTCCCAGAAATAGAATTTGTAGAAGTCCACATCAGTTCGCCGGAGTCCATTAGTTGTAATAGGCCAAGGTTGGGAGTAGGCTTGCACGCGGCTGGAAGGAGGCCTCACGATGAGGGTGTTGGCCTCGTGGTTACCATGCTGTTGCTGGCGGCCTCAATTGGCGGCGCGCAGGCGCAGCTTGGCCCGGCGGGGCCGGCGCGCGCGCCTGCGCAAGATTCGGCACAGGGGTTTCCGCAACGGCCGTTGCGCACCATAGTCCAGTTTCCGCCGGGAGGCTCGACCGACATCGTCGGCCGCATCGTATCCGCCGCGCTGAGCGAAGTGCTCGGCCAGCAGGTCATCGTCGACAACCGGGGCGGGGCGGCTGGCAACATCGGCGCTGAAATCGCGGCCCGCGCGACGCCCGACGGCTACACGCTATTCACCTGCAATATCGCCACCTTCGCGATCAGCCCGGCGCTCTACCGTAAGCTCGCCTACAATCTGGAGACCGACTTCGCGCCGCTGGGCCCGACCGGCGCAACACCCAACGTCCTGGTCGTCAATGTTGCGCAGCCGGCAGCGACGATCGCCGAGTTTATCGCCCTCGTGCAAGCGCAACCCGGCAAACTCAATTACGCGTCGGTCGGTGTCGGCACTTCGCCGCAGTTGTCGATGGAGTTGTTCAAGACGCTGGCCCGCTTTGAAATCGTGCATGTTCCGTACAAGGGCGCCGGTCCGGCGCTGGCCGACCTGATCGGGGGCCACGTGCAGGCGATGTTCACCACCGTGCCGTCGGTAATCTCGATGGTCCGCTCCGGCAGGATTCGCGCGCTCGGAGTCACGTCGGCACAGCGCTCCCCCGATCTGCCCGAGGTGCCGACCATCGCCGAGTCCGGCATGCCCGGCTTCGAGGTCATTTCCTGGCAGGGCCTGTGCACCCCCCCGCCGGGGTACCGCCAGCGGTGCTCACTCAGCTACGCACCGCGCTCGCCAAGGCGCTCGCTCTGCCGGACACCGTCAAACGGCTGGCCGACCAGGGCCAGCAATCCACCCCAATGACCTCTGCGCAGTTCGCAGCGTTTCTCCGCGCCGAGCGCACCAAGTGGGCCAAGGTGGTGAAGGACGCCGGCATCAAGCCGCAATAAGTACGGACGACAGCAGCCGCAGCGATGTTATTCCGCATTCATGCGCATGCCGGATTAAATTCCATGTGCGCCCAAAATCACGCCTCGAACGCATAGCGGTAGGCGCTGCCGTGCCGCACGATGCGTCCGATGGTCGGCGCAGGGAAATGCCCTGGCAGCAGGCGCGTACCGAGCTCGGCATGCTCTTCGACCAGCCGCGTGCGAGTCCTGCGCGACAACTCACGATCGGTGCAGGCGAGCGTTGACCATTCCGGCTGCATCAACTGGAACTGGTGATGCACCACGTCGCCCAGAAAAACGGCGCGCTCATCGCGCGAGCGGGCGTGAATCACCACGTTGCCGGGCGTATGGCCGGGGGCGCTTTCGAACCATAAGCCGTCTTCGAGCGCGTAGTCGTCGTCAACCAGCAGCGACTGGCCCGCGCGCACCACCGGTAGCACGCTGTCCTCGAAGGCGAGGCGGTGCGGCGTTTGCTCGCCCCGCTCCTGCGCGCCCCGACTGTACTCAAACTCGCGGCGCGCCATGATGTAGCGCGCATTGGGAAAGGTCGGCACCCAGCGCCCGTTTTCGAGACGGGTGTTCCACCCCACATGATCCCAGTGCAGGTGAGTGCACATCACGTAGTCGACGTCCTCGACGGTCACGCCTGCATGGGCGAGATCGGCGAGAAACGGGGATCGCAGCTGATGAAACTGCGGCCGCGTCGGGCGCTCCTTGTCATTGCCGATGCAGGAATCGATGAGGATGGTGTGATGCCCGGTCTTGACGATGAAGCTGTGAAAGCTGAACACCAGCTTGCCGCTTACCGGGTCGATCAGCCGTGGTCCCGCCATATCGGGGTGCGCCCGCAACAACTCGGGATCGAAATCGGGGAAAAACACCTCGGGCGCTATGAACGGCCCTTCGAACTCGCTGATGCAATGCACCTCGAAATCGCCGATGCGCGTGGCCTGCATATTTTTCTCCTCACTGTGGATTCGAAATCACTATAATTGATGACAGCTATTGTTGCCATCAAAATTTATCGCATTTACCACTCGGAGTTGACGCATGAACGATACGTTGCAAAACGTTACGCTGGGTTCACAAGATCAGGGCCACAAACTGATTGTCGAAAAAGATGTGTGGATTCCGCTGCGCGACGGCGGCCGGCTGTGCGCGGATATTTTCCGGCCCGATACCACGACCCGAGTACCGGTGATCGCCAACATCACCGTATATCAAAAAAACAAGTTGTGGATACCCCCCGCCGACCTCGATGAAAAAGCCAACCCCCACATGAACTGGGAAACGGTGAATCCCGAGTGGTGGTGCCCGCGCGAATATGCGTGTTTGCGCATTGACTCGCGCGGCTCGGGCCAGTCCCCGGGCAAATGCGAGCCGAGTTCGTATCAGGAATCTCTGGATTTTTACGATTGCATCGAATGGGTGGCGAAGCAGCCCTGGTGCAACGGCAGCGTCGGCACGCTGGGCATTTCGTATCACGCCAGTTCGCAATGGCGCGTGGCGAACCTGCAGCCGCCATCGCTGAAAGCGATTATGCCGTGGGAGGGCCGTGCCGATCAGTATCGCGATCAGTGTTACCACGGCGGGATTTTTGCAATGGGCTTTGTCTCCAACTGGATCGCCACCCACACCGCGCATCATCTGCTGGGGCGGCCGCGCAGCTTCAATCCGGAATCGTTTCAGCCCGACATGCTTTACAACCTGATGCGCAACGATCTCGATTCGCAGTGGTGGCGTATGATGAGCGCGCGCTGGGAAAACATCACCATGCCGGTGTACAGCGTGGGCAACTGGGGCGGCTTTTCACTGCACCTGCGCGGCAACACCGAGGGCTACACGCAGGCCGCGGCCAAGCACAAAAAGCTGCGCATCCACACCGGCACGCACTTTCATCCGTTCCACTCCCACGAAGGCCGCGCCGAGCAACTGCGCTGGTTCGACCACTGGCTGAAGGGCATCGATACCGGCATTCTTGATGAACCGCCGATCAAACTTGAAATCCGCACTGGCGGCAGCAAAAAACCTTATGCGTTTCGTACCGAAACAGAATGGCCGCTGGCGCGCACCGACTGGAAAAAAGTTTATCTCAAAATCGAGCGTGCGCAAGGCGAGGATGAAATGGCGGCTGAAGGTGTGCTCACCTGCGATGCGCCCGCCACCGAATCCAGCCTGAGTTATTCGGCCAGTGGCTCCACTGCGGCGGGTGTCGCGTCGGGTTCTTCACTCTCCACCACCCACGGCGGCGCAGGCCGTCTCGGCGTGTCGTTCGAGAGCGACCCCATGCCCGCAGACAGCGAAATCACCGGCCCGCTGATGCTGAACCTCTGGGTGTCGAGTTCGTCGGAGGACATGGACATTATGTGCACGCTGCGCAACATCGGCCCCGACGGCAAGGACGTGTGGGAAGTCGGCCAGCACGGCGGTCCGGTGCCGCTCACCAAAGGCTGGCTGCGCGCGTCGCACCGCAAGACCGATGCGCTGAAATCGACGCCGTACCGGCCGTTTCATCCGCACGATGAGCGCCGGTGGCTGGGGCCGAACAAGCCGGTTGAATGCCAGATCGAGATCTGGCCGACCTGCATCGTGCTGAAAAAAGGCCACAAACTGCGGCTCGATATTCAGCCGCGCGACGGCGTCGGCGCGGCACCTTACACGCATTACCACTGCGACTACAACGCCGGCGCTACGAATACGATTTATTCGGGCGGCGACAAGCAGACGTACCTGCTGGTGCCGTTTATTCCGGCAAAGTGACTTCCACCCGCAAACGCACGGCCTTCGTCACCGGCGCATCGCAGGGGCTGGGTGCAGTCATTGCACTGCGTCTGGCTCACGACGGCTACGACGTAGCCGTGTCTGCTACCCACGTTGGAAATCTTACGGACACGGTCGCCGCGCTGGGTGCAACGGGTGCGCAGGTGGTGGCGGTGCCGCTCGACCTGCGCTCGCAGCAAAGCACCGAGCAGACGATGACTCAAGTCATCAACGCATTCGGCGAACTCGATGTGCTGGTCAACAACGCCGGCGTTACCACGCGCTCGCTGGCGCTGGATGTAACGCGTGAAGAATGGCAGTCGGTGATGGAGGTCAATCTCACCGGCACGTTTTTCATCAGCCAGCAGATGGGGCGGCACCTGATCGCGCAAAAGCGCGCGGGTTGCATCGTCAATCTGGGTTCGACGCATGGGCTGGTGGGCTTCGCGCAGCGCTCGGCTTACGGCATTTCCAAAGCGGGTATTTCACACATGACGCGCATGCTCGCCATTGAGTGGGCCGAGCATCGCATACGCGTCAATGCGGTGGCGCCGGGCACCGTGGCCACACCGTCGCGGGTGAAGTTTTTCACCGCCGACGCCGGAGGTTTCAAAGCCATGATCGACCGCGTGCCGCTGGCGCGGCTGTGCGAGATGGAGGAGGTAGCGGCGATGGTGAGTTACCTCGCCGGCCCGGATGCGGCGTATATTACCGGGCAGACGATGGTGCTGGACGGCGGGCTTACCGCTTATTGATTTGCCAACGATATCGAGATTGAAACCTTGCGCGGCACATTCAAGTTGAACATCTATCGCGTGCCCGGCTCGCCCGCATGGCCGATGACGGCGGCGGATATTGTGCATCCCGCACGTTACTCGATTTTGATGTTCGCCTTTTTGATAATGTCGGCCACTTGTGCGCTTTGTTTTTTCAGGTACGCACCCATGTCATCCGCACGGTGGTAATTTACATCGAGACCAACGCTGCCCATTTTCTCGCGCGCATCGGCGGTTTGCAGAACCTTGTCGACTGCCGCAGCTACTTTGTCAACGATGGGTTTAGGCGTGCCCGCCGACACCATGATGCCGATCCACGCCGCGAAGTCGAAGCCGGGCATGTTAGCTGCAACGGCATAGGTCGGAACGTCCGGCGCCAGCGCGCTTGCCTTCAGCGTTGATTGGCCGTAAGCCCTGAGTTTCCCCGAGCGCACATGCGGCATGGTGGCGGCGACGGTTTCAGTCATGTAACTCACCTGACCGCCAATCACATCGGTAAGCGCGGGCACGCTGCCTTTGTAGGGCACGTGGATTGCCTTGATGCCGGCGACGTTGTTGAAATATTCGACCGCCAGATGCGCCGCGGCGCCGGTGCCCGACGATGCGTAGGTGTACTTGCCCGGATTGCTTTTCGCCAGCGCGATGAATTCCTTGATATCCTTGGCGGGAAACGACGGCGCTGTTACCAGCACGTAGCCCACAAATCCCGCAATCGCCACCGGCGCCAGATCGCGCGCCGGGATATAAGACGTTTTCTGCAGCAGCGGGGCGACGGTTATCGGCCCGCTGGATGCCGCGAGGATGGTATAGCCATCGGGCGCGGCTTTGGCCACGATGTCGGTGCCGATCATGCCACCCGCGCCGGCGCGGTTGTCGGCCACCACCTGATGACCGAATATTTCGCCCATCTTCATCGCAATCACGCGCCCGACCAGATCGGTGGCTTGCCCCGGCGGCCACGGAATGACCAGGCGCATCGGACGGCTGGGATAGTTCTGTTGTGCAAAGGCCGCGCTGGATACCAGCAGCGCGAACGTAAATACCCATAGACGATGCATGTTTTATCTTCCAAACGTTGTAGTTGACGCACTATAACGCAGAATGGCGAAACTCCGATAAGGTGTCGGCAAATTTGGCACAATAGGCCAGCATCAGACCTTAATTACGGAGGCAGGATCATGCTGGTAACGCTACTCAAATGGGCGCTCGCCGCGTGCGGAGCGGTGATCGCGGTGAGCACGGGCGCGCATGCGCAAGGAGCGGCTGCGGGCTATCCCAGCAGGCCGATCCGCATCCTGGTGCCGTTCGCGCCGGGTGGCGGCGCTGATCTGATGGCGCGAATACTCACGCCAAGACTGATGGATCGATTCGGCCAGACCGTGGTGGTGGATAATCGCCCGGCAGCCAGCGGTATCGTCGCCACCGAGCTCACCGCGCGCGCCGCGCCGGACGGCTACACCCTGCTGATTTGCACCAGCAATCACGCGGGATACCCTTGGATGTATAAAAAACTTCCTTTCGACATCCGCAACGATTTTGAATTCGTGACACAGGCGACGCTGTCGCCGCTGGTGCTGGTGGTGCATCCTGCGGTGCCCGCGAACACCATGCAGGAATTCATCGCCCACGCGCGCGCCAACCCCGGCAAGATGAACTACGGCTCGTCGGGCGCCGGCGGGCCGCCGCATATCGCCGGCGAAATGCTCAAGTCGATGGCAAAAATCAATCTTACGCATGTGGTCTATAAAGGCGTCGCGCCGGCGCTAATCGCGCTGCTCGGCAATGAAGTGCAGATGAGTTTTACCAATCTGTTTTCCGGGCAACCGCACATCAAGGGCGGGCGCCTGCGCGTGCTGGGCGTCACCAGCCAGAAACGTCTGCAAAGCGCGCCGGAATGGCCAACGGTATCCGAATCCGGTGTGCCGGGCTACGAGGCCAGTATCTGGTACGGCGTCATGCTGCCGGCGAAAACGCCGCGCCCGATCGTCAATCTGCTGCACCGCGAAATCACCGGCATACTCAAACAGCCTGATGTCAGTCACACCTTCATCACTCAGGGCGGCGAAGTCATTGCCAACACGCCGGAGGAATTCCGCAAGGCATTTGCCCTCGACGTGGAACGGCTGGGCAAGGTGATCCGCGCCGCCGGATTGACGCCGGAGTGACCAGGTCGCACCTACACGGAGAAGATGAATGCTTGAGGTAATTCCCAGCGGAAAAATACTCGGTGCAACGGTGATGGGGCTGGACCTCGCGCAGGCGCTGAGCGCTGCGAATTTCGCAGCGGTGCGTGATGCACTTGGCGCGCACGGCGTGCTGCGTTTTCCCGAACAGCAACTCACCGCGCAGCAGTTGGCGGATTTCAGCGCGCGCTTCGGCAAACTGGAAATCAACGTCGCCAATGCCTACCAGGAACCGGGGCTGCCGCAGGTGATGATCCTGTCGAACATCGTCGACAACGGCAAAGCCATCGGCATGTCAGACGCCGGGCAGAGCTGGCATACCGATATGTCGTACAGCAAAACCATCGCCTTCGCGAACGTGCTGTATGGCATCAAGATTCCGCGCCGCGACGGCAGAACGCTGGGCAACACCGAGTTTTGCAACATGCACGCGGCTTACGACGGTCTGCCGGATGATCTCAAGCAACAGCTCGAAGGTAAAACCGTGTTGCACGACTTCAATAAATTCTGGGAAATGATGCGGCGCGAAAAGGGCAGCCAGCGTCCGCCTTTGACCGGGGCGCAGCGCAAAGCCAAGCCGCCGGTATCGCATCCGCTATTTCTCACGCACCCGCTCACCGGGCGCCGCGTGCTGTACGCGAATCCGGGCTATTCGATGCGCATCAACGAACTGCCGCAAAAAGAAAGCGACGAAATACTCGCGTTTCTGTTCGAGCACCAAACGCAGCCCGCGTACCGCTACGCGCATCAGTGGCAGGAAGGCGACCTGATGCTGTGGGAGGACATCGGCACCATTCACAACGCGGTGGCCGACTACGGGCCGGATGAGCATCGTTTGATCAAGCGCTGTCAGGTGATGGCTACCGAATTTGGCGAGCGCTTTGCGCAGGCAGCGTAACCGTGACATTCATTCCCTCACCCCGCTTACATGAAGCGCCTGCCCTGCAGACGTGTCGCGAGGTCAGGGTGAGAACTTTAAGCCATAAATCCACAGGATACCCATGACTCTCCAAAGTCGATTGAGTGCGGCTTCAATACTGTTGGTCAGCGTCACTGCCTGGGCACAAGTCCCCGCAACAACCTATCCCACCCGCCCCATCCGCTTCGTAGTTGGCTTCGCCGCGGGCGGGCCTACGGATGTGATTGCGCGCATCACCGGTCAGGACATGGGGGCCGCGCTGGGCCAAACCGTGGTGGTCGAAAACCGCGCCGGCGCCAACGCGCAAATCGCCACCGAA
>CAMBCF010000013.1 GCA_945864585.1 Bordetella parapertussis | reverse complement strand
GGCTCGCCGGGTGTGCCACAACGAGGACAGACAAATCCGTTGCTCCAGCGGGCGCGTTCAAGATAGGCTGCACACGCCGCCTCATCCGGAAACAGGCGCTGAAACTCCGGCAGCGAGCGCGGAAACGGCAAATCGCCTCGCTCAAGCACATCGATCGCCACGGTAGCCCCAGGTTGATAACGTTGCTCAACATACTACCGGTAGTGACTGTGTGTGACAACCCGATAAGCACGCAAAGAACGTCTTGGGGATAGTCCCATGGGTTTGTCCATTGATAACAAAGATGATGCCTTCATTCTTGCGATAGGTGTCCGCTTTGTCCCCTTGAAAGGCGTAAATTTGCGCGGTCATCTTTTCATTGCGTACCATGATAGATATTGACGACGGGAATCCTGGCTCAAGATTCTTGTTGTCTACCAGCCTCGCCATTACCCCAACGAGGGTATTAGCGAAACTGCGCTCGACTGAACCCCGATACTCACGACACTCATGCATTCTTACCGGCAGGGCGATGCGTGGTAGTAATAGCTCCGCACGCCCCAACAGTCCATCTGGTTGAAGGGCATGGCTACCAAACGATTTAACGTCATACTCGTAGAGCTTAATCACCGATCCATATGCGATGTCTCTATCGTAGGCCCTATTTTGGTTCGGCATCACCGTTAAATTGTCAGCAGAAAACGACAATACATTGCCCTTGCCAGGATTCTTCGTGGCGTCGATAGGGGCAAGATAACGATATACGAAGTTACGTACCTCACCACTTGCTCCGCTTGGCCTATCTCGCCGGACTACTACAAATCCCCATTGGTTTGCACGTGGATCGTCCGAACCCCAGTTTGTCTTGGATGTCCACTTCTTTAAGATTTCGGGATTACGTCGGGTAATAATGAGCTGAAGGCTGTTCTTTCCACAGAACTTAAGTGCGCCAGTACCCCCCATATTAAATTTGCCTTGTACAAATGGGATACGAAGTTTATTCGAGCGATCGATAGACAGAAATGTGTCAGGCATTCTGCCAGGGGTCTGACCTTCACCAACGTCAACCAGGGTAATGCAAGGGGATTTAGGAGGCTTGTTTCCGGTAACAGCTAAAGTTATGTGTTGTTCTTCTCGTTGAATCAGTTTGCGATCCCACGACTCCAATCTGCCATGGTCGTCGTGTTGAGCTTCACGCCCTTCGATAAATTGTGAAACTGCTGATCTTAAGGAGGTAGGCGCCTTAGTGGATTCCGGATCAATACCTTTAGTGAGGCACTCGTTGAGGAGCCTTGCATCAACCGAATTTACTATTTTCTCAATAAGAGCCGACTCAGGTCGGCTTTGTTGATTACCTATCGTTGCATAATTTCCGTCTCTGTCCCCGTACAGGCGCCACATCTTAGGATCGTCCCATAACGCGTGTTTCTTCAAGATTATTATCACGGCCTCTTCATCATCTACATGCAGCAGGGACAAGGCGAGGGATTTAGTTTGCTCGTTATTCAATTCTTAACTCCCAAAATTAAACATCAGCCCTACTATTCCGTTAGCCACGTTGGGCTGTCTTGGCCCAGAGATCAGCTACGACGTCCGCCGCAAATGAACGATTCTTAAATACATAGCCGTCCTTCCCCTTCCGTTCTACTACGTCGAATTGCTGAAGCCATTTCAGTACTAAATACGCTTGGTAACTCGGAATTTCGTCCCCTTGTTCGCTGCGCATTGGGAAGAATGCTTCCATCTTAAAGGGCTTACGTGCACCAACTTTCTCTTGGAGCTTGTTGCAGATTTCGATTACGAGATCATGATTTACTCTATGTTCATAGACTCGCTTGTCTCTGGAAGACCAGCCAAGCTTCACCAATCTATTTGCGTCAATCTCGAAGCGAGGAAACTCTCGCTCACTTGGTTGGCGAGCACGAAGACCGTGCAATGCAGATGGAGCAGTTTCGTCTAATGCATTTGGGTTGGAGAGCTGATCCTTTTCCCCGCCGTCAACACCTTCCGCGTCGGCGGCGGCTTCGTTATCGACAATCGGCGCGCGAAGAATAGACAGCGCCTTTGCCAAATCCGCTATCGCCGGAATTTCTCGGTAGCTTGAATCACTGGCTGCCTGGCCTATCAAGTCCCTAAGTCGGCGCTCAGCCTCGGCTATTGCGAGGAACGCTTGGTCTAGATATTTCATACAGGTAGTATACAGGGATTATCCATGTCGTCAATCTGTATTTACAGGTAATGTATATATCATTGATTATTAAAGTTAAATACATCCATCATAGTACGGATACGGTATATGTAACTCTGGATGACATTACTCTGCCAGTACCGACAGGGTGACTTCAGGGCTGCTGGCGTCAGGGGAGGTCGTGTAATCATTTTCCTGGGTCCGTGGGTCTGGCACGCCTACGTCATTAACGTTGCAAGCGCGCCGAGATCGTCATACTTTCCGAAAACATGAATCACGCAATGACGCTGCGCTGAAGTGTGGTGTGCCTGTCGCGATTTGGCAGTTGGGTTCAGCGCTCGCTGAATGGGTCGATAGTCTGCCGTTGTCTGTGTGAGCACTTGTTTCCCGAATTAAACGCCGCTGGTAGATTTCTGCGCGAGTTAGGAGCAACGGCATAAAATGTCATATATTGCCATTTACTGTCATTTTCGCTATAGTGAGAGGCTTAAGGAGGTAACTGTATGGAAAGCATGAATATTTCCCTTCCCGAACTGCTTAAGCAGTTCGTCGATGGGCAGATTTCTACCGGACGCTACAGCAGCGCAAGCGAATACGTGCGCGAGCTGATCCGAGCCGACGAGAAGCGCAAGGCCGAAGAACAGCTTGAGGCGAAGCTCCTGGAAGGATTGAACAGTACCGAGCATGAGCTGACGCCGGCAGACTGGAGTGCGCTACGCAAAGAGGCTTTGGACAGGATTGAGGGCCGAAAGAAGTCGCGCTAATGGCGAAGGTTTTCCAGCGCACGGCAGCCAGGCGGGACCTTATTGAACACTTTGTATATCTGGCGGAGAACGCCGGAATGGACACCGCCGAACGCTTTCTTGCGAACGCCGAAGTCAGCTTCAATGACTTGGCCGGCCAGCCCATGATCGGCACCCCGCTGACACTGCGACACCCTGGCTTGGCAGGGATGCGCAAGTGGCGAGTCAAGGATTTCGACAATCACCTGATTTTCTATCAGCCTCGTCCTGACGGCGTGTCCATCGTGCGTGTGCTGCACGCTGCACGGGACTGGTGGAGCTTGCTCGGCCTTGTGTCTTAGTGTGCCTAAATGGTGTCAGCTGACCGCTGGATTGATCTTGATTTACCCTGATTGTGATTGGGATGGAAATGGCAAGCGTAGGTAAGTATCTGTTTATAAAACCAATCGCAATTCTTAATTCAGGCTGAAAATCCGTGTGTCGGTGGTTTAATTCAGCCCTTGGCCACCAATAACTCAATGACTTGCATGTTAATTCGTATGGGTTATTTTTTATTGATCCGTGTAGGCGATGTGCAGGATTTCCTGGTCAGTAACCGAGAATTAGCAAGGGTAGCAGGGGCTCCGGATCGGAAACCGCGAATCTTCAAGTCGGACTACTGCCATGGCGTGTTACGGCCATCGCCTTTGTCTATCTGGCCTCTCTGTTTGCCGGGACGGATCCGTTATAATGTGGCTACACACGTAAGCACATCAGGAGAAGTTCATGTCCAGCGTCGTTGAAAAATATTCGGGTAAGGTCACACCGGTAGGAAACTCAAAGGGCATCCGGCTGGATGCAGCTTTTTTTAAGGCGCACCCGGAATTTGAAGGCGAAGTTCGCGCAACCGTCCTCGCCGACGGCCAGGTGCTGCTCTCTGCACGGTCATCGGGCAAAAAGCGGAAGGCGGGAGATATGCACGATCCTGTTTTGCTTGGCTTTCTGGGCTTTCTGGAGGCGCAGATGGCGGCACAGCCGGAGCGGATCACCGCTGCCAATCCGGCCCAGCTTGCGCGTATTGGCAAGCTCGTAAAAGGTGTCAAAGCAGATTAGCGTCGAACTGCCGTGGAAATTAATGGCTGGCAGCTCTACTACTTCCGGACTTTCGCCGCTGCACTCGACGCACTGGAGGCCGAGGTGGCTGCGCTCGCGGCAAGCGATCCAGGCGACTACAAAACCCACCCTAGAACGCGCTTGCTTGCATCCGTGTACAAAACCATCACTGAGCGCGTGCCGGCGCGCCCTGATCATCCGGATTTTCGCCTCGGCAAGACGCTGGGCAGGGACTACGGCAACTGGCGGCGGGTAAAAAAAGGGCTGCCGGAGCGTTATCGTCTTTTCTTTCGCTACGCGTCGAAGCCGGTCAAGCTGATTGTCTACGTCTGGTTCAACGACGAGGACTCGCTGCGCAAAGCCGGTTCCAGGACCGATGTGTATGAAACATTCCGTCGCATGCTTGCGCGCGGGGAAGTGCCAGACAGCATTGATCATCTCCTGAGGGAAAGCCGCAAAAAAAACCTATGAGGGCCGAGTGCAAGAGACGTATCAGCACGAACCTGCCCGGTTAGAGCATTTCCAGCGCACGCGGGCCCTTAGGCGGCGGAAAAATACTGTCCAATTCAACCAACTGCGCCGCGGTAAGTTCAATTTCGCGCGCGGCGGCGTTCTCATCCATCCGTCCCGGGTGTGAGCACTTGGGAATTACGATCACATCGTCTTTCGCCAGCAGCCACGCCAGCGCCAACTGCGCCGGCGTAATGCCGGAGGCTTTCGCCAACGCCGCGAGCTTTGCATTCTTGACCAGCCGCGCCTGCTCCAGAGGCGAGTAGGCCATCACCGGCACACGCCGCTCGCGCAGCCACGGTTGCAAATCCCATTCGATGCCACGACGCGACAGGTTGTAGAGCAGTTGATTGGTTACGGTTGCGGCGCCGCCGGGCGTTTTCCACCATTCTTTCATCTCGGCAAGGCTGAGGTTGCTCACACCGTAATGACGAATCTTCCCGGCGCGCTGTAACGTTGTCAGCGCCTCGAGTGTTTCAGAGAACGCCACGCTACCGCGCCAGTGCAGCAGATAGAGATCAATGCGCTCGGTATTGAGGTTCTTCAGACTGCGCTCGCAAGCGGCGACTGTCCCGCGCTGCGATGCGTTACCCGGCAGCACCTTGCTCACGAGAAAGACCTCATCGCGCCGCCCGGCAATCGCCTCGGCGATCAATTGTTCCGAGCGGCCATCGCCATACATTTCCGCGGTGTCTATGAGTGTCAGGCCCAAGTCCAGCCCGCGTCTCAGCACTGCGACTTCTTCGGCGCGTTTCGCGCGCGTGTCGCCCATATTCCAGGTGCCCTGCCCCAGGGCAGGCACGTGCTCACCGCCGGGCAAGAGGATGGTTTTCATAGGCAACAGTTTAAGCCTGGAAACGGGGATCGGCTAAACTATACCCGTCGCCTTTCTGCGCTGCTGGTTGCTTCACCATGAAAACCATTTTCATATTCCTGATCGACGGCTACAAGCTGCTGCTGTCGCCATTTTTCGGCCAGCAATGCCGGTTTTACCCTACCTGTTCGAGCTACACCAAAGAGGCGATTGAGGTTCACGGCGCGTGGCGCGGCGGCTGGCTGGGCGTGAAGCGCATTCTGCGCTGTAATCCGTGGTGTGCGGGCGGGGTGGATGAGGTGCCGTTGAAGAAGCGCGTGAAAGGTGGGGGGGTAAAGAAGTCGTAGGCCGGAATGCGTGGCGGCATTCAGAGCAAACCCCGGTCAAGAGCGCGCTGTCGCGTTATTCCGCCGAACCGTACCTTCGCGCGCAACGATTGACCGGTGAAAGGAAATTCCTTACACTGTGTCAAACGCATTCTTAGGAATCATCATGATCACCAGCAAGCTGACGACCAAGGCCCAAACCACTATCCCTCAGCCGGTTCGCGCGGCACTGCATCTTGAGACTGGCGATGCGTTAGCCTATGTCATTGAAGACCACCGCGTTATCCTTACCAAGGCGGACAGTGGCAAGACCGAAGACCCATTCAGGACTTTTCACGAATGGAATTCCGCAGCGGACAGAAAAGCCTATGGCAAACTTTAAGCGTGGCGACGTCATCAAGGTGCCCTTCCCCTACACTGACCGCTCGACACGGCAATCGCGGCCCGCACTGGTAGTTTCCTCGCGCGACCTCGAAGATACGCATGGATTGTTGTGGGTGTTGATGATCACCAGCGCAGAAAACCGGGGCTGGCCTGGAGATGTGCCGGTGATCAACCTCGCAGACGCTGGCCTGCCCGTCGCCTCCGTTGTTCGTACCGCCAAGATTGCAACTATCGAAACCGACGATGCCGTCAAGCTGGGAAAGCTCTCAGCCTCAACCCTGCGTCAGGTCTGCAAACATCTTGAACGGGAACTCGGCCTCGAACATCATTGAGTTGCGCTATGACGGGACGCCTTCGTACGGCAATGAAAGACTTGAATCTTCCCCGTTGATGATCCGACCTACACGCGGCAGACCAAGCCTTTCAGATATTCGCCTTCCGGAAAATTCAGCGCCAGCGGATGATCTGCCGCAGCGTGATGCCATGCTTCCACGCGCGCGTTGACGTCTGCATCCAGCGCTGCGCCGGCGATGATTTTCTGGAACAGTTCGGCGGACACGCCGCCTGAACATGAGTAGGTCATCAACACGCCGCAGGGATTGAGCAGCTTGAACGCGAGCAGGTTAGCGTCTTTGTAGGCGCGCGCAGCTTTTTCGGCGTGCGCCGCGGTGGGCGCGAGTTTGGGCGGATCAAGCACGATCACATCGAAACGCCGTCCCGCATCGCGAAATTTGCGCAGCAGTTGAAACACATCGCCTTCGATCCATTCCACGCCGGGTAGCTGGTTCAAACGCGCATTCTCGCGCGCGAGGTCCAGCGCCGGGCCGGAACTGTCGATGGCGGTGACCGCTCGCGCGCCGCCGGCGAGCGCGTTCAAGGCGAATCCGCCGCTGTGGCAAAAACAATCCAGTACCAGCGCGTCTTTTGAAATATGATTTAAAAACAAACGGTTATCGCGTTGATCGAGATAGTAGCCGGTTTTGTGTCCGGACTCGATTTCGATCCTGAAGCGCAGGCCGTGTTCGTGCACGAGGATGGGGTCGGCAGTCGGCGCGCCCCGCAACAAACCGCTGCGCAGCGGCAAGCCTTCGAGCGTGCGCACGTCAGCATCGGAGCGCTCCCATACCCGGGTGACGCCCGCTAACGCGGCTAAAGCATCAGCAATCGCGTCGCCCCAGCGCTCTGCGCCCGCTGCCAGCAATTGCAACACCACGGTGTCACCGTATTGATCGGCAATTACGCCGGGCAGCCCATCGGATTCGCCGTGCACCAGACGCACGCTATTGGTGGTGTCGCTGGCTAAAAGTTCGGCGCGCGCCTGCGCCGCTTGTGTGACACGCTCGCGGAAAAAAGCGGCATCGATGTCGCGTGTGTCCCACGCCCACACCCGCGCGCGTATCTGTGATGCGGGGCTGTAGGCGGCAACCGCGAGCAGCGCACCGTCGGCTGCAAGCAGTTCGACGCTAGCGCCAGAGTCGGGGTTGCCTTCGACGCGCGCAATGGCGCCGGCAAATATCCACGGGTGCCGGCGCTTGAGCGATTTTTCGCGGCCGGGTTTGAGGATGAGTTTTGCTAGTGAAGCGTGCGGCGTGGGGGGTGAGGCGGGCGTATCTGTCCCCCTTATTGCCCACGCCTTACGCTTCACACTTCACTCCTCACGATTTGCGCCTCGCACGTGGATGCGCCGCGTCATACACTTTCGCCAGATGCTGAAAATCCAGTTGCGTATACACCTGCGTGGTCGAAATACTCGCGTGGCCCAGCATTTCCTGCACTGCGCGCAGGTCACCGCTGGATTGCAGCAGGTGCGAGGCGAACGAGTGGCGCAGCACGTGCGGATGCAGCGAGCGATCCAGACCCAATTTTGCCGCCCAATGTTTGATGCGCAATTGCACCGCACGCGCGCCGAGGCGCCGTCCGCTCTGGCCGAGAAATAACGCGGCTTCATCCTCACGTGCGTATTCACGCGCGAGCAACGCGCGTTGCGCCAGCCACACTTCGATTGCGGCAAGCGCGTGGCGGCCCACCGGCACTACGCGTGTTTTGCCGCCCTTGCCGGTGACACGCACGGTGGTGTCGGCAACGTTGATATCACCGAGCGCCAGCCCGGTGAGCTCGGAAAGCCGCAGTCCTGACGAATAAAAAAGTTCAAACATGGCTTTGTCGCGCAGCGCGAGCGCGCCGCCTTCATCGATGTTCATCAACTGCGCGGCTGCGTCGGGCGACAGCGCGTGCGGCAGGCGTCGCGCGGATTTGGGCGCACGCACGCCCACGCACGGATTGGCGGAAAAACCGCGGTCACGCACCAGGTAACGGTACAGCCCACGCCATGCGGAGAGCATGCGGGCAATGGAACGGCCATCAAGATTACGCGCGTGGAGTTGGGCGACGAAGCGGCGGATTTGGTGTGATTGCAGTTCGCCGAGATTGCCCGCGCCAATCAGCGTAATCAGTTCGTCGATGTCGCGTTTGTAGCCCGCTGTGGTGTTGGCGCTCAAACGCTTTTCGTGCGTGAGATACGCCAGAAAATCCCGTTGATGTTGGCGCGCGGCGCAGTCCTTCGTTGCAATCGTTGCAACCGGGGTCGGTGTTTCAGGCTTCACCGCTGACTCCGCGCCGCAGGCCTGCGGTCACCGCTTATGCCGGCGGAAGGTGCGCCGCCAGAGCGCAGCCGATCAAGCCGCCCAGCCGCGATAAATACAAGGCGCCCATACCGGCGTAATAACGGCGCGGCTCTTCGCTCGCCAGCACGAGTACGCCAAAGGCCCCATCGCCACCGTCCCGTATCGGCACAATGGCAAACGAGCTCAGTAAGGGTGCTGCCGCGCCAAACAGGGTGGCGGTGCCGGCGGCGGCTTCAGCGCCGCAACTGGGTTCACTGAGCGCCATCACAAATTGGCGCGTGGCATCGCTCACCGGCTCAAACGCTGCGTGCGCGGCAAGCCCGGCTGGCGCGCCACACCACAAGCGCAGCGCCACCTGCGGCACGGCGAAATCCTCGCGCAGGCGCTGGGCCACGGCATCGATCACCGACGCGGTGTCGCGCGCGCGCAGCAACGTCAGTGAGATCGCATGCATTTTTTCGCCCAGCGCGTCATTCTCTTCACCGAACTGAATAATCTCGCGCAGCTTCGCTTCGAGTTGCTTGCTTTTTTCGCGTAGCGTAAGCATCTGCCGTTCGCTGATGGGAATGGTGCGCCCGCCGTGCGGATGCGGAATGTTGATGCCGGCGATCATCTCGGCGTACTGCTCGAAAAACTCCGGATGTTGTTTTAAGTAGGCGGCTACGTCTTCTGAATTCATGGTTGTTCCTGAGTGTTGGCGGCGCCTGGCGTTCGTTTACAGTTCTGCTTCTCCTACAAACACGGTTACAGCCGGGCCGGTCATCAGCACCGGTTGGCCAACGCCGGCCCAAAAAATCGAGAGGTCTCCGCCTCGTGTGCTCACGCGCACGTGAATCTGGCGGGCGAGTAACCCGCGTTGTACGCCCGCAACCACCGCAGCGCAAGCGCCAGTGCCACACGCCAGGGTTTCTCCTACGCCGCGCTCATATACGCGCAGTTTGATGTGGTCGCGACTGACGATCTGCATGAAGCCTGCGTTCACTCGCTGGGGGAAACGCGGGTGCGATTCGATCAGCGGGCCTTCGCGCTCGACCGGCGCCTGTTCAACATCAGCGACCACTTGCACTGCGTGTGGGTTTCCCATGGATAACGCATTGATTTGTATATGTTTATTATTAAATTCCAAGTCGTAGGTGAGCGCCTGCTTCGACACATCAAAAGGAATTTGTAGCGGCTCGAAAACCGGCGCACCCATGTTCACCGTGACTTGCCCGTCGGTTTCAAGTTGCGGCTCGATCACGCCACCCAGGGTGCCGACACGGATGCGCGTTTTGCGCGTCAGCCCACGGTCATGCACGTAGCGCACAAAGCAGCGCGCGCCATTGCCGCATTGCTCAACCTCGCCGCCGTCGGCATTGAAAATGCGATAGTAAAAATCCGTGTCCGCGCTGCGCGGTTTTTCAACCACCAGCACCTGGTCACAGCCGACGCCGAAATGGCGGTCGGCGAGCGTGCGCAGTTGCGCGGCTTCAAGTTGCAGCGGCTGGGTGGTGGCGTCGAGCACCACAAAGTCGTTGCCCAGGCCGTGCATTTTGGTAAACGATACGCGCATTTAGCGGCAATGATCCCGATAATTCAGTTGAGAGTTGGGCGTTGAGTGTATTCGCAGCTGAGCGATGTGCATTGGGTTTTCACTCGTTCACCCGTTCACGTTTTTCAACATAATGTAATCATCCATCCAGAACCCGCCGCCGATTTGCTTGAGCGAGGTCTCGGCGATTTCGAATCCATGCTTCTGATACGCTGCGATCGCCGCTTTGTTATGCCGGTTTACCGCGAGCGTCAGGCGCGTGCAGCCTTGCGCGGCCATACGATTTGCAACATGGGCCATCAATCTTGCGCCATGCCCCATGCGCTGCGCACGCGGATGCAAATAGAGCTTGTCGATTTTAATCATCTCCGGCGCATCCGTTAAACAATATGAGGTATAACCTGTCATTTCGCCGCCCAGCAATAACACGTCCCACCACAAATCGCGGCGCTGCAGTTCTTCACGGATTACCGTTTCGTCGTAACGCTCATTGAGCATGTATTCTATCTGCGCATTGCTGATAATGCCTGGATAATGCGCGCGCCAGATTTCGCGTGCGAGCGCACACAGCTCCGGAATCTCGTTTTCACGTAGCGCGCGAATCTCAGACATACGGGCTTTCCTCCCCTGGCGGCCGCGTCTTGAAGCGTTTATGCACCCAGTAGTACTGTTCCGGCATTTCGCGCACCCGTTCTTCGATGAAGGCATTCATGCGGCGCGTATCCGCCACCACATCATCGCTCGGAAAATTCTCCCATGCCGGATAAAAGCGCAGCACATAACCCTGCGCACCGGGCAGCTGCCGCGTCACCGCGGGCACCACCACCGCACGCGCCAGCCGCGCCAGGCGCGAGAGGCCGGTGATGGTCGCTGCCGGCACATTAAAAAACGGCACAAACACCGCGTCACGCGCACCCAAATCCATGTCCGGCAAGTAGTACAGCGGCAGGCCCTCGCGTATGGCTTTCACCACCGGGCGTATGCCATCCTGGCGCGAAAGTAACAAGGGGGTCACAAAACGCGTGCGTCCGTGCCGCAGCACGCGGTCGAAGGCGGGGTTCTTCTGCTGACTGTATATGGAAACGCCGCGCCATTCGGTAATGATGCGCGAGCCGCCCATGTCTAACCCCACAAAATGCGGGGCAAGCCAGATTACCGGCTTATGCGCTACGGTCTGCCAGTGCTCGATGCCCTCGATGCGCACGATGTTTTGTATGCGTTCCCTGGATGACCACCACAAAATACCGTGCTCCAGAAAGGCGCGTGCCACCACTTGAAAGTGGCTGCGTGCAACGCGCGCGCGCTCGGCATCACGCCATTGTGGAAAACACAGTTTGAGATTAGTTAGTGTTACATGCCGGCGCTCGCGCGCCAACACGTAAAGCAACAAGCCGGTCGCGCGGCCGAGCGGGGCAAGCAATGCGAGCGGCAGCAAACGCAGCAGCCATACGACGAATAGACCGATGCGCATTATAAGAAAACCCCTTCTCCGCAGAGGCGCAAAGGCGCAGAGACTACGCAGAGACTAGGTAGAGAAAGACCTTTGGTGCTTCTCTGCGTCTTTGCGCCTCTGCGGTAATGCTTTTTTTCTTTCACTCCCCAACCTTCGCCGCCGCACCCGCCGGAACCTTGTAGCGGTTGTAGCCCCACAAATATTGCGCCGGGCAACGCCGCACCACGGATTCTACGGCGCGATTCAACGCCGTCTCGTCAAATCCGTCGGCTTGCAACAGCTCGAAGCGCAAATGATAGCCCTGTCCGCGCGGCAGGCGCTCTGCGATCATCATCACCAGCAATGCATTCGTGGTCTTGCGCAGGCGGCTCACCAGCGTCATGGTATAGGCCGGGCGGCCGAAAAAATTGGCCCACGCGCCCTCGCCGACGCCAGGTGTTTGGTCCGGCAACAAACCCACCGCCTCGCCGCGTCGCAGCGCTTTTAAGAACATCCTTACGCCGCGCAGATTGGCCGGCGCTGCGCGCGTCTGCCAGCGGCTGCGGCCTTCCATCATCAAAGGTTCCAGCCAGCGCAATTTCGGTGGCCGATACAATGAAGTCATCGGCATGCGCTGCGCGATGTATTGCGCGGTGATTTCAAACCCGCCCAGATGCGGCGTTAGAAACAAGATGCCTTGACCAGGCAGACGCGCGCGCTCCACGTCAGCCCAGGTGTCGCAAATGACCCAGCGCTGTATCGCTGCATCCGGGGCAAACCAAAACGCGGCAAGCTCCACGGCGCCTTTGCCGGTTTCAGCTACTACCTGCCGTTGCAGCGTTGCGCAGGCGTCTGGCGCACAAACCCCGCTCGCACGCAGGTTCTCGCGCAACCGCCGCGCATACGTCGGCGAGCACACATACACCAGCCAGCCCGCCGCCGCACCCAAGGCGTGCAGCGCCCAGAGCGGCATACGGCCAACACATTGAAATAGCAGACGAATCATGGATTATCGTGAAGAATCAAGACCTTCATGGTATTCTATGCGCTTTTTTAAACTCAACGAAGCGCAAGATCACACCCATGAGCAATTTCCTTTTTACCTCCGAATCCGTTTCCGAAGGCCATCCCGACAAAATTGCGGACGCGATTTCCGATGCGGTACTCGATGCCGTTCTGGCGCAAGACAAAACCGGCCGCGTCGCCGCCGAAACACTGACACACACCGGCCTGGTGGTGATGGCCGGGCAGATCACCACCAGCGCGCGCGTGGATTACGCGCAAGTGGCGCGCAAAGTGATCAAACGCATCGGCTACACCGATTCCGATATCGGCTTTGACTACAAGAGCTGCGGTGTGATGGTATGTTACGACCAGCAATCGCCGGATATCGCGCAGGGCGTCGATGAAGGTAAGGGTTTGGACCTCGATCAAGGCGCGGGCGACCAGGGCCTGATGTTTGGCTTTGCCTGCGACGAAACGCCGGAACTGATGCCGATGCCGATTTTTTATGCGCACCGTTTGATGGAGCGTCATGCGGAATTGCGCCGTGATGGCCGTCTGCCGTGGGCGCGCCCCGATGCAAAATCACAAGTATCGGTGCGTTACGTGGACGGCAAGCCGCATCACATCGACACTGTGGTGATTTCCACCCAGCATACCGAGGACATCTCGCACGAACCGCTCACCGAAAGCGTAATCGAGCAAATCGTCAAACCGGTGCTGCCGAGAAATATGATCACCAAGGACACCAAGTATCTGATCAACCCGACCGGCCGCTTCGTCATCGGCGGGCCGCAAGGCGACACCGGCCTGACCGGACGAAAAATCATCGTCGACACCTACGGCGGCTATTCGCGTCACGGCGGCGGTGCGTTCTCCGGCAAAGACCCATCGAAGGTCGATCGTTCGGCAGCCTACGCCGCGCGTTACGTCGCAAAAAATATCGTCGCCGCCGGCCTTGCCAGCAAGTGCGAAATTCAGGTGGCGTACGCGATCGGCATTGCACGCCCGGTCAGCGTGCTGGTCGAAACCTTCGGCACCGGCAAAATCTCTGACGAAAAGATCGCCCAACTGGTCGAGAAACATTTCGACTTGCGTCCGAAAGGCATCATTCACTCTCTCAACCTGCTGCGTCCGATCTACGAGAAAACCGCCGCGCACGGGCATTTTGGGCGCGACGAGCCGGAGTTCACGTGGGAGGCGACGGATAAAGTCGAAGCGTTAAAAGCCGACGCCCGGTAACGCCATTCGTATGCGCTATAAAAAGCCGCCTTAGATCGGCTTTTTGATTTACCGTAACATATTGTTTTTAAACAATATGTTAATTTTAAACCGCGTGTGACTTAGGCTATAATACCGCCCTCGCCGAGGAGCGTTGCGACAGACTTTAAAGGGGTTTCCGACTTTAACTCTGCCAGGCTCGGTGGACCTAACCCCGCAACGGCGCTCACGAACTTTTTTTCCAACTGGAAAGGAGCGCGTGATGAACGCCGCATCTAAGACTTTTACCGACTTTCACGTAGCAGACCTCAAGCTCGCCGATTTCGGTCGCAAGGAAATCGCCATTGCCGAGACCGAAATGCCCGGTCTGATGGCGCTGCGCGAAGAATACGCCGGCCGGCAGCCGCTCAAAGGCGCGCGTGTCGCCGGCTCGTTGCACATGACAATCCAGACCGCCGTGCTGATTGAAACGCTGGAGGCACTCGGCGCGGATATCCGCTGGGCTTCGTGCAATATTTTCTCGACACAGGATCATGCCGCCGCCGCCATCGCTGCGCGCGGCATTCCGGTGTTCGCCTACAAAGGCGAAACGCTGGAAGACTATTGGGATTACACCCACCGCATCCTGCAATGGTCGGATGGGGGATCGCCCAACATGATACTTGACGACGGCGGCGACGCCACGCTGCTGGTGACCCTCGGCGCACAGCATGAGCGCAACAAAACAAAGCCGCCGCAAGGCGCCAATGAAGAAGAAGCGGTGCTGTTCGCCGCCATGCGCAAAACGCTCAAAGAAAAGCCCGGCTTCTATTCCAAGGTCGAAGCCCACATCAAAGGCGTGACCGAAGAAACCACCACCGGCGTGCATCGTCTGTATCAGATGCAAAAAGAAGGCCGCTTGCCGTTCCCCGCGATCAACGTCAATGACTCGGTGACCAAATCGAAGTTTGACAACCTCTACGGCTGCCGTGAATCACTGGTAGACGCCATCAAGCGCGCCACCGACGTGATGATCGCCGGCAAGGTCGCGCTGGTATGCGGCTTTGGCGACGTGGGCAAAGGCAGCGCGCAGGCCCTGCGTGCGCTGTCGGCGCAAGTATGGGTGACCGAAATCGATCCGATCTGTGCGCTGCAGGCCGCGATGGAAGGCTTTCGCGTGGTGACCATGGACAACGCCGCGGACAAGGCGGATATCTTCGTCACCTGCACCGGAAACTTAAGCGTGATTAATCACGAACACATGAAGCGCATGAAACACAACGCCATCGTGTGCAACATCGGCCACTTCGATTCTGAAATTGAAATCGCCGCGCTCAAGCAATACACCTGGGAAAACATCAAACCGCAGGTCGATCATGTGATTTTCCCCGACGGCAAACGGCTGATCATTCTGGCCGAAGGGCGTCTGGTTAACCTCGGTTGCGGTACCGGTCATCCATCGTTCGTAATGTCGAATTCGTTCACCAATCAAACGCTTGCGCAGATTGAGCTGTTCACGCAAGGGGGCAAATACAAGAACGAAGTCTACGTGCTGCCCAAGCACCTCGATGAAAAAGTCGCGCGCCTGCACTTGAAAAAACTCGGTGTGCAACTGACGACCCTGAACGAGAAGCAGGCCGAGTATCTGCACCTGTCGGTGGCTGGGCCGTTCAAATCGGATCACTACCGCTATTAAATCGTATTGCTTTATGTTCCGTTTTGGATCCATAATGATCCCATTTTTCACAGTGGAGTCATTATGGCTACTAATCTATCCGTAAAAAGCGTTCCTGACACGCTCACGGCGGCGTTGCGCGAGCGTGCCGCGCGCAATCACCGCTCCCTGCAAGGCGAGCTCATGTGCATTCTGGAAGCGGCTCTTGCTCAACCGGTCCAACCGAATCAACCTTTCCGCAGTACGGTAGCGCCCGCCACGGCAGGCGCGCCCGGCGACGAAAAGCTGTCTATCGATGAAGTCGCGGCGCGGGCGCAGCGGTTGTTCCCTAACGGTACGTCAAGCTCCGCGGAAATTTTGCGCGCCATGCGCGACAACCGCAACGCCGCCGCAGCCTGAGCGCACGCCATGCTTACGCTTTTCGTCGCCCAACCGCCCGCGCCATACGCCAGCCGGCAACCGCTGGTGGTCGACGCCAGCGTATTGGCCGCTGCCGTGTTTGACGAAAATGAAAGAGAACTTGCGCTTAGCTGGATGCGCGGGCGCGCGCTCGCCGCGCCGCAACTGGTCGATTACGAAATCACCAACATCGCGCTAAGCAAAGTGCGCAGCAAACAAGTGGACGCCGAAGCCGCCGTGCAATCACTGGCGCTTTTCGCGGCGCTGGATATCGAGCGTGTCCCCATCGCCATGGACGGCGTTTTTGCGCTCGCCGCGCAATGCCAACTCACGGCCTACGACGCGGCCTACCTGTGGCTGGCCGCCCAGCTTAAGGCGCCGCTCGCCACCTTTGACGGGCGGTTGGGCGAAGCGGCCACGGCCTATCTCTCCGCCTTGGGCAGCCCCGGGAGCGCACCATGACGCCGCGCGAACGCTTTCTCGGCCTGCTCAAGAACGACATTCTGAAACTTGATCTCGCCGAGCTTAACTTCGGCGTCTATCGCATCCTTAACGCACGGCGCGATCTTGTACTCAAATTTCTCGATCACGAACTACCGGCGTTGATAGCAACGCAACTCGCCACCGTGTCCGGCGCCGCCACCGAAGACGAAGAAAGCCGCATCTACGCTGCACTCGATACTTTTTTTCATCGTTATTGGAACGACGGTGATTTCATCCTGCGACCGCGGCGCGGACGCGATGCGGCCTACAGCGTGCCTTACGACGGATCCGACGTGTACTTTCATTGGGCCACCAAGGGCAGCCACTACGTCAAAAGCGGCGAGTTTCTCAAAAGCTATGCATTCAAGCCTGAGGGCGCGGGCGGCGAAGTGCGGTTCGAAATCACCGCCGCCCAGCAGGAGAAGGACAACGTCAAGGGCGCCAAGCGCTACTTCGTGCCGGCGGGAAAAGCACAGGACGGCGCGGCGCTCGTCATCCGCTTCGAGTACCGCCCGCTGACCGAAACCGAGGCGAAAAAATACGACATCAAGGGTGGCAAGGCAAAGGAGAAGGACGACAACGGCGAAGGCAATGGCACCGCCAGCAGTCAACTCGCACCCAGCAAGACACAGGACCGCCTGTTGCGCGCCTGGCTGGACGGCGCAGACTTCAAGAGCGCGTCCGTGCCCGCCGCGCTGCACGGCGCGGCATTCGACCGGCACGTCGCGCGCTACGTGCGCAAGCACACCAGCGACTTCTTCGTGCATCCGCGGCTCGGCCCGTTCCTCGAAGGCGAACTTGATTACTTTCTCAAGAACGAGTTTCTGCAGATATGGGATCGCGAGACGCCTGCAGCACTCGCGCGCGAGCGCGCCAAATTCAACATCGTGCGCGACATCGGCAAGCGCATCATCGCGTTCCTGCACCAGATCGAGGATTTTCAGGCGCGATTATTCGAGAAACGCAAGTTCATCCTGCGTACTGACTGGCTGGTAATGGCCTCCGCGCTCGCCGCGCGCGAAGGCGGCAAGGCGCTGGTGGATAAAGCCGCAGCCAACAAACAACAAATCGCCGAATGGCGCGGCTGGGTCGGCGACAACACGCTCTCGGGCAAGAAACTTCTGGAGAAGTTTCCCCATCTGCCGATTCATACTGTTCACTTCGACGAAGCATTTGTGCTTGGCGTGTTGGGTTGCTTTGACGATATTGAAGCAGAGTTGGGCGGAGTGTTGGTGCATGGGGAGAACTATGGCGCACTTAGGACCCTTGAGGCGAGTCATTTGGAGCGCGTTCAGTGCATCTATATTGACCCACCGTACAACACGGACGCTGGACCCATCGACTACAAGAATGAGTACAGGTCCGCTTCATGGGCTTCTTTGCTCGACCATCGTATTAGGCAGGGCCGGCGTTTTTTGCGTAGAGATGGAATTGCAGTAGTCACTATAGATGATTACGAAGTACACACGTTAGCCAAACTGCTGCAGGAGATCTTTGGCCAAGATAATGAGCTTGGTGTAGCAACGATCCGAAACAATCCATCCGGGCGATCTACAGTAAAGGGATTCTCCATTTGCCACGAGTATGCGTTTTTCTTTGGTACTAAAGAGGCAGCCGCATTGCGCCGTATCCCCAGGACAGAGAAACAACTTGAGAGATTCACCACAGAAGAAGGAAGCATTGTTGACTGGAGAAACTTTCGAAAAGACGGTGGTGCAGTTACTTATCGGAAAACCAGACCGAAGCAATTTTATCCGATCTACATTTCCACGGACCTCCATAGCATTCGCGTACCAAAACTCTCGTGGAATGCTGAAAAGCGAGAGTGGGATGTACTTGAGAAGAAGAATTCCGACGAGGAAGTTCTTTTCCCAATCGATGACAAATGTAGAGACCGTGTGTGGAGTCTGACCCACGGGTCAATCGCCGTCGAGTCCCTTAGAGCCAAACGAAACGGCGACGGGGGTCTCGTTGTGCTTCGCCGACATACGCCTTCCAGCGGTATCCTTCCGCGATCGTGGTGGGACAAGCCCACCTATGCAGCCCGTGAGCATGGAAGTGCAGCGCTTAGCGCATTGTTTGGTGATTCCACAGGATTCTCTTTTGCGAAATCACCATTTGCAGTACAGGATTGTATTTGGGTCGCTGGACTAGATGAAGGATCCAGTGAATTGGTCATCGATTTCTTTGCCGGGTCCGGAACCACAGCGCATGCTGCAATCAACCTCAACCGTGAGGACGGAGGAGATAGGCGTTTTACTTTGGTTGAACAGGGCGAGTACTTCGATACAGTATTACTTCCGCGCATAGCGAAAGTGATTAGCTGCCCAGATTGGAAGGACGGGGCTCCAAAGCGCGAAGTTAATCATGCCAGCGACAACGATGACCATTGGTCTGACCGAACGCTCCCGCTAGTAAAGGTCCAACGCATAGAATGCTACGAAGACTCACTGGACGCACTGGAAACACGCGACGATTACGAAGCGCGCCGCGCCGGCATGCGCGAGATGGCAGGGTCGGATTACACGCTGCGCTACCTGCTGGAGGAGGAGACGCGCGGATCGGCGCTGTTCGCGCCGGGGCGGCTGTTTGAAGCGCCGTTCTCCGCGCAACTGCCGGTGCACACGCCCGCCGGCGTCAAGCTCGTGCCCATCGATCTTGCCGAGAGCACACTGGCGATGCTCGGCCTGAGGCTCGTGCGCGTGCTCGAGGACACATTCGAGAAACGCCGCTACCGCATCATGTCCGCGCGCACACGTGACGATGAGTTGCAACTCGTGGTGTTGCGTGATCTGACACCCGCCCCGGAGAGTAAATTCTGGGAGCGCGAATACCGCTGGCTCGCGGTAGCCCTTGAGACGCGCTGGGGTTCGAAGCTCTCGACATACGCGCGCATTTGGTACAACGGCGACACGATGCTGCTCGACGGCGAAACCGGCACCAGTATTGACGCGGAATTTGCCCGCGTGATGCAGGAGCGCGATCCGCATGCCACCACCGGGTAACCGTAAGAAGCATCCAGTGCGTACCAAGCGCGCGAACGGCGGTAGTGGCCGTCCGTTTACTCGCGATCTTGCGCTCGCCGGCTGGCTCACCGCGCAGGTCGGAGGCCATTACGACCGGCTGCTCTATACGCTCTCCGGCTGTGCACAGGGCGCTGGCGCCGGAGGCCACTCGAATTTCGCGCTGGCGGTGGCCGCGCGCAATGGCTGCGCCATCGGCGCCGAAGTACTCACCGCCGACGCGCGCATCGCCGCGCACGTGGCGCGCATTGCCCGTGCGCGTGCGGGCTTTACGCTGACTTATTTTCAGTGGCTCGCGTGTCTTTACACGGATTTGTATCTGGCGCGCCTGAAGCGCGATCGCGCCGGTCTGCGCGAGTCGCTGGAGGCGTATCGCCGCGAGTGGCATTCCGGGCTGACGCCCTACGCCGACACCGAGCTGGACCGCATCGCCTGCTTCATGGCTACCGGCGCGGGCAAGACGCTGTTACTGCATTTGAATCTGCTGCAATTCCTTGAACACCTGCCATTCGAGCCGCAGAATATTCTGCTGATCACGCCTAATGAATCGCTGTCGGCGCAGCATCGCGCGGAACTGGCGGCCTCGGGGCTCGCGGGACTGCCTGTCAGCGTAACCGAGATAACCAAGTTTTATTTTGCCGACGGCGCGGCACGACGCAGGGGCGGCGGCGTGCAGGAGCCGGTGGACAACTATCGCGGACCTAACCTGCTGCTAGTGGACGAAGGCCACAAGGGTACGAAGAGCGACGAGGTGCGCGGCTCGGGCAACTGGCGCGACATCCGCGAATCGCTCGCAGGCCACCCGGAGGCGCGTCAGCCAGTTGAGGGGCGGGCGGGATTTACCTTCGAGTATTCGGCAACATTTGCGCAGGTTGCCGCGCTCGATTCCGGATTGCACGCGGAATATGCAAAAAGCGTGTTCGTGGATTTTGGTTATGCGCGATTCTGGCGCGAGGGCTACGGCAAGGATTTCCGCGTCGTCAACACCAAGGACTCGATTCAGGAAGACTTGCTGCTGGCCGTGGGATTGCTGGGCTTCTACGAACAGGCGCGAGCATTCGACGATAGCGAACATCGCGCGGTGATCGCCGAGCACAACCTGGCCGCGCCACTCGCGGTGCTGGTGGGCAGCCGCGTGCAAGGCAGCGCGGACACAGCCTCGGAAGTCGCGCGCGTGGCTCGGTTTCTGCACCGGGCAGCCAGCGATCACGCGTGGCTCAAGGATAAAATCGCAAATATTATCAATGAGTTACGCCCAATGCAGCAGCGCCTTGGCGGCGATGCATTGCGCTTCGATTTGCTTACGGGTTTGACGCCGACGCAAATCGCGAAGGACTTACAGACGCGGCTCTTCGGCGGTGCCGGCGGACTCGCGGTGACAGCACTATCGAATGGCGAACTGGGTCTGCGCAGCACCGGTGCGCAAGATGACGCATGGTGCGGCACGATCTTCGTTGGCGAAGCGCGCAAGTTGAAAACAGCGTTGCTCAAGCTCGGTCTTGCCGACGGTGGCGAGGACCGGGTAAGCGGATCGGTATTCGAGCGCATCGAACGCGATCCGCGTATTAAATTTCTGATCGGCGCCAAGCGTTTCATCGAAGGCTGGTCATCGTGGCGAGTATCGAGCATGGGGCTGCTGGAAGTCGGCAGCGGCGAAGGCAGTCAGGTCATACAGTTGTTCGGACGCGGCGTGCGCCTGCGCGGACGCGAAGGTACGTTGAAGCGCGCGGGGGCAGGCGCTCCGCTGCCCGTGCGCGTGCTGGAAACACTCAACGTGTTCGGACTCAAGGCCGACTATGTGGCGGCATGGCTCACGTCGCTGGAACGCGACGGCATACGGCGGGATCCCCTTTGGGTTTTGCTGCAACCCGTCGAGCCTGCGGTCGATAAACTTGCCTTGCAGGTATTGCACAATGACGAGACGCTCGCGAACTTCGCGCGCGAGCCGGTGGTGTTCATGGCGGCGAATTGTCCGGCAGTCGAACAGCGCATAGCCGCGGAAATCGCCGTCATGTCCGGCATCACCTCGCTCCAATCGCTGACTGTGGCACCGCCTGCGGCGCGTACCGTTCCTGCCGCATGGATAGACCCCGACCGCGTGCAAACCGAGGCTTTATCGTTCAAGGCGCGCATGGGTTGGCGCAATCTTGTGCTGCCTCGCGGCGAAATTGCACGTTTCCTGAAGGAAAAAGCACACATCGCGGGGCCGGCAGATTTTTTTCTGCCGCGCGATACGACAGCGTGGCGCAGGGCGGAGGCGGCAGTCGCAGCTTGCATTGAACAGGCGCTGACTCGATGCTACCGCGCCGCGCAGCGCGAGGCCGCGCAGGGACAATGGCGCACGGAAGTGTTGTCCGCCGATGACGGTAATTTCCCATGGGCGGAGGTCAAAGGCAGTCGCACGCTCGCTTACCGTGTTGAACTGGAAGCCTCCAATCGCGTCTCGACCGAACTGCTGCAACTCGCGAAAAAACACGTAGGCGGTCTGCTTACCGAAATTCAATTTCGGGAACCCGAAGCGCAGGTTGCGCGCATTGTTGGGCTAAACGATCTCGCGGATCGCATCGAAGCCCTGCTGCAAGACGGAAAACACGCCATGCCCGGCGACGACCTCGCGCGCCCGCTGCCTCGATTGTGGTGCGAGGAGCATTTGTACCGGCCGCTGCTGCTCTCCAATCCGGGTATCGAACAAAGTGGACAACTGTCGTTACTCGATCAGGAACTCGGCATACGGCTCGATCCGCCGGGGCTGGTGGAAAGCGAAGCGCGCTTCGTGTGGGATCTGCGCGCTTGGTGGAAAGCGAATTGTGAAGCGCCGGAGTGGTGCGATTGCACTGTATACCTTTTGCGCAACCAAGCACTGCGCGGCGCCGGATTCTTTGCCGAGCAGGGCTTTTATCCGGATTTCATGTTGTGGCTAAAACGCGGGGCCCGTCAAGCACTCGCTTTCGTCGAACCCAAGGGCATTGAATTGATTCTGGGCGATGCTCGTTTTCTGACGAAGCTTGATCTGCTGCGGGAACTGCGTGTCCTTACGCTCGATGTTCCAATACGCGGCTATCTGATAAGCGCAACGGCATTTCCCGCGATTTGCGGCCGCGATCCCGGCCAACCGCGTGAGTCTTTACGCGCACAAGGCATCCTTATACAGGGCGAGGACTCGCGGGACATTCAGACAATACTCGACGAACTTCGCGCGCTGGTCTGAGCATTGAAACAGGCGCGCTTCGTTAGAAATCAAAATTAATCCAATTATCATGCAATCCCAGCAAAAACACCCACGTACCTACAGCTTTGAATTTTTCCCGCCTAACACCGACGAGGGTGCGGAAAAACTCGCGCTTACCGCCAGCGAACTGGCATTACTGAAGCCGAAGTTCTTTTCGGTGACCTACGGCGCAGGCGGCTCTACGCAGGCGCGCACCTTGAAAGCCGTACTCGATTTGCGCGCGGCGGGTCACGCTGCGGCGCCCCATATCTCGTGCATTGGCTCCACCCGCGCGGGCCTGCATGACACCCTTCAGCAATACAAGGATAACGGCATCCAGCATGTTGTTGCGCTGCGCGGGGACTTGCCGTCGGGCACCGCATCGGCGGGCGAGTTGCATTACGCCAATGAACTGGTGGCGTTTATTCGCGCGGAGTTTGGCAACCATTTTCATATCGATGTGGCGGCTTATCCCGAATACCATCCGCAAGCGAAAAGCGCGCGCGACGATCTCGATAATTTCAAGCGCAAGGTCGATGCCGGCGGCCATTCGGCGATTACGCAATATTTTTACAACGCCGATAGTTACTACCACTTTATCGAGCAGTGCGAAAAAATGGGTATTACCATTCCGGTAGTGCCCGGCATCATGCCCATCGGACGCTTCTCGCAGCTCGCGCGCTTTTCGGATGCGTGCGGCGCTGAAATCCCGCGCTGGGTGCGAAAAAAGCTGGAAGGTTATGGCGATGATACCGGTTCAATCCGCGCCTTCGGACTCGATGTCGTGACCAGGCTCTGCGAGGACCTGCTCAAAGCCGGTGCGCCGGGGCTGCATTTTTACACCATGAATCAGTCGGGGTTGACTACGGCGATTTGGAAGCGGCTGGGACTGTAGTTTTCCATAGCCGCCAAAATGCACATCGCGAATAACGCCAGGCTGCAACGTCCTGCAACGTCCTAGCGGCAGCAGCGTCTAAACTGCTAACATGCCCGCGTAAAATCTTGATCGGAGAGCGCCGCATGTCCGCCAACAATAACGTCTCTACGCCCGCCACCGCCGAGCCTACGCACGTGACGTTGGCGCCGCTGGTAAAGTCGCTGTCAGCGCCTGAAGCGGCGGCGCTATTGGAGCAGCATCCGGCGGCCGTGATCGCAGGCGTGCTCGGCGAGTTGAGCCCCGCTTTCACCCAGGACATACTCGCGGCACTGCCGCGCGGGCTGGTCGATGGTGTGATGCACGCCGTGCCCCCACAAACCGCGCGTCAGTGGTCGCGCAATCAGGCCTACGAAGACGGCAGCATCGGACGCATGATGGAGCCCGCGCTTGCGGTATTCCCGCCCGCAATGACGGTTGCGCAAGCAGTGGCCGAGTTGCGCACCCTGGTGAAAGTGGCGTTTATCACCTATGGTTACGTCACCGACCCGGCAGGCAAGCTGCTCGGCGTGATCACCATGCGTGATCTGCTGTTTGCCGAAGGCAACACGCGCCTCGATACACTGATGTTGCGTGAGGCTTTTGCGCTCACGCCCGAGCTGGCGTTAGCGGAAGCGATGAAGCTGGTGCTCGACCGGCATTATCCGGTCTATCCGGTGTGTAACGCGCAGGGCGTGCTGCTCGGTCTGGTGCGCGGGCAGGCGATGTTTCAGGAGCGGGCCTTCGACATCACCGCGCAGGCCGGCACCATGGTCGGTGTTGAGAAAGAAGAGCGGCTCGCCACGCGCTGGTCGCAGAGCTTCAAGTTCCGCCATCCCTGGCTGCAACTCAATCTGCTCACGGCGTTTGCCGCCGGTGCAGTGGTGGGCCTGTTTGAAGGCACGGTGGAAAAGCTGGTGGTGCTTGCGGCATTTTTGCCGGTGCTCGCCGGTCAGTCCGGCAACACCGGTTGTCAGGCACTGGCGGTCACCTTGCGCGGTCTTACGCTCGGTGAATTGAAACCCGGATCGGAACGCCTGCTGGTGATGAAAGAAGCCTCGCTCGGGTTTTTGAACGGCGCATCCACCGGACTCGTTGCGGCACTCGGCATGTTCACCTACGCCACGATACAAAAATCGCCGCACGCGCTAACCCTCGCCGCCGTGGTGTGGCTCGCGCTGGTGGGGGCGTGCGTGGTGAGCGGTATTTGCGGCGCGATGATACCGCTGACATTGAAGCGTTTCGGTCTTGATCCTGCTACGGCGTCGAGTATTTTTCTCACCACGGCGACCGATGTGGTTAGTATGGGACTGCTGCTGGGACTGGCGACGCTGCTGGTGCGTTAGCGCGATGCGCTTTTGCGCTGCGGGCGGAACCTCGGCCTCGGGGCGCGCGTCTTTCTTTTTCGCGATTGCGTGACATCTGCCCCGGATTTCGAGCCCGATGCTGCTATTTCTAGTCGCTTTCAGTCAGTAGTCACGGCACAAAACAGTACCGTTGCCCCAAGACACCCTTCCGCCCTTCCTCCACAATGCCTGCACTCGCTCTCGGAAGGACGCGCTAATTAAACAGATACTCACATTAATTCTTGCAGTATCAGCCATAGTGATGGCCGGCAACGCGACTGCGCAAACGAATTTTCCCACGAAGCCCGTCCGCATCATCGTCGGCTTTCCGTCTGGCGGTCAGCCGGATACTGTCGTGCGCCTGCTCGGCCAAAAATTCGCAGAGGCGTGGGGAAAACCGGTCGTGATCGAGAACGTTTCCGGCGCTGCTGGCACTATTGCAACGGACCGCGTCGCAAAGGCGGCTCCGGATGGCTACACGCTGGGACTCCTGTCCAATGCGCAGCTCGTCATCAATTCCAGCCTGTACAAGCTGGCGTTTGACCCGATGAAAGATTTCGCGCCTTCCTCGCCTCCAGAGGGGTGGAGGTTTTCGACGAGAAGGACCGCAAGAACGGCGTCTTCGTCGGCCGGCAATTCTATATCCGCGATCTCGACGGCACCGTCATCGAGTTCACAGAGTGGGATGGCACCAGCATTCTTGATTGATCCGGATAAAAGGAGGCGAGAATGCGCCGGCTCGCTGGCCCTGGTGGTGCTCCTTTTGATGTGCCGGCGAATCCCGTACGCTATGATTGCGCGCATTCTTCTGACGGTATTCTACGTCTCAGCCTGCGCAGCAGATACGCTTCTGTACCAGCCGCGACGGCACGCGCATCGCGTATGCGACCTGCGGCGCCGGTCCGCCGCTCGTCTGGGCGGCGGCGGGTTGGAACCGCCACCTCAAGTTGGATTGGGACGGCCCGGTATAGCGTCCCTGGATCTCCCTGCTGGCGCGGCGCCACACGCTCATCCGCTACGATATGCGCGGCTGCGGCCTGTCGGACCGTGAGGGGGTCAAATTCTCTTTCGATAAATTCGTTGAAGACCTAGAGGCGGTGATCGAGGCGACCGGCCTCGAGCAGTTCGCTTTAGTCGGAATGGCAGCTGGCTCGGCGGTCGGCATGACCTATGCCGTACGCTACCCAGAGCGAGTAAGCCTTCTTATCCTCTACGCGAGCTATGTTCGTAACCGATTGGCGGGCAGCCCGACGCCTCAGCAAGTGGAGGAGGCTCAAGCCCGGCTCAAGGTAATGGAACTCGGCTGGCCCAACGACACCCTGGCGTACGGTCAGTTTCACACGTCCCTGTATCTGCCCGACGCATCGACCGAGCAGTTTCGATCGTTCAATGATCTGGTGCGCCAGACGAGCTCTTTGACCAACGCCGTCGCCTTGCAGCAGGTTTTCTACCGGATCGACGTGCGGGAAATCGTGCCGAGTGTCCGCTGCCCGACGCTCGTACTCCACTCCCGCGGGAATTCAATAATCCCATTCAAGCAGGGCCGGTCGGTGGCGGGGCTTATTCCCGGAGCGCGCTTTGTGCCGCTCGAAAGCCGCAACCATGTGCTCCTGGATACCGAGCCGGCGTGGCAGCAGCTTGTCGAGGCGCTCGACGATTTTCTGCCGCAGTCGCCTGGCAAGCTCACCGGTATTGGTGATCTGTTGCTCAACGAACTTACCGCGCGCGAGCACGAAGTCCTCGAACTGGTGGCGCAAGGCCTGGGCAACACCACGATCGGGGCGCGACTCCACATCAGCGACAGGACTGCACGTAATCACGTCTCGGCCATCCTCGCCAAGCTTGGCATTGGTACCCGCGTACAGGCCATCGTGCGCGCGCGCGAGTGCGGTTTCGGCCTTGGTACTTCCCGCTAGACCAAAACCCTTGGGCGTCCTGGCGTTACCAGCCGTACGAGCACGGAGCGAAACGGGTCATTCGCCGCAAAATGTGTGTATAATTTACACAATGTATCTACATTGAGGCTTTAAGCAGGTTATATGCGCACCGCACGCGTTTTCACGAACGGCAATAGCCAGGCCGTACGTCTACCCAAACAATTCCGGATTGCCGCCTCTGAAGTGTTCATCCACAAAGACGCCGCTACGGGCGACATTGTGCTATCGGCGCGTCCGGCAGAGGGCGGCTGGGCGGAGTTTTTTGCGTTGCGCGATAAAACACGGTTGCCCGAGGATTTCATGAACGAGCGCCCGATGAACGTAATTGAAACGGCGCGTGATCCGTTTTCAATACCCGCGAACGCCCCAACCGCAGATCGCGCCGTAAAAGCAGCACGCAAACCGGGCAAACCACGCAGGCGGCGCTAGTGCGCTATCTGCTGGATACCGATACCGCGAGTTATTCCATTCGCGGCTCGAGCTCCGCGCTCGACGCGCGACTCGCAAAGGTGGCCGCGCGCGACATGGCGATCTCGGTCATAACCCGGGCCGAACTGCTGTTCGGTCTGGAAAAGCGCGGCAACCCGCGTGGTCTTGCGCGTGTAGTGCATGCGTTTCTGGATCGCATGACGATACTGCCGTGGGACAACGCCGCCGCCGACGCGTTTGCCAAGGTGCGCGTGCAACTGGAACGGCAAGGAACGCCGATTGGATTTGCCGACACCATGATCGGCGCGCACGCACTTGCGCTAAAGGCGGCACTGGTGACTAACAATCTGCAGCACTTCCAAAACGTGAGGGGCTTGACGCTTGAAAACTGGATTGTTTGAAATCCTCCGGGTAAGAAACGCCCGCCTGATCAGGCAGCCTTGGCTGTCCTGCGCTTCTTGGCCGCCGCTTCGGTAGTGTGCATCGACGCGTAGGCCGCATGCGCCGCTGATTCGGCGTCGCCCACGTGTACTGCGTAACCCATGTCTTCGAGCACGGAACCGAGCGCGGACAAGCACAGCATCACGTTGTCCGGTCTGCACGAGTAACCCATCAATCCGAAGCGCCAGATTTTGCCGGCGAGCGGGCCGAGGCCAGCGCCGATTTCGATCCCGAATTCGTTAAGCAGGCGCTTGCGCACTTCGGCTTCGTTCACGCCTTCGGCGCAGTGCACGGCATTCATTTCCGGCACTTGATACTTTTCGTTCACCAGAAACTTGAGGTTCATCGCTTCCAAGCCGGCTTTCAATGCGATGTGATGGCGCTTGTGACGCGCCCAGCAGTTTTCCAGACCTTCTTCACGAATCAGCAACAGGGCTTCGTGCAGGCCGAACAGTGAATTAGTCGGCGCAGTGTGGTGATAAGTACGGTTAGCCGCGCCCCAGTAACCGAGCAGCAGATTCATGTCCATGAACCAGCTATGAATCTTGTCTTTGCGTCCCTTGACGAAATCCACTACGCGCTCAGAAATCGACACCGGCGACAGCCCCGGCGTGCACGACAAACATTTCTGACTGGCGGAATACACCGCATCGAATTTCCATTCATCGACGCGCACTTCAACACCGCCGAGCGACGTCACGGCATCCACGATGGTCAGCGCATCATGCTTGTGCGCGATCTCGACCAGTTTTTTTGCATCCGATAGCACGCCGGTGGAAGTTTCCGCATGCACGAAAGTGACCAGGCGTGCGTTGGGATTGGTTTTCATCGCATCTTCGAGTTTTTGCGGATCAACCGGCTCGCCCCATTTGTCTTCGACCACAATCGCAGTGGCGCCGCAGCGCTCGACGTTTTCGATCATGCGCCCGCCGAACACGCCGTTGCGGCACACGATCACTTTGTCGCCGGGCGCAACCATATTGACGAAGCAGAACTCCATGCCCACCGAGCCGGGGCCGGAGATCGGAAACGTCAGCGGATTCTTGGTCTGATAGGCGTAGCGCAGCAACGCTTTGAGTTCTTCCATCATCTCGACAAAAACCGGATCCAGATAACCAATCGCCGGCTGGCTCATGGTGGTAAGCACGCGCGGATGAATCTCCGTCGGGCCCGGCCCCAGCAGTGTGCGCTGCGGCGGGTGAAAAGAATGGATGCGTTTGTGTGGCGCAAATTCGTTGTTCATGGCGTTGCTCCCAGCGTTGGAGATATAAAGATTTTCGCCGTCCGGGCGCGATTTAAGCCGGTTCGGTTTACGTGCAGTTGCTTCGTTCAGAACATCCGCGGCGCTTACATCACCGCCGGTGACCTGCTCGACCTCCATCGCCCAACGCGCCGGCACGTAGCCCGACTTCACCCAATTGCTGACCACCGCGCGATCGAGACTGAAGCGGCGGGCAACTTCGGCCTGGCTGCCGAAAAGTTCTACGAGGCGTTCTGCGCAGGTCATGGAGTTTCCTTAGGCGCAATAATAACATGGCGAAATTAATTTGACAATTCAATATTACTTTTTGGTATTATGTGTAAGCTTATGTTTTTATTACTATTTTAGTTGTTTACGAACCCGGCGCTAAGATGGAAAGTCTTTTGCGTAGGCTCAAACCGTGGTAACGTCACTCCACAATTTGACGTAGAGACTATCGATGAAAAACTGGATTTATGTGCTGACCGTGCTGGCGGCGAGCGCGCTGCTGCTGCCGCAAATCGCCGTTGCCGCGGAAAAGGCCGCGCCGGGCGCCGCCGGCGCCTACCCGAACAAATCCATCCGACTGATCGTGCCGTTTCCGCCCGGCGGCGGCACTGATCTGGTGTCGCGCATACTGCAACCGGCGCTAACCAGTGCACTCGGACAACAAATCCTCATCGACAATCGCGGTGGCGCCCAAGGCACCAGCGGCACCGCCATCGGCGCCAAGGCAAATGCGGATGGTTACACGCTGATCATTGCGGAAATTGGCGCTACCGCCGTAGCGCCATGGATGTACGACAAAGTGCCGTTCGATGTAAGCCGCGATTTCGCGCCCATCACCCAGCTGATCGAGCAGCCGTACATCGTGTCGGTGCATCCCAGCGTGCCGGCCAAAACACTGGCGGACTTCATCAAGCTCGCAGCAGCCAAACCCAACGGCTACAACTACGGCTCCGGCAATGTCACCGCGCATCTGGCGCAGGAAGTGTTTTACCAGACCGCAAAGCTTAAACTCACACACATTCCCTATCGCGGCAGCGGCCCCGCGATGACGGCGGCGCTCGCGGGTGAAGTGCAAACGCTGTTTTCCGGCCCCGGCGCAGCAATACCACAGATACGCGCCGGCAGAATCCGCGCGCTCGCCGTCACCACTGCCAAGCGCACGCGCGAACTTCCCGATGTCGCCACCCTCGACGAACAGGGCTACAAGGGTTTCGTCATTAGCGGCTGGTACGGCCTGATGGCCCCCGCCGGTACGCCGCAACCGATCATCATGCAATTGAACAGCGTGTTCACCAAAATCCTCAGCGGCAGCGACGCCGCCAAGCAGCTCCGTGACCGCGGCTACGACCCGACGCCGACGGCGCCCGATGCGTTCGGAAAATTCATGAAAGCAGAAGTCGAGCGGTGGGGCAAAGCGGTTAAGGCGGCGGGGATTAAGGCGACGGAATAGCGAGCAGCAAGCGTAGTTCCGTAAGGAGCAAAGCGTATTACGGGATCGTTATTTCCACTCACCAAATTCCCCCTCTTGCTGGGCACACTCCCAATCCGCTGGAAGCATATCGTTTTTCACATGACGATGCAGTCGAATACGGCCAGTCTGTCACCCCGTAATACGCTTCGCTCCTTACGGGCTACGCTCGCTCTTTGTCCGGAATCTTCATAAGCAGCTAACGTCCGCGTTGAACGGCGCGAACAAGCAAGCGAAGCGCCGCTTGTGAGCGTCCGTTTTCGAACGCGTTGTTAGCCGTCATTTTTGCCCGACCAGCCAGAGAGTGGTGACCAAGAATCCACGATAGCGGCTAAACGCCTCGTGGATTGGCGCGATGTCTAAGTCGGGGGATGCGTCTGGATCTTCCAGACCTACCCAGTATCGACTGTTGTCGCCCCACGGCTCATTCACGACGGCTGCCTTTCCGTGGGACTTGAATGTCACCCGATCGTCTTTGAACCAATTTCGACGAACATCTGTTACACCGGGAACCGAGCGCAGCAGTTTGAACAGCGGCCGAAACGTAAGCCAGCTACTCGTGATCTCGAAGCCTCGACGAGAACCATCTGGCCGCACTATTGGATACGTCTTCATGACGGCTAACTTGAAGTCGCCATTATTGGCGACGCTTTACAAGACATCATAAGGCAGTATTTACCATCAGAGGTTGTTAAAAATACTATTTAAAACAGATACTTATAAAAATTTAGTACGTGCTAAATCGAAAAAGGAAACGCCCCCAGTTTCGGCGCCACGCTGCGCCAGGTCGAACGCTCACATCCACCGAAACCGCTGACCATGACCATACGCCTGTAGCGAGCGAGGGTGGGCAAAGCGCAGCGTGCCCACAAGCCACACGCAACATGCCTGACGCGCGGGCAATTTTTTCGATAACAGCATATTCCGCAATATTAATACTGGCCGCTGTCCGCGTGGGCACAAAAGCGTGCCCACCAAGTGCTACTCGTCAATCGCTTTGTCACCGGCGGGGTCGGCCTCCCCCGTGGCTGTTACCGCAGAGAAATCGAACAACGCACGGTCGAGCATATGCGACGGCGTGATGTTTTGCAGACTGGTCAATATTGTCTCCACGCGCCCCGGAAAACGCTTCTCCCACTCACGCAGCAGCGCCTTGGCTTCCTTGCGCTTCAAGCTCTCCTGCGAGCCGCACAGCGTGCAGGGAATGATCGGGAACTGTTTCACCCCGGCCCACTCGGCAAGGTCTTTTTCTTCGCAATAGGCGAGCGGGCGGATCACGATGTGTTTGCCATCGTCGGACACGAGTTTAGGCGGCATGGTTTTCAGCTTGCCGCCGTAAAACATATTCAACAGAAAAGTTTCCAGAATATCGTCACGATGGTGGCCTAATGCGATTTTGGTCGCACCCAGTTCGCCCGCCACGCGATACAGCACGCCGCGCCGCAGCCGCGAGCAAAGCGAGCACATGGTCTTGCCTTCGGGGATCAGGCGCTTGACGGTGCTGTAGGTATCCTGCGCCTCGATGCGATACGGGACGCCGAGTTGCGTCAGATATTCGGGCAGCACCTGCTCGGGAAAATTCGGCTGCTTCTGGTCGAGATTCACCGCGATCAGATCAAAGTGCAGCGGCGCATGTGCTTTCAGATGCAGCAATATATCGAGCAGCGCGTAGCTGTCCTTGCCGCCCGACAGGCACACCATGACCTTGTCGCCGTTGCGTATCATGTCGAAATCGGCGATCGCCTGTCCTGTCAGACGGCGCAGGCGTTTGGCGAGTTTATTCGACTCGTAGCCCTGCTTGCGCTCCCTGGTGCTGCGCGGCGTGATGTGTATGACGTGTGTGTCCATGTTTACGCTTTCTCGATTAAAAAGGCTGAGCGCAGGAGCGCCCCTTCCCCTTTCACCTTTCACGCCCTTACAACGCAATACTGCGCCCGCCGTCCACTGCGATAATTTGCCCGGTAACGTAGGGTGCGCCGGTAATTAAAAATTCCACCATGCGCGCAATATCGTCCGGCTCGCCCACGCGCTTTAGCAAGGTGCGCTCCAAAATGCGCTTGCGCGTGTGCGGGCTTTTCCAGATGTTCGCGTCCGGCCACAAGATCGGCCCGGGCGACACACCGTTTACACGCACTGCTGGCGCAAGCTCGCGCGCAAGCGAGCGCGTGAGCGCCGCCAACCCGCCCTTGGCAATGCTGTAAATAACGTAGTCCTTCAACGGAAACTCGGCATGTATATCCACGATATTGATTATTGCACCGCGGCGTTTTTTCAATTCGCCTGCCGCACTCTGCGCGATGAACAGCGGCGCTTTAAGATTGGCGCCGATGAGATCGTGCCACATGCGCTCGGTCATGCGCCCCACCGGCGTAGGATAAAAATTCGATGCGTTATTCACCAGCACATCGAGCCGTCCCCACTCGGCAATGCACGCCGCCACCAGCGCCTGCGGCGTCTTGGCGTCGAGCAGATCCCCCTTCACGCAGGCAGCGCTCCCGCTGCGCGCTGCATTCAGCAGCTTCGCCAGTGCGCGTGCCGCCGCCGCCGAGGTGCGATAGTGAATCATCACGTTGGCGCCGGCCGCATGCACACGCCGGCAAATTGCCGCGCCCAGGCGCCGCGCGCCACCGGTCACCAGCACGGTTTTCTTTTGCAGAGGAAGTTTCATAACGTATTGTTTATTTTAGCGTATTCGGAGATCATTCCGGCGTGATTATTCCGCCGCATCTGGCGCATCTGCCGCCGCCTTCAGCCGCAGCACAAGCGCTGAGCGATCAATTGTCGGCATTGATCGCTCAGGAAATAAACGCGGCGGGAGGCTGGATCAGCTTCGCGCGTTACATGGAACTGGCACTTTATGCGCCGGGTCTGGGCTACTACAGCGCGGGCAGCCGCAAACTGGGGGCAGGCGGCGATTTCATCACGGCGCCGGAAATGTCGCCGCTGTTTGCGCGTTGCCTCGCGCGGCAGCTTGCGCAATTGCATGCGTATGGCTTGCGCGGCATTCTTGAAATCGGGGCAGGCAGCGGCGCGCTGGCGGCGGATTTACTGCTGGAAATGGAAGCGCTCGGCTGCGCGCCGGAAAGCTATCTGATGCTGGAACTCAGTGGCGATTTGCGCGAGCGGCAGCGCGAACAGATTTCGCGGCGCGCGCCGGCGCTGGCGCATCGCGTGCATTGGCTGGAGACGCTGCCCGCGCAATTTGAGGGCGTGATACTCGCCAACGAGGTGCTGGATGCCACGCCAGCGCGTGTAGCTGCAACCCGTAGCGGCGAAGTTGTCGAAGCTTTTGTGAAACACCACCCGGCGCGTCATTCGTTTCATTGGTTTGAAAGCAGGGCGTCGGAGGAATTGCGGCGCTGTGCCGAAGGCATAGCGCTGCCCGCCGACGGCTACCGCACCGAGATCAATCTAACCGCCCGCGCACTGGTAACAAGCCTCGCACATGTGCTCACGCGCGGCGTAATGTTGTTCATCGACTACGGCTACCCGGCGCGCGAGTTTTATCACCCGCAGCGCGACCAGGGCACGCTGATGTGCCACTACCGCCACCATGCACATGATGATCCTTTTGCGCTGGTTGGGTTGCAGGACATTACCACCCACGTTGATTTCAGCGCGATCGCCGTCGCTGCACATGAGGGCGGCGCGCAATTGTGCGGCTACGCGACGCAGGCGCAGTTTTTGATCAACTGCGAAATCACCGCACTGCTCGCGGCTACGCCCGCCATCGACACGCGCGCCTACGCACCGCTCGCAGCGCAGGCGCAAAAACTGTTGTCACCGGCGGAGATGGGCGAACTGTTCAAGGTCATCGCGCTCGGCAAAGGCGTGGATGTCGCGCTCATCGGCTTTGCGCGCGGCGACAAGTCGCACACGCTTTGAGCGGGCGTGTGCCGCTGACACCGCTGATTTGGGCGGCGATTTCGCTGGCGACTCCCATGCCCTGATGCAGAGCGCAGCGCATTTTGCGCCTTGCAACCGTCAAAATTCTCTATTGAAGCAAGGGCTTGGTACCGGTAGACTCATAGGGTTTCACCCCGCTATTTTTGCTTTCACCATGGCACGCTGTAGCGGCGCAATAAAACGTTCATAAGTTATTGTTTTATTTATTATTTTTTGAGGCTAATCGTGGATACTTCGTTGCACGCCTTCGCTACCCTGGATGCGGATTATCCGCCCGGCGCACAAGGTCTGTACGACCCCGCCAACGAGCATGACGCCTGCGGCGTCGGCTTTGTCGCGAACATCAAGGGTAAAAAAAGCCACGAAATCATCGAGCAGGGTCTGACCATTCTGAAAAATCTCGCCCATCGCGGCGCGGTGGGGGCTGATCCGAAGGCATCGGACGGCGCGGGCATATTGATACAGATGCCTGACAAGTTTTTCCGTGAAGAAATGGCCAAGCAGGGCGTGGCATTGCCGCCGTTCGGCCAGTACGGCGTGGGCATGGTGTTTTTGCCGCGCGAGCCTGCCTCGCGCTTTGCGTGCGAGTACGAAATCGAGCGCGCGATCAAAGACGAAGGCCAGGTGTTGCTCGGCTGGCGCGATGTGCCGGTGGACAACACCGATCTGGGCGAATCGGTCAAGAAAATCGAACCGGTGATCCGCCAGGTGTTCGTCAAGCGCGGCGCTGGTGTCACCGTGACCGATGCGCTGGAGCGTAAGCTTTACATTATTCGCAAGGCCGCCGGTCACGCGATCCGTTCGCTGCATTTGAAACACGGCTCGGAGTTTTATGTGTCGTCGTTCTCCGCACGCACCGTGGTGTACAAAGGCATGTTGATGGCGAATCAGGTTGGCGTGTTCTACAAGGATTTGCAGGACCCGCGCGTGGTGTCGGCGCTGGCGCTGATCCACCAGCGCTTTTCGACCAATACCTTCCCGACATGGGATCTGGCGCATCCGTTTCGCATGATCGCGCACAACGGCGAAATCAATACCTTGCGCGGTAACGTCAACTGGATCCGCGCGCGGCAAGGCGCGATTTCGAGCCCCATTCTCGGCAGTGATTTGAACAAGCTGTGGCCGTTGATTTATCCCGGCCAGTCCGATTCGGCCTCCTTCGACAACGCGCTGGAGCTGCTGGTGATGAGCGGCTATTCGATCGCGCACGCCGTGATGATGATGATTCCCGAGGCGTGGGAAGGCCACACCCTGATGGATGCCAGCCGCCGCGCGTTTTACGAATATCACGCGGCAATGATGGAGCCGTGGGACGGCCCTGCCGCGATAGCGTTCACCGACGGCCGTCAGATCGGCGCGACGCTGGATCGCAACGGCTTGCGTCCTGCGCGCTACATCGTCACTAGCGATGATCTGGTGGTCATGGGTTCGGAATGCGGCTGTCTGCAGATACCCGAAGAAAAGATCATCAAAAAGTGGCGCTTGCAACCCGGCAAAATGTTCCTCGTCGATCTCGAAAAAGGCCGCATCATCGACGATCAGGAACTGAAGGAGTCTCTCGCCTCCGCCAAGCCCTATGCGGAGTGGATAGACCGCATACGCGTAAAACTCGATGAGGTTGATACCGACAAAGCGCAGCCGGTGCGCAGCGACGTGCGCTTGCTCGACCGCCAGCAGGCGTTCGGCTGGACGCAGGAAGAACTCCAGTTCCTGCTAACGCCGATGGCTTTAAACGGCGAAGAGCCGATCGGCTCCATGGGAAACGATTCGCCGTTAGCCGTTTTATCCAATAAAAACAAGACGTTATATCACTACTTCAAGCAGTTATTTGCGCAGGTGACCAATCCGCCAATCGATCCGATACGCGAGGAACTGGTGACCTCGCTGGTGTCATTCATCGGCCCGAAGCCCAACCTGCTTGGCATCGACGAAAGCAACCCACCGATACGCCTGGAAGTCAGCCAGCCGGTGATCGATTTTTTTGAGATGGAGAAAATCCGTCACATCGACCGCTGTACTGACGGCAAATTCAAGTCGTGTGAGCTCGACATTATTTACCCGCTGGCCTGGGGCAACGAGGCGATTGAAGCGCGGCTTGCAAGCCTCGCCGCACAGGCCGAAGACGCGGTGCGCGCGGGTTACTCGATCATTATTCTGTCCGACCGCAAGGTCAATCGCGACCAGGTGGCAATTCCCGCGTTGCTCGCGCTGTCAGCCATTCATCAGCATCTGGTGGATAAAGGTTTGCGCACCAGCGCCGGCCTGGTGGTTGAAACCGGCAGTGCGCGCGAAGTGCACCATTTTGCCCTGCTCGGCGGCTACGGCGCGGAGGCGGTGCATCCCTATCTGGCGATGGAAACGTTGCTGGATCTCGCCGACCGCAAGCTGCTCGGCGCGGATGTTGATGGCAAAAAAGCCATCAAGAATTTCGTCAAGGCCATCGGCAAAGGCCTGCGCAAAGTCATGTCCAAAATGGGCATCTCAACCTACATGTCCTACACCGGCGCGCAGATATTTGAAGCCGTCGGGCTGGCGAGAGCGCTGGTGGACAAGTATTTCACCGGCACCACCTCAAACGTCGAAGGCATCGGCTTGTTCCGCGTCGCCGAAGAAGCGATACGCTCGCATCGCGCGGCGTTCAGCAACGACCCGGTGCTCGCGAGTGCGCTCGACGCGGGCGGGGAGTACGCGTGGCGCGTGCGCGGTGAAGAACACATGTGGACACCGGACGCCATCGCCAAACTTCAGCACGCGACACGCCAAAAGAGCTATGCCGGTTTTAAGGAATATACACAGATCATCAACGATCAGTCGCAGCGGCACATGACGTTCCGCGGCCTGTTTGAATTCAAGTTTTCGCTTTGTACACCGGCGCCGATAGAAGAAGTGGAATCTGCTGCGGATATCGTCAAGCGCTTTTCCACCGGCGCCATGTCGCTGGGCTCGATTTCCACCGAGGCGCACACCTCGCTGGCGATTGCGATGAACCGCATCGGCGGCAAATCCAACACCGGCGAAGGCGGCGAAGACCGTAACCGTTTCGCGCCGGTCAAGGCGGGCGAGACGCTGCAATCGAGGCTGGGCGCCACGCGCGTGGAAAACTACACCGAGATCCACGAAGGCGACTCGCTGAAATCGAAAATCAAGCAGGTTGCTTCCGGACGATTCGGTGTCACCACCGAGTACCTCGCCAGCGCGGAGCAAATCCAGATCAAAATGGCGCAGGGCGCCAAGCCCGGCGAAGGCGGCCAGTTGCCGGGCAAAAAAGTGTCCGAGTACATTGCCGAGCTGCGTTACTCGACGCCTGGCGTGGAGTTGATTTCACCGCCGCCGCACCATGACATTTATTCGATTGAAGATCTCGCGCAGCTGATACACGATCTTAAAAACGGCAATCCCGGCGCTTCGATCAGCGTCAAGCTGGTGTCAGAAATCGGCGTGGGCACGGTGGCCGCCGGCGTGGCCAAGGCCAAGGCGGATCACGTCACCATTTCCGGCCACGACGGCGGCACAGGCGCGAGCCCGTGGTCTTCGATCAAGCACGCCGGCACGCCGTGGGAACTCGGCCTGGCCGAAACGCAGCAGACGCTGGTACTCAACAAACTGCGCGGTCGCATCGCCGTGCAGGTGGACGGCCAGATAAAAACCGGCCGCGACGTGGTGATAGGCGCGCTGCTCGGCGCCGATGAATTTGGTTTCGCCACCGCGCCGCTGGTGACGCAGGGCTGCATCATGATGCGCAAGTGCCATCTGAACACCTGCCCGGTGGGTGTGGCGACGCAGGACCCGGTGCTGCGCAAGAAATTCGCCGGCAAGCCTGAGCACGTGATCAATTTTTTCTTCTTTATCGCCGAAGAAATTCGCGAGCTGATGGCGCAACTCGGTGTGCGCAAGTTCAACGACCTTATCGGTCGCGCCGATCTGCTCGACATGCAAAAAGGCATCCTGCACTGGAAAGCGCTAAGCCTCGATTTCTCACGCATTTTTACACTGCCAAAAATCGGTCCGGAAGTCCCGCGCTTCCATTGCGAAACGCAGGATCACGGCCTCGACAAGGCGCTGGATATGCGGCTGATCGAACTGGCGCAGCCTGCGCTGACGCGCCGCGAAAAAGTCGCGATCGACATGCCGATCCGCAACATCAATCGCACCGTCGGCACCATGCTGTCGCACGAAATCGCCAAGCGTTATCTGCACTCGGGCCTGCCCGATGACACCATCCATGTGCGCTTCGCCGGTTCCGCCGGGCAAAGTTTCGGCGCGTTTCTTGCGCGCGGCGTAACGCTCGATTTAATCGGCGACACCAACGACTATGCCGGCAAGGGCATGTCAGGCGGTCGCATATGCGTGCAACCATCGCCGAAGTTCAAGGGCGATCCTACGGAAAACATTATCACCGGCAACGCCGTGCTGTATGGCGCGATTGAAGGCGAAGCGTATTTCCGCGGCGTTGCGGGCGAACGTTTTGCGGTGCGTAACTCCGGCGCGCACGCGGTGGTTGAAGGCGTGGGTGACCACGGTTGCGAATACATGACGGGCGGCACGATTGTTGTGCTGGGCATGACCGGGCGCAATTTCGCAGCCGGCATGTCGGGCGGCATCGCGTACGTTTATAACGAGAACGGCGTGTTCGAATCGTACTGCAACGCAGCGATGGTGAAGCTCGAGCCGCTGCTCAGCGAGCAGGAGCAGGAGGCCAAAGTCGCGCACGAATTGTGGCATCGCGGCATGAGCGACGAAGCGGTGGTGAAGCAAATGATCGAAGCGCACGCCTGCAACACCGGCAGCGTGCGCGCGACGGCGATCCTCGATAACTGGCCGGCTGAACGCGCGAAGTTCGTGAAAGTGTTCCCGCACGAATACCGGCGTGCGCTGAGCGAGATGGCTCGCAATGCGAGTAGCGGTAAAAAAATTGCAGCATAATCCAATACCAATATTTTAAGACGGCAATGGGTAAAGTCACCGGATTTCTCGAATACGAGCGGCTAACGGAAGCGGCCGAAGACAAAAACACACGCACCAGGCATTACCGCGAGTTCGTCGGCCATTTAAGCGACGAGCAGGCCGGCGTGCAGGGTGCACGCTGCATGGATTGCGGCACGCCGTTTTGCATGAGCGGCTGCCCGATCAATAACATCATTCCCGACTGGAACGATCTCGTTTACAAACAGGACTGGCGGGCCGCGCTGGACACGCTGCACTCCACCAATAATTTTCCGGAGTTTACCGGCCGTGTGTGCCCGGCGCCGTGCGAAGAAGCCTGCACCCTGCGCATCAACGCCGACCCGGTAGGCATCAAGTCCATCGAGCACGCGATCATCGACAAGGGCTGGGAAAACGGCTGGGTGGCGCCGCAGCTGCCCCCGCAGAAATCCGGCAAACGCGTCGCGGTAATCGGCTCCGGCCCGGCGGGCATGGCGTGCGCGCAGCAACTCGCGCGCGCGGGGCACGACGTGGTGCTGTTCGAGAAGAATGATCGTATCGGCGGCCTGCTGCGTTACGGCATTCCCGATTTCAAGATGGAAAAACATTTCATTGACCGGCGTATCGAGCAGATGACAGCCGAAGGTGTGGCGTTCCGCGTTAACCAGGAGATTGGCGGCAATGTTCCCGCACGCAGGCTGCTCGCGGAATTTGATGCGCTTGTGCTGTCGGGCGGCGCCGAGCACCCGCGCGATCTGCCGGTGCCGGGCCGCGAGTTGCAAGGCGTGCATTACGCGATGGAATTTCTGCCGCAGCAAAATAAAGTGGTTGCAGGCGACAAGGTCGCCGGTCAAATCATGGCCACCGGTAAGCATGTGGTGGTCATCGGTGGTGGCGACACCGGGTCCGACTGTGTCGGCACATCCAATCGCCACGGCGCGAAATCCATCGCGCAATTCGAGTTGCTGGGAAAACCCGACGATACGCAGCGCAATCCGGTATGGCCGTATTGGCCGACGCGGTTGCGCACTTCGTCGTCGCATGACGAGGGCGCAATGCGCGACTGGTCGGTGGCGACCAAGTGCTTTGTCGGCGAGAATGGCCGGGTCAAAGCGCTGAAAGCGGTGCGGCTGCAATGGCGAGGCGGCAAGATGAGCGAAGTGCCTGGCTCCGAATTCGAAATGCCTGCTGACTTGGTGCTGCTGTCGATGGGCTTTCTCGGTCCGACGCAAAAAGGCCTGCTCGAAGAACTCGGCGTTGATACGGACGCGCGCAGCAATGTGAAAGCGGACACGCTGAAATACCAAACCTCGGTGGCAAAGGTATTTGCCGCCGGTGATATGCGCCGCGGACAGTCGCTGGTGGTGTGGGCAATACGCGAAGGGCGGCAGTGTGCGCGGGCGGTGGATGAGTTTTTGATGGGATCTTCGGATTTGCCACGATGAATCGTGACAAATCCTAAACCCGAGGCAAGTTACGAACAGGGGGCGTTCCGCCGCCCCCCGTTACCCCCTTGCGGAGCGGGCTAGCCGCCCGCAAAAAGCCTGCTGTGGCTCAGCCTATTAAAAACGACACCTTCCTGCGCGCACTGCTGCGCCAGCCCACGCCCTACACGCCGGTGTGGATCATGCGTCAGGCGGGGCGTTATCTGCCCGAGTACAACGAAACGCGCCGCCGCGCCGGCAGTTTTCTCGGCCTCGCGAAAAACCCCGACTACGCCACCGAAGTTACGTTGCAGCCCCTGGCGCGTTTTGCGCTCGATGCCGCGATTCTGTTTTCAGATATTCTCACCGTCCCCGACGCCATGGGTCTGGGGCTGTATTTCGCCGAAGGCGAGGGGCCAAAGTTTGAACGTCCGCTGCGGGAAGAGTGGGAGATTCGTAATCTTTCCGTGCCCGATCCCGGCAAGCATTTGCGCTATGTGCTTGATGCGGTGACGCAAATCCGCCGGGCGCTAGCCGGGGGCGTACCGCTGATCGGTTTTTCCGGCAGCCCCTACACGCTGGCGTGTTACATGATCGAAGGCGGCGGCAGCGTTGACTTTCGCACCATCAAAACCATGCTCTATGAGCGGCCTGATCTGCTGCATCACATACTCGACATCAACGCACGCTCGGTAACGGCGTACCTGAACGCGCAGATCGAAGCCGGCGCGCAAGCGGTGATGATTTTCGACACCTGGGGCGGCTCGCTCAGCGCGGCGGCGTATCGTGAGTTTTCGCTCACTTACATCCAGCACATCGTCGCCGGGCTTACGCGCGAGCGTGATGGCGAGCGGGTGCCGAGCATCGTATTCACCAAGGGCGGCGGCTTGTGGCTGGAAGATATAGCGGCCAGCGGCTGCGACGCGGTGGGCCTCGATTGGACTTGCGATATCGGCGAGGCCCGCGCGCGCGTCGGCGCCAAGGTCGCTTTGCAAGGCAATCTCGACCCTATGACTTTGTTCGCGCAGCCGCAACAAATTAGCGCGCAGGTAGCAAAGGTGCTGGCGTCTTACGGGCACGGCACGGGGCATGTATTCAACCTCGGCCACGGGGTGTCGCAGTTCACCCCCCCGGATCACGTGGGTGCGTTGGTGGACGCGGTGCATGACCTTAGCCGTGCCTACCACACCGCGGCCTGACCTGAATCATCGGCTCTAGCCTGCGTTCATCAGTCAGCGCTTACTTGCGGCGATTTCGCTCCCTGTCACCATGAAAATCGTCCGCGTCGGCTTTGACGTACCGCTGGCTACGCTTTTCGATTACCGCTGCGACGACGCGACCGTGGATGACATCGGCGTGCGGGTGCTGGCGCCTTTTGGCAAACGCAACGCCGTTGGCGTGATTTTGGCGCTTGCCGATAGCAGCCCGGTCGCCAGCTCGCGGCTGAAACCCATTTCAAAAATGCTGCGGGAGGCGCCGGGGTTTTCCGCAGATGACCTACAGTTGATCCGTTTCGCCGCCGAGTACTACCATCATCCGTTCGGCGCGGTGGTGATGAGCGCATTGCCGGCGGGGCTGCGACGCGTGCGGCGGCGCCCGGCGGCAGCGCTCATGCACTACCGGCTGACCGACGCCGGTGCTGCGGTGGTTATCGATAGCTTACCAAAGCGAGCGCCCACTCAACGTCGCTTATTGGCATTGTTTCAGGCGCAAAAAGCGCTTGACCTGAGCGCCATATGCGCCTGCGCTCCTACAGCTATAAATGTTTTAAAACAATTGCTTACGTTGGGTTATGTGTGTCGGTGTGAGGGGTTGCTTCGAACAGCATCTGGAGCGGCTGAAGTCGCGCCCGCTGAAGTTACGGATTCGCTGCTTTTGCCAGCCCTTACGCCAGATCAGCGCCTTGCCGTCGCAGCCCTGTGCGCGGATTTGTCGGCGTTCAAAACGCACCTGCTACTGGGTGTCACCGGCAGCGGCAAAACCGAAGTTTATTTGCGCACCATCGATGCGGTGTTAAAAAACGGCCTTCAAGCGCTGCTGCTGGTGCCCGAAATTTCGCTCACGCCACAACTCGAAGCCACGGTGCGAGGGCGTTTTCCGCACCTCGAAGTGGTCAGCCTGCACAGCGGCCTTAACGAAACCGAGCGCCTAAAGCACTGGATTGCCGCACAGTCGGGTACTGCACGTATCGTGCTGGGCACGCGGCTGGCGGTGTTTGCGCCGCTGCCGCAATTGGGACTGATCGTGGTGGATGAAGAACATGATGCTTCGTTCAAGCAAAGCGACGGTTTTCGCTACTCCGCGCGTGACCTGGCCGTGGTGCGGGCACGCCAGCGTGGCGTGCCCATAGTCCTGGGCTCCGCCACGCCGTCGCTGGAAACCTGGCATAACGCGACGACCGCGCGCTACGCCCTCACCCGTCTACCCAACCGCATTAACAACACCCCGCCGCGCATCCATTGCGTGGCCACGCGCGACGTTCAGCTGCAAGACGGTTTGGCGCCGGCGTTAATCGCCGCCATCCAGCGGCGGCTGGCGGCACGTGAGCAAGTGCTGATTTTCATCAATCGCCGCGGCTACGCGCCGGTGCTGCTGTGTCACGATTGCGGCTGGCTGTCCGGGTGCCACCGTTGCAGCGCACGGCTGGTCTTGCACCTGCGTGATCGCCGGTTGCATTGTCATCATTGCGGCTATCAAGCGCCGGCGCCGCTGGCGTGCCCGGAGTGCGGCAATGCTGATTTGTCACCGCTGGGGCAGGGCACGCAGAGAGTCGAAGCGGCGCTGGCGGCGCATTTTCCGGCGGCGCGGGTGCTGCGCATCGATCGCGACAGCACGCGCCAGCGCGGCGCCTGGCGCGGCATGCGCACGCGCATCGAGGCGCGTGAAGTCGATATTCTCGTCGGCACGCAAATACTCGCCAAAGGGCATGATTTTCCGGGCCTGTCCCTGGTGGGCGTAATCAACGCCGACAGTTTGCTCTACAGCACGGATTTTCGCGCGCCTGAAAAACTGTATGCGCTGCTCACGCAAGTGGCGGGGCGCGCCGGGCGTGGCACGGTGCAAGGCGATGTGTTGATTCAAACGGATTTTCCTGATCACCCGCTCTACGCCGCGCTGCGTGATCAGAACTACGCGCACTTCGCCGGCACCTTGCTGAAAGAACGCCGTGCAGCGGGATTTCCGCCGTTTCAATATCAAGCGCTGCTGCGCGCCGAAGCACCCAAACTCGAAACCGCCATACACTGGCTGACGCACGCTGCCGCGCTCGGTCGCGGCATTGATGACGCGGTGACGATTTACGATCCGGTACCTGCGGGCATGATGCGTCTGGCAGGCCGCGAGCGCGCGCAACTGCTGGTGCAGTCATCCAGCCGCAATCGCTTGCAGCGGTTTCTCGCGGCATGGCGCACGGCGTTGACCGAAAAACGCGCGGCACCCGCGCGCTGGTCTATCGATGTGGATCCGCTGGAGCTCTAGGTTGCGCGCGCTACAAAGGCGGCCGCCATGATAGAATCATTTGTTTTTAAAGGACTTTTCGCCCCAGCCGCTGAATGGGGCGGAGCCGACCTGCATGGCCACCGCATACACTACCGACGCGAAAGCAGCGATCATTGAGGTGCTGATCAGCGCACTCAAAACCACCGCGCCGGACACCACCGGCGTGACAATCACTCTTGAGCGCCCCAAGCAAGCTCAGCACGGCGATTTTTCGTGCAACGTGGCAATGCAACTGGCCAAGGCGCTGCGCGCGAAGCCACGCGATATTGCCGAAAAGCTGGTGGCGAATTTACCGGCGTCACCGCTGCTCGACAAAGCCGAGATCGCAGGTGCGGGTTTTATCAATTTGTTTCTCAAGCGCGCTTACAAACAAAGTATTGTAAATCAGATACTTACGTTAGGATCGCGGTTCGGCGAAAGCACCTTTGGCGCAAAGCACAAAGTGCAAATCGAATTTGTCTCGGCCAATCCCACCGGCCCGCTGCACGTGGGCCACGGGCGGGGCGCTGCCTATGGCGCGTGTCTCGCCAACGTGCTGAGCGCCACCGGGCATGAGGTGACGCGTGAGTTTTACATCAACGACGCGGGCCGGCAGATGGATATCCTTGCGGCGTCGGTGTGGCTGCGCTATCTCGAGGCGCGCGGCGCGGCAGTGGCGTTTCCGGCCGACGGCTATCGCGGCGACTATGTTCGCGACATCGCGCGCGAGCTCGACACCGCGCATGGCGAGCAGTTTCAGCGCGCGTTTGCCACCGCCGCGCCCGCAGCGGGCGACGACGCCGATGCGGCGCTGGATGCGCTGATCGCGCGCGCAAAACAGTCGCTGGGCGAAAATTGGCGCCTGCTGCACCAGTTTGCACTGGCGGCCATGCTGGCGGATCAACGCGACGATCTGGCGCGGTTTGGCGTAACCTACGAGCACTGGGTTTCGGAGCAGTCGCTGCACGACAGCGGCGAGGTAACACGTGCAATGGCGTCTCTGCAAAGCGCCGGTCACCTCTATGAAAAAGACGGCGCGGTGTGGTTTCGCTCCACCGCCTTTGGCGACGAAAAAGACCGTGTGTTGCGCCGCGAGAACGGGCACTACACTTATTTCGCGTCGGACATCGCCTATCATTTGAACAAAATCGCGCGCGGCTACGATCGCGTGATCGATGTGTGGGGCGCCGATCACCACGGCTACATCGCGCGCGTAAAGGGCGCCTTGAAGGCGCTGGGGGCGGACCCGGACAAACTCACGGTGACACTGGTGCAATTTGCCGTGTTGTATCGCGGCGGCGAGAAAGTCGCGATGGGCAAACGCTCCGGCGATTTTGTCACGCTGCGCGAGTTGCGCGAGGAAGTGGGCGCCGACGCCACGCGCTTTTTTTATGTGCTGCGCAAAAGCGATCAGCATCTGGATTTCGATGTTGATCTGGCGAAATCGCGCAGCAATGAAAATCCGGTGTACTACATTCAGTACGCGCATGCGCGGGTATGCAGTGTGTATGCGCAGTGGGGCGGGGATGCCGCTGCACTTGCCCACGCCGACCTGTCGCCGCTGGATTCGGATGCCGAGTTGGTGTTGCTGCAAAAACTTGCGGAGTATCCCGAACTGGTGGCCATCGCCGCGCGCGAATTATCGCCGCATCTGATTGCGTTTTATCTGAAGGATCTCGCCGCGCTGTTCCACAGTTATTACAACCAGGTGCGTTTTTTGGCGGACGCTGCCGCCGCGCGCGACGCGCGGCTCGCGCTGGCCGGCGCTACACGGCAGGTGATCGCGAATGGTCTCGCGCTGTTGGGTGTTTCTGCGCCCGAAAAAATGTAATATAGCGCTATGCGTAAACACGCCGCCAAGCAGGCCCACACACGCGATGGAACCGGCAGTAAAAAGCACGCTGCCGGTGGCGGCGGCTCGACCTTCGTCGGCATCCTCATCGGCCTGGTGCTGGGGTTGACCATAGCGTTAGGCGTTGCCTGGTATATCAGCAAGTTGCCCAATCCGTTCAAGGAAAAACCGCAGGCGCCGGCACCCAAGGGCGCGCCAACAGTGGACCCGCTTAAAGATGCAAAAGCAAAGGCGGCGGATTCCACGGCGGCCAGCGGCGACAAGTCCAAAATCTCGGCCCAGGAGATGCTGACCAAGGGCGAGCGAGCGACCGGCGCCGCGGACAAGCCGGCGGAAGTCGTGGCTACGCCCGCCGCCAAGGAAGCGTTTTTCCTGCAGGCGGGTTCGTTTCAGAATGCGCCCGATGCCGACAACCTCAAAGCGCGCCTGGCCTTGCTCGGGTTCGAAGCCTCGATTCAAACGCGACCCTTGCCGGAGAAGGGCGTCTGGCACCGCGTGCGGGTAGGGCCTTACGCCGATGTCGAGGAACTGAATCGGGTGCGCGGCGTTCTCAAGCAGAATAATATCGAAACCACGCTGGTCAGGGTGCGCGAAGCGGATAAGTAGGGCGCTGCGCCGTCGTCACAGCATCCTCTGGAGTTTGTCTAAATGCAGGTATTCAATTACTTCTCCAAACTGGCCGCGGTAATGCTGTTGGCGTTTACCGCTGTTGCGGCTCAGGCGCAATTGACGATCGGCAGGGATTATCAGGCGATCTCACCGCCACAACCATCCCCACCCGGTAAGCCCATCGAGGTACTGGAGTTTTTCTGGTACGCCTGCCCGCACTGCTCTCAACTACAGTCGTCTTTAAAGGTGTGGCTCAAGAACAAGCCTTCCGATGTGGTGTTTCGCAGCCAGCCGGCGGCTTTTGAAGAATCATGGACGCAGCTTGCGCGCACTTTTTATGCCATCGATACCATCGGCGCGGTGGAAACATTGCACTCTGAAGTTTTTGCCGCGATTCATAAAACCAAAACGCTGGATCCAAAAGTGCTGGTGAAAGACCCGAAATCGCTGTTCGCATGGGTGGGCACACAAAAGATTGATGTCAGGAAATTCACCGATGCCTACAATTCGTTTTCGGTGGTGAGCAAAACGAACCGCACCATCGACATCACCTCGGCGTACGGGGTGACCGGCACGCCGTCAATCGCCGTCGATGGACGGTATCTGATAGCGCCCGTGATGGTGCCGCCAAAAGCGAACGCCGTTGACTATGAGCGCTTCTTCAAAAACGTCGATCAGTTAATCGCAATGGCTCGCGCCAATCGCAAAGGAAAGTAAGGGAGCTCTTTATCATGACGATTTCCAGACGTGCTGTTTTATGTCTCGCGGCGGGCGCAGCGGGTTTTGCGCTTGCCGGCGTTGCCGCAGCGCAGACGCAAGAACGCCCCTTCGAGCAAAGTTACCGCTCCATCACACCGCAGGCTACGCCTGCAGGCGATAGTATCGAGGTGATTGATTTTTTCTGGTACGGCTGCCCTTACTGCTTCCAGTTGCTGCCCTTTATGACGGAGTGGGAAAAAACCAAACCTGCCGACGTCGCGGTGCGGCGCGTGCCCGCGGTGCTGCGCCAGGAATGGGTGCCCGAAGCGCATATTTATTACACGCTGGAAGCGCTGGGCGCGGTGGAACAATTGCACACCAAGGTATTCGAAGCCTTCCACCGCGATCGCCTGCAAGCCACCGACACCGAAGCCTGGGGAAAGTGGGCCGAAGCGAACGGCCTGGATCGCCCCAAATGGGATAGTGCTTACAGCTCGCAGGCGGTGCGCAATAATGTCGTGCGCGCCGTGGAATTGGGGCGCGATTATGATGTGCGCGGCACGCCAGTGCTGGTCGTGGATGGCCGCTATCAAACCGGCGGGGGGCAGGCGGGTTCGTTGAAGAACGTGATGCCCACGATAGACGGGCTGATCAATCTGGCGCGCGCACGCCGCAAGAAGATCTGAGGATTCGCCCGCGGTTACTCTACCGTCACCGATTTCGCGAGGTTGCGCGGTTTATCCACATCGGTGTTTTTTAATAACGCCACATGATACGCCAGTAGTTGCAGGGGTATTACATGCAGTATGGGTGACAGCGGTCCGGCGTGATCAGCCAGTTCAATCGCGTGCAGTCGCGGGCCTTGTGTTATGCGGGCGCCTTTGTCGGCAAACACGTAAAGCTCGCCACCGCGCGCGCTAACTTCCTGCAAATTGGATTTGAGTTTTTCCAGCAATTGGTCGTTGGGCGCAACGGTGATCACCGGCATGTCTTCGTCCACCAGCGCCAGCGGGCCGTGCTTCAACTCGCCTGCGGCGTAAGCTTCCGCGTGGATGTAGGAGATTTCCTTCAGCTTTAACGCGCCCTCCATGGCGATGGGGAAATGCAGGCCGCGCCCGAGAAATAACGCATGGTTTTTGTTTTTAAAACGCCGCGCCCATTTTGCAATCTGCGGCTCCACCGACAGCACCGATTCCATCGCACGCGGCAGATGCCGTAATGCCGCCAGAAAATCGCCCTCCTGCTTTGCGGTGAGGCGACTGCGTTGTTTGGCCAGCACCAGCGTCAGCACAAACAATGCGGCCAGTTGCGTGGTAAATGCTTTGGTGGAGGCGACGCCGATTTCCGGTCCCGCGCGCGTTAGAAAGCGCAGCTTTGATTGCCGGATCAACGCTGATTCAGGCACGTTGCAGATGGTCAGCGTATCTTTTAACCCCAGCGTCTGCGCATGTTTGAGCGCGGCCAGCGTATCAGCAGTCTCCCCCGATTGTGAAATCGTAATCACCAGCGTGCCGCGGGTGGCCACCGGGTCGCGGTAACGGTACTCGCTGGCAATTTCCACGCTGGTTGAAATGCCGGCGATGGCTTCCAGCCAATTGCGCGCCACCAAACCCGCGTGATAGCTTGTGCCGCAGGCGAGTATCAGTATATTGTGGGTTTTGCTAAATATTTTTTCGGCGGGCACGCCAAACAAATTGGGGTGCAGCGAACGTGCGTTCATCACCATTTCCAGGGTATTGGCGATAGCGCCCGGCTGCTCGAATATTTCTTTTTGCATGTAGTGCTGGTAGCGGCCCAGGTCGGCGGCATCGGCATTGAGCTGGCTGCGCGTGGTGGTGCGCCGGACAGCTTTGCTGCGTGCGTCGCAAATCGATACGCGATCCGGGCGCAGCTCTACCACGTCGCCTTCATGCAAATAAACCATGTCGCGCGTGCGCGCGAGTATGGCGCTGGCGTCCGACGCCAGAAAATTTTCATTTTTGCCCAGTCCCACCAGCAGCGGCGAGCCTTTGCGTGCGCCGACCACCACTTGCGGCTCCTGATTCGAGACAAATCCGACCGCATATGCGCCGTCCCAGGAACTGCTGGCTTTTTGCACCGCCGCGAAAAGTGACAGGCCGGCCGCCACCAGCGAATGCACATGGTGCACCATCACTTCGGTGTCGGTCTGCGAGGTAAAGCGGTAGCCTTTGGCCTTCATGCGTGTGCGCAGAACCTCGTGATTTTCAACGATGCCGTTGTGCACGATGCCGATTTCCAGGCCTGCGCGGATGGAAAAATGCGGGTGCGCATTAACTTCCGAGGGTTTGCCGTGCGTCGCCCAACGCGTGTGCGCAAGACCGGTCAGCACAACGACTTTCTTGTTTTTCACCAGTTCATCGAGATGCGCCACGCGCCCGGTGGAGCGCAAGCGCGTCAAACGCTCGCCAGTGACATAGGCAATACCGGTTGAATCGTAGCCGCGATATTCGAGCTTGCGGATACCACCGATCAGTATATCGACGCTGTTTCGCGTGGAGGCCACGCCTACAATTCCGCACATGAGAAATCCCGATGAGTTGCAACGGCTGCCCGCGCCGTGGTCATGCACGTTTTTTTAGCGGCCGTTTCCAGTCTGGAAGGGAAACCTGCTTGGCGCGCGATAGGGTCAGCTGGCCGGCAGGCGCTTCTTTGGTGATAGTCGCACCAGCACCTATGGTTGCACCCCGCCGCACGGTGACGGGCGCGACCAACTGCGTATCGGACCCAATAAACACATCGTCTTCAATGATCGTACGGTGTTTGTTCACGCCATCGTAATTGCAGGTAATGGTGCCCGCGCCGACGTTAACATTGCGGCCGACCGTGGTGTCGCCGATGTATGCCAGATGATTCGCCTTGGAGCCATTGCCGATTTCGCTGGCTTTCACTTCGACGAAATTGCCGATATGCACGTCGTCCGCGAGCTGCGTGTCGGGCCGTATGCGCGCATAAGGGCCGATACGGCAATTCTTGCCTATCGTGGCTTGCGCCAGATGGGTAAACGACTCTATGTGCGTGCCCGCGGCAATTTCAACATCACGCAACACACAGTACGCGTATACCCGTACGCCGTCGCCCAGCTTTACATGGCCCTCAAAGATGCAGCCGATATCGATGGCGACATCGTGGCCGCAGCTAAGATCGCCGCGCACATCCATGCGCGCGGGGTCGGCGATGGCCACGCCTTGCTCAATTAAACGTGCGGCTAACCGTTGTTGATGCAGACGTTCAAGCCGCGCCAGCTGCATACGGTTGTTGACGCCCTCAACCTGTACGGCGTCGTTGCAGAGCACGCCTTCGACCGGCACGCCTGCCTTTATCGCCATCGGCAACACGTCGGTAATGTAGTACTCGCCCTGCACATTATGGTTCTTAAGCCGGCCCAGCCATGGCGCAAGGCGCGCGGTAGGATAACAAAAGATGCCGGTATTGATTTCGCGAATTTTGAGCTGCACCCGCGTGGCATCTTTTTGTTCGACCACGCGCTTCACTTTTTTGCGCGCATCGCGCACCACCCTGCCATAGCCTTGCGTATCCTCCAGCAACGCGGTCAGCATCGACACACGATTGACGGCGCCCTCAACCAACGGCTTTAGCGTAGACGCCTGAATCAGGGGCACGTCACCCAGCAACACCAGCGTCTTGCCGCCCGGCAAAAGTTCGCCTGCCGCCTGCTGTATGGCGTGGCCCGTACCCAGCTGTGGCGTTTGATTCACAAAAACGACATCCGGCGCGGCGAAAGCTGCTCGCACCAGCGCGGCTTCATGGCCGGTAACCACGATGATTTTTGCCGGCGACAAGGCGCGTGCGGCGTCTAGCACATACGCCAACAAGGGGCGTCCTGCCAGCAAATGCAGCCCCTTGGGCAGGTTGGAATGCATGCGCTTGCCCTGTCCCGCGGCCAGCACAACGACATTAAGTGACATAGAAAAGTATTATCGCACAGCCGCCGCACTTAAATTCGTAAAATAAGTCTCAAGCGCTTGTTTTTGCTGCGAATTTAAATGCAGCCCGCACTTGGTTCGGCGCCACAACACATCCTCTGCCGTGAGCGCCCACTCATGTTTACAAAGGTAGTCCACCTCGTTGGCATAAAGTGTATAGCCGAAGTGTAAACCACAATCAGTAAGCGTTTTGGCGTCACCCAGTAGCGCCGGTGTCGCGTCACCATGGCGGCGAACCAGCGCGTCGATTTGTACCCGAGGGATTCCGGGGCGCCCGGCATGGACTTGCTCGACGTACTCGTTCACAGACAATCCCTTCAGCCCCCCGCCGGGTAATTGTGCCTGGTCTGTCCATGGCGGCTTCATGTGCGGAAACCAGTCCGCCAGTTTTTCCAGTGCGTGTTCCGCGAGTTTGCGGTAAGTGGTGATCTTGCCACCGAACACCGAGAGCGCCGGCGCGTCCTGCGTATCGCCATCAACACGCAGGGTGTAGTCGCGCGTTATTTTCGATACGTTCTTCGCGCCGTCATCGAACAACGGCCGCACGCCGCTGTAGCGCCACACTACATCTGCAGCGGTCAGCGTGCGCACAAAGTAGCGATTGGCGGCGCGGCACAGATAGTCGACCTCGTCGGCGCTGGCCGCGCAATCGCCCGGTTCATCGTCATGTTCAACATCGGTGGTGCCGATGAGCGTGTAGTGCCGCTCGTAGGGATAAACAAACACCACCCGCCGATCGTCGTTTTGCAGTATGAACGCGTGTTCCCCAGCGTAGAGACGCGGCACCACGATATGGCTGCCCTTAACCAGCTTCAGTCCGAAGGTTGTGGTTAAGCACATGTTTTCATTGATAAATTGTTTTGCCCACGGGCCGCTGGCATTGACCAGCGCGCGGCAGCTTAGCTCTACCGGCGCCGCGTTTTCGGGTTGCAAAGTCACGCGCCACAGTGCGCCATCTCTGCGTGCGGTGGTGCAGCGGGTGCGCGTCAAAACCGTCGCGCCGAGATCGGCGGCAGCGCGCGCGTTGGCGATCACCAAGCGCGCATCGTCCACCCAGCAATCGGAGTAGATAAAGCCGGTGGATAACCCGGGTTTCAGTCCGTCCCGGTACGGCGGCGCGCGCAAATCAATACGGTGCGAACCGGGCAGCGTATCGCGGCGTGCGAGATAGTCATACAGAAACAAGCCCGCACGTATCATCCATACCGGTCGCAGCTCCGGCACATGCGGCATCACAAAGCGCATCGGATGCACGATATGGGGTGCTGCGCCCAACAACACTTCGCGCTCGCCCAGCGATTCGGATACTAGGCGGAATTCGTATTGCTCGAGATAACGCAAGCCGCCATGCACCAGCTTGCTGCTGGCAGACGAGGTGTGCTGCGCCAGATCGTGCTGCTCGCACAGCAACACTTTGAGGCCGCGTCCCGCCGCATCGCGCGCAATACCGACGCCGTTGATGCCGCCGCCAACAACGATTAAATCGTAGGTATCCATAATGAAGAAAGGGCAGCTTTAGCTGCCCTTAGTTTACAGCGTATGCTGCTCTTTACTTCTTTTTCAGCTTGCGGATGGCGGCGATCTGGGCTGCCATATTTGCAAACTCTGCGGAAGCTGCCGCGTAACCCACCGCGTCTTTTGCGTTGGCACGCGCCTCTTCTGCCTTTTTCAACGCCTCAGTGGCTTTCGCCTCGTCTAAGTCTTTACCGCGTATCGCGGTATCGGCCAGCACCGTCACCACTTTGGGCTGTACTTCCAGCACACCGCCCGCAACGAACACGAATTCTTCTTCCGCCTGACCCGGTACTTTGATACGCACCGCGCCTGCCTTGATGCGCGTGATCAACGGCGTGTGGCGTGGGTAAATGCCGAGCTCGCCCGCTTCGCCGGGCAGCACCACGAACTCCGCTTCGCCGGAGTAAATTTGCTCTTCGGCGCTTACAACATCGACATGCAGGGTATTGGCCATTTGCGCTCGTGGTCTTGCGGTTACTCGTTCACCCGTTCACTCATTCACTCGTTCACGCTTTACTGCAGAGTCTTCGCTTTTTCAAACGCTTCTTCGATGCCGCCAACCATGTAAAACGCCTGCTCGGGCAGGGCATCGCATTCGCCGCTGACGATCATCTTGAAACCCTTGATGGTGTCTTTTAGCGACACGTATTTGCCCGGCGAGCCGGTGAAGACTTCGGCTACGCTAAACGGCTGTGACAGAAAACGCTGAATTTTTCGCGCACGCGACACCGCCAGTTTATCTTCAGGCGACAGTTCATCCATACCCAGAATGGCGATAATGTCGCGCAGTTCCTTGTAGCGCTGCAACGTCGCTTGTACCGCACGCGCGGTGTTGTAGTGCTCTTCGCCGACCACATGCGGGTCGAGCTGACGGCTGCTGGAATCCAGCGGATCCACCGCGGGATAAATACCCAGCGATGCAATGTCACGCGACAACACCACGGTTGAATCCAGGTGGCCGAAAGTGGTCGCCGGCGACGGGTCGGTCAAGTCGTCGGCAGGCACATACACCGCTTGAATCGAGGTGATCGAGCCCACTTTGGTTGAGGTGATGCGCTCCTGCAGGCGGCCCATTTCTTCGGCCAGCGTCGGCTGATAACCCACCGCCGAAGGCATGCGCCCGAGCAGTGCTGACACTTCGGTGCCCGCCAGCGTGTAGCGGTAAATGTTATCGACAAAGAACAACACATCGCGGCCTTCGTCGCGGAACGCTTCCGCCATCGTCAAACCAGTCAGCGCCACACGCAGACGGTTGCCCGGCGGCTCGTTCATCTGGCCGTAGACCATCGCCACTTTGGATTTGGACAGGTCCTTGGCATCGACCACACCGGCCTCCATCATCTCATGATAAAAGTCGTTGCCCTCGCGCGTGCGCTCGCCCACGCCGGCGAACACCGACAAACCGGAGTGCGCTTTGGCGATGTTGTTGATGAGCTCCATCATGTTCACGGTTTTGCCCACACCTGCGCCGCCGAACAGGCCCACTTTGCCGCCCCTGGCGAACGGGCATACCAGGTCAATCACCTTGATGCCGGTTTCGAGCAAGTCGGTCGAGGGTGACAGTTCTTCGAACGAAGGCGCCTTGCGATGGATCGACATGGTTTTGTCGCACTGGATCGGACCGACTTCGTCAATCGGGCGGCCGAGTACATCCATGATGCGCCCTAGCGTGCCGGGGCCCACAGGAACCATGATTGGCCCGCCGCTGTTGGTCACCATCATGCCACGGCGCAGGCCGTCGGATGAACCCAGCGCAATGGTGCGCACCACGCCGTCGCCCAACTGCTGCTGCACTTCCAGCGTCAGCTCGGTGCCGTCCATCTTGAGCGCGTCATAAATATGCGGCAGCTGATCGCGTGCGAATTCCACGTCGATAACCGCGCCGATACATTGAACGATTTTTCCCTGATTCATCGCTATTTCCTAATCAAATTACTTCAAAACCTTCACCGCAAAGACGCCATCCCTCATCCCCGACCCTTCTCCCGAAGGGAGAAGGGAGGCTCGAGCTTCCTCTCTCCCTTTGGGAGAGAGGTCAGGAGTGAGGGTTCGGCGCAAAGATTACGCAAAGAACTTCCCGAAATAAAACTTTGCGATTCCTTTGCGTCTTCGCGCCTTTGCGGTTGCTGTTGACCTTTACACTGCCGCCGCGCCGGCGACAATTTCAGACAATTCCTTGGTAATACCCGCCTGGCGCGTCTTGTTGTAAATCAGCGTCAGTTCGTCGATTACCGTCGCCGCGTTATCGGACGCGGCCTTCATCGCCACCATGCGCGCCGATTGTTCGGACGCCATATTCTCGGTCACCGCCTGATAAATCAGTGCTTCGATGTAGCGCGTGAGCACTTGCTCCAAAACCACTTTTGCGTCGGGCTCGTAGATGTAATCCCAATTGCCTTCCGGTGCGCCCAGTGCATCGCCGGTCAGTGGCAACAATTGCTCCATCACCGGTTCTTGCTTCATGGTGTTGACGAAGCGCGTATTAAATATCATCAAGCGGTCGAAGCGATCCTGTGTGTAGCCGTCGAGCATGATTTTCACCGCGCCGATCAGCTTTTCCATCTGCGGGCGGTCACCCAGACCGGTAATCTGCGAGGCGATATTCGCGCCCAGTCGCTGCATAAAACCCAGACCTTTGTTGCCGATGGCGCAAACTTCGATTTCTTCGCCTTCTGTTTCCCATTCTTTCATCTTGTTCAGCGCAAGACGCAGAATGTTGGTATTCAGGCCGCCACACAATCCCTTGTCGGTGGTGATGACGATGATGCCGATGCGCTTGACCGAATCTCGATCCACCAAAAACGGGTGGCGGTATTCCGGGTTCGCCTGACTGATATGCGCGGCGACATTGCGGATTTTTTCCGCGTAGGGGCGTGCCGTGCGCATGCGTTCCTGCGCCTTGCGCATTTTGGAGGCCGCGACCATTTCCATAGCCTTGGTGATCTTGCGCGTGTTTTGCACGCTCTTGATCTTGGTGCGGATTTCCTTGGAGCCTGCCATGATATAAGTATCTGTTTTATAACGATATTTTACAGAGGTTCTGCAACTTAGTACGAGCCGTTCTGCTTCCAGTCCTTGACCGCGTCGTTGAGCTTCGCTTCGTCATCCTTGGTTAAATCCTTGGTGTCTTCAATGCGCTGCACCAGATCGCCGTACTTACTCTTGAGGGTGTCGCGCAGGGAACGCTCGGCCGCCAATGCTTTTTTCACGTCGATGTCGTCGAAGTAACCGCCGCTGACTGCGAACAAAGTCAGCGAAATTTCCCACACTTGCAGCGGCTCATACTGCGGCTGCTTCATGAGTTCGGTGACCATGCGGCCGCGCTCCAACTGCTTGCGCGTGGTTTCGTCGAGGTCGGAGGCGAATTGCGCGAACGCCGCCAGCTCGCGATACTGCGCCAGCGCCAGACGCACGCCACCGCCGAGTTTCTTGACGATCTTGGTCTGTGCGGCGCCGCCCACGCGCGATACCGAAATCCCGGCATTAATGGCGGGGCGTATCCCGGCGTTAAACAGGTCTGTTTCCAGAAAAATCTGTCCGTCGGTAATCGAAATCACGTTGGTCGGCACGAATGCGGTCACGTCGCCGGCCTGCGTTTCAATCACCGGCAGCGCTGTCAGCGATCCGGTTTTGCCTTTGACCGCGCCTTTGGTGAAGGCTTCAACATACGCTTCGTTCACGCGCGCGGCACGCTCCAGCAGGCGCGAGTGCAAATAGAACACGTCGCCGGGATAGGCTTCGCGACCCGGCGGGCGGCGCAGCAGCAGCGACACCTGCCGATAGGCCCAGGCCTGCTTGGTCAGGTCGTCATAAATAATCAGCGCGTCCTGGCCGCGGTCACGGAAGTATTCGCCCATGGTGCAGCCCGAGTAGGGCGCAATAAACTGCATCGCGGCGGACTCGGAGGCCGTTGCGGCAACAACGATGGTGTACTCCATCGCGCCATGTTCTTCTAACTTGCGCACCACGTTCTTGATCGACGAGGCTTTCTGACCGATCGCCACGTAAATACAGATCAGGTCCTTGCCCTTCTGGTTGATGATGGTGTCGAGCGCCACCGCGGTCTTGCCGGTCTGGCGGTCGCCGATGATCAGCTCGCGCTGACCGCGGCCGACGGGCACCATCGCATCGATTGACTTCAGGCCGGTCTGCACCGGCTGCGAAACCGATTTACGCGCGATCACCCCCGGCGCAACCTTCTCGATCACGTCCGTCAACTTGGCATTGACAGGGCCCTTGCCGTCGATCGGCTGGCCCAGCGAATTGACAACACGGCCGATCAGCTCGGGGCCGACAGGCACTTCGAGAATGCGGCCCGTGGTCTTGACGATGTCGCCTTCGGAAATATGTTCGTATTCACCCAGAATCACCGAACCGACCGAGTCGCGCTCAAGGTTCAGCGCCAGGCCGAAGGTGTTCTTCGGGAATTCAAGCATTTCGCCCTGCATCACGTCGGCAAGGCCGTGGATGCGGCAAATGCCGTCGGTCACCGAAATCACCGTACCTTGAGTCCGTGCTTCGGTGGTACCCGCCAGGTTCTGAATCCGGCTTTTGATGAGTTCGCTGATCTCGGAAGGATTGAGTTG
>CAMBCF010000012.1 GCA_945864585.1 Bordetella parapertussis | reverse complement strand
CGCTATACGCGCGGCGGGATCGGCCCGAGCCATGTCGCGCAGGATGTCTTCGATCATCATCTTGGTGCGGCCATAAGGATTGACCGGCGACAACGGAAAATCCTCAAGAAACTGCACTGAAGGCGGCTCGCCATACACCGTCGCCGACGACGAAAACACCATCGTCTTCAATCCCGCTTCCTGCAGGCACTCGAACAACGCCACACTGCCGCATACATTGTTGGCGTAATACGTGAGCGGCTTTGCCACGGATTCCCCGACCGCCTTCAAGCCCGCAAAGTGCATCACCGCATCGAAACGGTGATCGGATAACACCCGGCGCAGCGCAGCACGGTCACCAACATCAACCTGCGCAAACCCCGGCCGCCTGCCGGCGATGCGTTCGATGCGGTCAAGCACTGACACTTTGCTACTGCAAAGATTGTCGATGATAAAAACATCGTGGCCTGCCGCCATCAGTTCGACCACCGTGTGGGAGCCGATGTAACCGGTGCCGCCGGTAACGAGGATACGAAGCATCAGTGAAGCGTGAAACGTGAATTAGGAATCGGAGATGGCCGAGGATAACTCATATTTTGATGCATCTGTCCCTGCACACCGGAAAGCAATTTTCCTAATTGAAAATCTCGGCCATGCACAACTGCATGCAGCTATCCCATTCCGGCATTTGCAGTGCATAACGCTCGGCGAGTCTGGCCCCGGAGAGCCGCGAATTGGCAGGCCGCGCGGCAGGTAATGGATACTCGGCGGTGGTGATCGGCACCACCGTGCGGCACATCGACGCTGCGCCGTGCGCCTGCGCGGCACTGACTATCGCGCTGGCGAAGCCGTGCCAGCTGGTCTCGCCCGCAGCGGTCAGATTGAAAGTGCCGCTGTCGAACGCGCCCGTTTTGCGGCGCGCGAGATCCTGCTGCAACGCCAGTGCGGTAACCTCAGCGATCAGCCGCGACCACGTAGGCGCGCCAAACTGGTCAGCCACGATCCGCAATTCCTCGCGCTCGCCACTCAGGCGCAGGATGGTCCTGAGGAAGTTTTTCCCGCGCGCGGCGTACACCCAACTGGTGCGAAAGATCAGATGATCAGCACCGGCAGCACGCACGGCTTGCTCGCCCGCCAGCTTGCTGCGGCCATAAACGCTGCGCGGGTTGGGCGTATCCGTTTCGGAGTAAGCCCCCGTTTTCACGCCATCGAATATGTAATCAGTCGAGTAATGCACCAGCAATGACCCGTGACGGCGCGCGGCAATTGCCAACGCGCCCGGCGCTTCGGCATTTACTGCCATCGCCAGATTCACTTCCTGTTCCGCCTTGTCGACCGCCGTATAAGCGGCCGCATTGACGATCACATCCGGCTGCAACGCGTCGACCAGCGCAGTCAACTGCTCCGGGCGCGCCAGGTCGCAACGATTGCGTTCAGGAACAATCACCCGCCCCAGTGGCATAAGCGTGCGCGCGAGTTCCCAGCCGACCTGGCCATTCGCACCCAGTAGTAGAATGTTTAACATCAGTTAGTGCTTTGCAGTCGATGATAGTTCGTGTCTCGAAACTTCCGGCAAGTCCACAAGCAAGTATTCCGCACAACAATAGCGGATCACCCGGTGCACCGGTTTTTGCACAGAGGTTATCAGTAATTTCCTGCGCTGTTGCTGTTGTTCCCCGTACAACAAGGTCAGCAGTCCCACAAAGGCGCTGTCCACGTAAGTAACGCCGGCCATATCCAACTGCACGTCCTTGCCGGCCAGCACTGCGCTGGCGAAACAATCGCGCACTGGCGCGATATTGCGCTGCGTCCACGCACCCCGCAGATGCACAACGCAGTGTAATCCTTCTGCGCTCATTTCCACTGTAGCAGTTTGCAACTCGGCAGCACCCGGTTTGTGGCGGCGCAACTACCACGCATAGGGGATGACGCGGGTCACTAGTACCAAAAGCAAGGCCAGTCCATCCGCGAAATAACGGCGCCACAGCGCGGGCTCTTCCTTGATCCGCCATAACCATTCCAGCCCGATATGCTGCATCCATACCGGCGCCCTGTGGACCCTGCCTGCGACGAAGTTCACCACGGCCCCGAGGTGGCTGATCACCGGCACCGTGATGCGCGCACGGTTGTGCTCAATCCACGCCTCGCCTTTCCTGGCCCCCAGCGCCACCAGCAGGAAGTCGGCGCCGCTGGCGTTGATGCGTTGGATGATCTCGTCACTTCTCATGTCTGCCACTGAGCCAAACCCTGGCGAGTCATATCCCGCTCCGGTCAGCCCACCGCCTTCCTGCCGCAGTCGTTGGCATGCCGCTTCGGCCGCGCCATTGGGGCCGCCGAAAAAATAAACCGACAACGGCTTGCCGGAACCGCCGCGCAACGTTTCGAACAACGTAGAACCCGATACGCGTTCCCGAATCGGGACATCCAGCAATCGTGCTATCCACACCAGCGGCATGCCATCGGCAACGACCAGGTTACTATGGATCACCGAGTCACGAAATGCGCCATCGCTACGGCTGCCAATGGCGAAATTTAGGTTCGGGGTCGACAGGAAGCAAGGGGTGCGTTGCGCGGCTGCGTCCCGAACCTGGCACACGGTGCCCGCCATATCGATGGCATCGAACGGTAGCCCCAGTATGCAGTACACATCGCGCTGAAAATTTCCCACGACCTAGTTCTCGTCGCGCCTTGAGCGCACCCACTGCGCCTGCCGCTGCACCAGGAACTTCAAATACAACGGCACTTTCCACAGCACATAAAACGGCACACAGGCTAAGTCAGCCAGAGAAATGACCTGCCGCCCATAACGCCCCCAGTACAACATTACAGAAAACATCATAAAAAAACAATGAGATACCAGAAATCCACAGCGGCAGAGCCCATGCCGTCACGCTGTAAAACACTGTACTAACGGCGAACACTGCTAACACCAGCAGCAGCAACAGCGCCAGCGGTGGTATGCACAAGTCCAGCGCCAGTGCGAGAAGATTGCCGTCGCGACGGCGCAGCGCTTCGAGGAATAATCGCGGCGCGGCGCTCAGGATCACGCCGAGGTGGCCGTGCTCCCAACGCGTCCGCTGGCTGGCAATCCCCTCTGCCGTTTCGGGAAAAGTGCTGGTGACCCGCGCCTCGGGGCAGAACAGCGTCGGCACACCCGACTGCGCAATGTCAATGTCGAGATTGATATCTTCGACGATGTGCCCGCTTGCCAGTGCCGCGCGGCTAATGACCGCCCAGGGAAACGCCATTCCCGTGCCCATGAGCTGGCAGGGCAATCCCAGGCGATATAGGCCTAGCGGGCGCACCTGGTTTTTAACCAGCCATGCAAACTCGGCAATGCGCGTCCGGAGTCCTGCGCCCTTGGGCGATTGCATGAGATTCAGTCCCTGCACCGGCCGGCCACTCTCAACACACAAACGGGCCAGGCGTTCAATCGCCCCGCCATCGATTACGCAGTCGGCATCGATGATCAGCACCACCTCAGGTGGCTTCTGCTCAAGCTGGCGCACACCAAAATCGAGCGCATAGCCCTTGCCGCGACGTTCCTGGTCGGATCGCTGATACACCTCAGCACCAGTCTCGGCAGCAATCTGCGCCGTATTGTCCGTGCAGTTGTCCGCCATCACGAGCAAGCGGTCGCCGGTGACCAGTTGCGGTATTAGCGCGCGCAGCGTAGCAGCAATTACCAAAGCTTCCTCATGCGCCGGAATCAAGACCGCCACAGCGGGACGCCGGCCATCGGGCATTGCGCGCGGATGGTGCGCGGGCATGGCCATCAGCACCTGCACCGGCACTAATATTGCCACCGCAAGCAAACACAACAGTATCTCGATCACCGTCATGGGCGCCACGCATTACCCATCGGCCACTACTTCAGCCGCGGCCTGGAGAAACAAGCCCGCCAGCTTGGCTGCTTCGATGTCGATCGAGTGGCGCTCAAGCACCCGCGCATACGCTGCTTCGCCCATGCGCTGCAACGCAGCCGCTGAACACGACAGGCACTCCGCCATCGCGGCGGCAAGTGAGTCGATATCTCCAGCCGGAAACAACCAACCATTCACGCCGGGAATGACCAGTTCCGGTATGCCGGCGACGTAACTCGTCAGTACTGGCCGGCGCAGTGCCATAGCCTCCATGATTACCACCGGCAGGCCTTCGGCAAAGCTGGGCAGCGCCAGACCGCGCGCGGCGAGGATTTCTTCGCGAACCCGTTCGCTGCTGATCCAGCCGGTGATTCGCACTTGATTACCCAGCGCATGCTTTGCGATCAACGCTTCAACCTCGTTGCGCATTTCGCCGTCGCCTGCCAGCACCAAGCCGAACGGAATGCCTTTCTCTGCCAAACGCGCCGCCGCCTTGATCAACAGCAATTGCCCCTTCTGCTCGCAAAGACGCCCGACACAAACCAATAGCGGCGCCTCGGGCGCTGTCACCGGCATGGCATCATGAAACGAAGGCTCCAGACCACAGTGAACCACCTTGACCTTGTCCCAGTACCCAGGCTCGACCCAGCGATAAAGCTGGCTGCGGCCGTACGAACTGATCGCCACCACAAAGGCAGAGCGGCGAATCTTTTCGCCGATGCCAAGAAACTGCGGCTTGTCGAACTCCTCCGGTCCATGCACCGTAAAACTGTAGGATGGCCCACCGAGCGCGTGCGTCAGCATCACGACTTCGGCGGAGTTAGTACCGAAGTGGGCGTGCACGTGGGCCGCGCCGCTAAATCTGAGCCACGCCAGAATGCACCAAGCTTCAGCGAGGTAGGCCAGGTGATAGGGCAGTGAGCGATCAGCGTGCCTGCCCATGCGCAGTGCCAGCGCAAGCGCGGACAAGAAACGCCCAGGCGCGGTTAACAGCGTGCGTAACAGGGCCCACGCCAGCATGCAAAGCCCTTGCTGCAGCACGTAACGTGTCCGCACGCGCTCCTGGTGATCCCCCTCGTCCACCAGTTCACCATCCCACCCGCGCAGCGCAATGCGCTCGATCTCAAAGCCCAGCCGTTCCAAGGCCAGGATTTCCCGCCGGATGAAGCTTTGGCTCACCTTGGCGTACTGGTTGATAAAGTAGGCGATTCGTACAGACATGGTAATCGGTATCGAGCGATTTAACGATCTATTTTGATCTGGCCGGGTTGAACCGACAAAGATACTCTTGAACTCTAGGCGAGTAGATTGTGGCGCACAAATCGCTTGCTAATTCATCAGCCCGCCGCGAACTATTTTCTCCGGCTGGCCCATTTGTTTTAGCGTCAAGACCCAGGTGTTCTGACGGCGCTACTAACGCACCGACGACCGTTCGAGCGCGTGGTTCAAGGCGTCTATTCGCCGCTGGAACTCACGCTCGAACGTGTGCTCGATGGCGAACCGGCGCGCCCGTTCGGACATCGTGGCCAGACTCTCGAAGTTCCCGGCAAGTTTCAGCACATCGTCGGCCACCTTCTCCGGTTGACCAGATGGCGAGCAGAACCCGGCCCGCGACTCCTCGCTTAACCTGCACCACATACGATTGCCGTAACCCACGATCGGCAGGCCAGCGCCAAACGACTCTAAGTACGTGCACGACGGATCGCTCTGAATGTGGCAGCACACGAACAGGTCGAACGTGCGCGAAATCTCGACCAGTTCCGGATACGGGATCGCGTCATGAATCCGAATCAGGGAATCGCCAGCCGTCGCTTGCGCGGCCAAGCGTTCCATCTCCGCGCGCAGACTGCCCTGGCCATAGCAATGCATTTCAACGCTCAACCCGCGCTTGATGCATTCGACCGCAACGCGCACGGCGTGATCAGCACCTTTCAGCGGCTCGTAGCGGCCCGAGTAGAGCAACCGCACGCGGCGCCCGGCGCGTCCGGAAAGTCGCTGTCTGAGCTGATCTTCCGGAATAACAAGGTACGTGGATACCGTAACCCAAGTCAGCGATAATCACCCAAATAACAGAGCGTTGGGGCCAGTCGAAATTAACCAAACCCACATGACGGTCCTTGTGCGGTATTTTAATCGAAAAATCGAAGGTTGCGCTGCAGTATGCTGCGGATTAATGCAGGTTGTCGTCCTGATCGATGTTCCGTCGCGGCCTGTCCCTTGAAAATATCGCTGGAATTCCATGTTCGCCCATACCCCCCTGACAGTGCGCACCGCGGTCTTGTTCTTCGTGCCGCTCATCCTTACCACCGAACTGCACCAGCTTTCGCACGCCCTGGTTCATGCTTTTCTCGCGCGGCTGGGCGATCCCACCACCACCTTGGCCGCGTTCAGCATCGCATTTGCATTCAATACCACCTTCAGCGGAATTATCAGTGTCGGCACACAGGCAGGAATGTCCTACATCACCGACAAGCGCTCGTTGTGGCGGATTGCACGCTTTTACTTCCTCGTATCCCTGGTGCCGTTTGTCCTGATCGAAGCGATTGCATTGACGTCGCTCGGCGATTGGTTGTTCGGCAGAATGATGGGGGCGAGCGCGGAGGTGACGCGGCTGGCCAAAGCTGCCGCAGCAGTCATGGGCTTGTGGATTTTTCCGAACCAAATACGCAATCTTGCCACCGCCCTGTGCATGATGCACCGGCGCACAATGCTGATTTCCCATTCGACGATAGTACGGCTGGTTGCCCAAGCGCTGATGCTGATGGTGTTGCCGCTGTGGATGGAAGGCGCTATTGCCGGCGCAGCATCGCTGATCGGATGCATGACGGTGGAGGCCATCTACATGGCTTGGGTCAGCCGGCCTTTTTATGCCGAGTTGCCCGCGACAGGCGGAGAACAGGCGTCGTACCGCCAGATGTGGGTTTTTTCATGGCCTCTGATGATTACTCAGATCACGGAGAACGGCGTCACCTTCGTGATCAACTTCTTTCTCGGTCGCTTGGCCAATCCGGATCTGGCGCTGGCTGCCTTTGGCGTGGTCACCGCGCTCAAATCGCTGGTCGCCGCGCCGCTGCGCAATCTGGTGCAGACCGCGCAAGCTCTGGTACACAGCCGCCACGACATGCGCATGCTGCTGCAGTTTACGCACCGCCTGACACTGGTATACGGCGTGATAGTGGCAGGCCTTTTCTATACCCCCCTGCGTGATGTAATCCTGAACGGCATAATGGGGCTGCCGCCCAAACTGAGCAGTTATGCGACACCGGGTGTGCAGATGATCCTGCTGGTGGTGATCGTGTGGGGTTACTCGTCCCTGTTTCGCGGCCTGCTTTCCGCCATGCGCCAAACGCGGGCGATTGCGGGCAGTGCGGTGATACGGCTACTGGTGGTAATCGCGGTGGGCAGCGTCACACTCATTGCCCCGCAACTTAACGGCGCCGCGGTAGGCGTCGCAGCCGTAGGCTTTGCATTCCTGGCCGAGGTGCTGATACTCGGCTGGCGGCTGATGCGCTACAGCCGCACTACGGGGCCCTTATTTCCGCGCGAAACCTAGCCGTCCGGCAGAAGCTGATTTGCACGTAGTTGTCGCAGCAGGATTGCTGCAGCACGAATAGGGCAACTCGCGATAAACTCAGTGAATTCGCACCTCACAGGGAGACATGAAGATGGGCGCAACCACAGTACTTTCCGAATTCGCCAGCAGCACCCGCATCGCCGGTATCAGCGCCGAAGCGATCGCGGCAACCAAGCGGCATATCCTCGATTGCGCCGGTGTCGGGCTCGCCGCGACAGTCGAACCCGCGGGGCGCATCATCCTGGACATCACGCGCGAGCAAGGCGGTGCACCCCAGGCGCGCGTGCTTGGCGGCAAGCTGCGCACCAGCGCGGTGTCCGCCGCGTGGGCGAACGGCTGTCTCGCACATTTGCTGGATTTTGACGACACCGGTTTTTCACATCCTACCGCCTGCATCCTCCCTGCCGCGCTGGCGCTGGCCGAGGAGGCGCAGTCGAGCGGCGCCGATCTGGTGGCGGCGGTGTGCGTCGGTCTGGAAGTCTTCGAGCGGCTGTCGCTCTCTGGCCGGCAGCACGAACCTGAACTGCGGCGGCGCGGCTTTCACCCGACGTCGCTCTACGGCTGCTCCGCAGCGGCGGCGGCGGCGGGCAGCATAGTCAGGCTTAACCCGGGGCAGATGGCTGTTGCTATCGGGCTTGCCGCAGCCAACGCCGGCGGCCTGACGCAGCATTTCGGCACTTGGGGCAAGGGCATTCATGCCGGCAACGCGGCGCGCGCCGGCGTGACCTCAGTGCTGCTGGCGAAGAAAGACTACTTCGCCGATCCCGACGGCATCGACGGCGACTACGGTTTTTTTGCAGCTTTCCACGGCACCGGCAACTACAACCTCGATAAGGTGGCGGACGGTCTGGGAACGCACTGGTCGATCGTCGATCCCGGCCTCACCGTCAAACGCTATCCGTGTTGCGGCGGCAATCTGCGCGCACTGGACGCCGCGCGCGGACTGATCGAGGAGCACGGCATCAGGTTCGACGACGTGACCCGGCTCGAAGTGGACGTGCATCCCGATCTGCTGGACACGGTGCGTTTTCACAAACCCGTAGAGGGCTTTCGCGGCAAGTTCTCGCTCGACTACGTGCTGGCGGCGATGCTGCTCGACGGCCGCGTCGATCTGGATTCGTTCTCTGACGACTACTGCAATGCGCCGCGCATGCGGGCTTCGCTCGACAAGGTGCAGATCAATACCCACGCCGAATGGGGCGACGACGCGGCATCGCGCCGCAGGGCGCCGGTCACCATCATGATGAAGGACGGCCGCAAGTTCACCCAGCAAGTCGATAAGGTGCGCGGCAGCCCCGGAAATCCGATGACCCGCGACGAACTGCTGGGCAAGTATCGCGATTGCGCATCGCGCGTGCTCAAAGGCGAGCGCCTGGAGCGGTCGATCTCAGCATTGGAAAATCTGGAAACGCTTGCAACAGCTGGGGAACTAATCGATACCCTGACCACCTGACGGAGTAATGTCTAAAATCTAGTGTAGTGTCCCTCAAATAACTTTACTGCGCGTAGGGCGCAATCCCAATGCGCCGAATGCGATTTGCAAAATAGCCATACGGCGCAATAGGGATTGCGCCCTACACGGACTGCTGGAGTTACATTGTAAGTTATTGTTTTTATTGAAATAATTAACTGCATGCCAAAATACAACAAAGCCGACACTCTCCGGGAGATTGCATCAAGATGAACGACACCACTCGTGTAGCCCCGCTGCTGTTCACGCCGATCAAACTGCGCTCCGTTGTCGCTCGCAATCGCATCGTGTGCTCGCCGATGTGTCAGTACGTCTCGGACGACGGCGGACCCACCGAGTGGCAGCTGGTCAATTTCGGCCGCTTTGCGATGGGCGGCAGCGGCATCGTCTTCGGTGAAGAGACCGCGGTCGAGGTGCGCGGGCGCAAGACACACCACTGCGCCGGCATCTACAAAGATAGTCACATCGCCGACTACCGCCGCATTACCGATTTCATCAAGTCGCTCGATTCCGTGCCGGCTATTCAGATAGGGCATTGCGGCCGCAAGGCATCGGCGCATGGTCCATTGCAGGACCGTGCACCGCTAACCGAGGAAGACGCGCGTAACGGCTTGCAGCCGTGGCAGGGCCTTGCGCCCAGTGCGCTGCCAGCCAGCCCCGGCGGCTCGATTCCGCACGCAATGGACCGTGATGACATACGCGCCAACCTCGCCGCCTGGCGCGAAGCCGCGCAACGATCGATTGATGCCGGCTATGACATCTGCGAGATACACGGCGCGCATGGCTATCTGATTCATCAATTCCTGTCGCCGGTGTCGAACAAGCGCAGCGATGGCTACGGCGGCAGCCTTGAAGGTCGCATGCGCTTCGCACTTGAAGTCACCGACGCCGTGCGTGCCGTGTGGCCCGCAGACAAGCCGCTTTTTTTCCGCATCTCGTCCATAGACGGCACGGGCGGAGAATGGGGCATCGACGATTCGCTGGCACTCGCCCGCGAACTCAAAATGCATGGCGTGGATGTCGTCGACTGCTCGTCCGGCGGCATCACCGGCGACGGCGCCCTGGCGGCACTGCCTCGCGTACCCGGCTATCAGGCCGGCTACGCTCGCGAGATCAAACAAGAGATCGGCATTCCAACGGTAGCAGTGGGTTTGATCACCGAGCCGAGCCATGCCGAGGCGATTTTGCGCGAAGGGCATGCTGATCTCATTGCGCTCGCGCGTGAGTTAATGGACAACCCCAATTGGCCGTTGCAAGCAGCGCGTGTTCTCGGCTGTGCTGAGCCGCTAGCACTCGTCCATGCGCGCGAAGCGCAACGGCTGCGGCTGCGCGAGCAGCATCGCAAAGAATATCCGCCTGGCATTGAAGTCGAGATTCCATTCGGCCCCAGTGAGCAGGTGCCTTACTCCTGGGCAGCGCTTAACCCTGGCCCAAGAGAGCGGCGCTAACGCTGCACCAATCGCTGGCGGACACCTCATACCCGTGAGCATCGGCGCCGGGTCGGCCGATTCCATTGGCTGGAGGTTCGACGATTGCGTTCCCCATCAGCACTGCGGCGGCGCATCCGGAGAGGCGTCGCCGCAGTGTGCATACAACTGCCGTATTGCCGACTACAGCATTACCCAACCGCCTTAAGCTGCGCCGGTGCAGAGGCAACCTTGGCAGCCTTCTCTTTGTAGCCTGGCGCTTCGGGGCGCATCCAGCTGGTGATCGGCTCCTGCCACGGCGAGTGCGCGCCTTCGTAGGCTTTCGGCCCGCGTATGAAATGTTTCGCCTGTTCCAGCGTTTCGATGTGCGGCATGTCCATCGGATACAGCTTGTTGAAGCGCGGCCGCGGTCCTGCCTTGGAGACGAAGCCGTAGAGCGAATGCCCGACCACCTCTTCGGCCAGCCACACCGCCTCGATGAGCTTGTACAAATCGACACCGGTGTCGATACCCATCTCTTCGAACATGTGCATCACGTCTTCGGTGGCGATCATCATGGCAGCGCGTCCGTTGCCGCAATACGGGCAACCGGCCATGCCGCCGATGGTGGTTTGCAGACGCATGGTGTCGCTGCCATCGAGCTGCTTCATCCCGGCATAGATGGAAGCGAGCCCCACGCCGCGGCCATTGTGCAAGTGCAGGTTGAAGTCTTTGATCGAGGGCCAGCGCTCCTTGATGCCTGCTACCGTGCGCTCAACCTGATGCGGCATGCACCAACTGGTCGCATCGGCCATGCCGATTTTGGTGACCTTGATGCCGGCTTCATCCCACATCCGGTACATTTTGTCGAACATCAGCATGTGTTGTTCGAAAGGCACTTCACCGATCCAGTTGGAGCCCCAGACGTTGCTGATGGACATACCGGCTTCGGTCACGCCCTTCGCCACTGCCTTCTCGATCTGTTTCGGCCACACGGCCATCTGCTGTGCCTGCGTGCGATTGGTATTACGCTGGGCGAACACATCGCACATGTCGACGCGGGTAAAGGCTTCGCTCACCTTCGGGCTGAGCGGCGGGGTGTACTCCTTTGCGCGCTCGTTGCCTCTATCGTTCAAAGCGGTATAGGTGTATTTTACGCCTGGCTTGGGTGTGAAGCCCTGTAACAGCTCGTCCACCTTCGCCATTTGCGGCGTATATTTTGGACTGACGAAAGAACCGACGTTGATTTCTCTCAGTCCTGTTTCGGACAGGGCGTTGAGCAGGCGAATCTTTGCTGCGATAGGAATATCGGCACTCTCGATCTGCAAACCGTCGCGCATGCCTTCTTCGGTGTGAAGTATCTTGGGATAGCTGGCCATAGTGGGCTCCTTGATGTGGACAAAACTAGGGGATGGGATGAATCCGTGTTTCTGACCTCGATGATCGGTGTAACACACTCTGCAACAAGTAGGATCCTCCTGCTTCGATGGGCACTGTCGGCCTTCATCATCCGTCAGCAGGAGAACAAAGGCAAAGAATAGCACAGGCGCGCGGCTGCGATTGACCGCCCGCATTTATTAAAAGAGCTAAGCCTACAGGCCACAAATTTTGTGTCAGAATAATCCGCTATAAACATTGAGTCGACGATCGGAGAACGCGAAATGAGTGAATTAAGGAGCGCGCCATGACCCTGCACATCGGATACCTGCTGCCAACCCGCGAGTCGATCATGGAAGGCCGGCCCGAAGCCGAACCGCTGCTGGACCTGGCCGAGCGCGCAGAACATCTCGGCTACGATTCGGTGTGGGTCGGCGACTCCCTGCTCGCACGCCCGCGCCACGAGCCGATCACACTCCTCGCCGGCGTCGCCGGAAGGACCAAACGCGTGAAGCTCGGCACCGCCGTGCTGCTGCCGGCACTGCGCAACCCCGTGCTGCTGGCCCATCAGGTTGCAACGCTCGATCAGGTTAGCTCGGGTCGGGTGATTCTCGGCATCGGCATCGCCACCGACGTTCCCAATATCCGTGCTGAGTTCCGCGCGGCCGGCGTACCTTTTGAAAAGCGCGTCGGTACGCTGATGGAAGGCATGCGGCTGTGCAAGGCGCTGTGGAGCGGGAAACCGGTTGACTGGGACGGGCGCTGGCACGTCGAGCAGGGCGTGATCGGGCCAACACCGCACCAGCCGGGCGGCCCGCCTATCTGGGGCGGCGGCTCGGTACCTGCCGCGTTGGAGCGGGCGGGCCGGCATTTCGACGGCTGGTTCCCGACCGGCCCCGATGCGAAAGGCTGGGGCGTACAGTGGCGTCAGGTGCAGGCCATCGCGCGCGAGGCCGGGCGCAAGCCCGACGCACTGGCAGCGGCCATCTACCTGACCCTTGCCATCGACGAAAACGCGGCCGCTGCGAGCCAGCGCATCGACGATTTTCTGTCGGCCTATTACGGCCAGCGCCCCGACGTATTGAAAAAGCGTCAGGCCTGTTTCGCCGGTTCGGCCGGCGCAGCGGCGGAATGGATCAACGGCTACGTGCAGGAGGGCGCCCGCTACCTGGTCCTGCGCTTCGCCGGCGACCACCAGCGGCACCTGGAAACTCTCGCGAAGCTACGCGAGACACTGCCTCTAATTTAGCCGTCATCAGTGAGGACTTCCTTGCGCTTTTTTCGCAGTGCGGGCAGCGTGAATAACAGTAACAACACTGCGGTAGCCAGCATGAAGCCGCCGCTGATCGGACGTGTAATGAAGACCGTCGGATCGCCATCCGATAACAGCATCGAGCGGCGTAGGTTCTCCTCCATTAACGGCCCCAGCACCATCGCAAGTATCAAAGGCGGAAACGAGCAGCCGAGCTTCACCAGGATGTAGCCTACAAAACCGAAAAACACCATCAGCAAAACATCCGTCCCGGACGTGTTCAGGCTGTAGATGCCGATCCCCATCATGGTCATGATGATCGGAAACAGCAGGCGATAAGGCACCTGCAGCAGCTTGACCCAGATGCCGATCAACGGCAGGTTGAGCAGCAGCAACATCAGGTTGCCGATCCACATGCTGGCAATCAATCCCCAGAATAAATCGGGTCGCGAAGTCATGACTTGCGGCCCGGGTGTGATGCCGTGGACCATCATTGCACCCAACATCAATGCCATCGATGCACTGCCAGGGATGCCCAGCGTCAGCATCGGCACAAACGTCGTCTGCGCACAGGCATTGTTAGCGGCCTCCGGCCCGGCCACACCTTCGATTGCGCCTTTGCCAAAGCGCGACGGATCTTTAGCGAGCTTTTTCTCCGCCATGTAGGAGGTGAACGCGCTGATGGTGGCGCCCAGACCCGGCAGCGGCCCGAACACAGCGCCTATGGAAGTAGCACGCAACATGGGCCCGAAACAGATCTTCAAGTCCTCCCACCGTGGCATCAACCCTTTGATTTCCCCTTTCAATATGGTGGGGGTCATCTGCGCGCCGCCGAGATTCTTGACGATCTCGGTCAATCCAAACACGCCCATCGCCACCACTGCGATGCCGACACCATCACTTAACTCGGGAACGCCGAAGGTGAAGCGTGACTTGCCCGAACTGACGTCAATACCGACGATCCCGATAATCAGTCCTGCAATTACCATGGCGAGCGACTTGAGCAGGGAGCCTGATCCCACGACCGAAGCGCATACCAGGGCCATCACCATCAGCGAGAAATACTCCGGTGAGCCGAACTTCAGCGCTATATTGGCAAGTGGCGGGCCAAGCAGTGCAATGAGCAGAGTGCCTATGCAACCGGCGAAAAACGAGCCTATAGCTGCCATCGCCAAGGCGGGGCCTGCCCGGCCTTGCTGGGCCATTGGATGTCCATCGAGCAGGGTGACTACCGACGACCCTTCGCCCGGCAGATTGACCAGTATCGCCGTGGTCGAACCGCCGTAGTCAGAGCCATAATAAATTCCGGCCAGCATGATAAGCGCCGAAACCGGCGGCAGCGTGTAGGTAAGCGGCAGCAGCATTGCCATGGTGGCCAACGGCCCTATACCGGGCAACACACCGATCATAGTGCCGAGGAAAACCCCCAGAAAGCAATACGCCAGGTTCTGCAGCGTGAGCGCCACGCTGAACCCCAGTACCAGATTTTGCAGGAGTTGTTCCATCACTGGCTCCACCAGAACAGCGGATACGGCAGACCGAGGCCATAAGAGAATATGGCCACCGCGCCTGCAGTGACGCAAATGCTGAGCAGGATGGTCTCCCGCCAATGCACGTCTTTATGCGCGAGCGCACAACCGATGATCAGCACCAGCAAGGATGGCACGAAACCAAAATCCGCCTCCATCAGTACTGCGAACAGCGCAAGTGTTGCGGTTAACACAAGCCAGGGACGGAAGGCCCACTCGCCCAGCCCCAGGCCTTGATTGTCATCGCCCTGTATCTTGAACGACAAGCCGCCAATGACCACCCCGAAACCGATCATGATGCCACCCAGCCAAGTGGGGAAATACCCGGGGCCCATTTGCAACGAGCTCCCCATTTCATAATCCCGCGCCAAATAAATCGCCAGCGTCCCCAACGCAAGGAAGAGGATGCCGCACCAAAAATCCTGGGGATTCTTGATTTTCAAGCGCACTGTGTTTCCTTCCTGGTCCTGCAACCGGACGCGAATGGACGAGCGACGAAGCTTACCTCGTATCTACAATGCATGGAACATCTCCACTATTTGGCGCATTCGCAATCCCGCCAATACCTGTGGCTTTGGCTATGATACTCTTGGCAAAGCTTGAAGGTTCACGAAGAGCTTCGTCAGTAGCAATTCTTGATAAATCCTCCGCAGCATCAGGAGCCAGCGATGAGTCAAACCGGATCAACCGCATCTCTGCCTGCAAAGATCCTGCGCAAACTTGTCCGCCTGGGCCGCTTCATCGTGTTCCTATGTACTTCAGGTTGGCTGTTTCCGCACGCCTGCACGGAAGGCATGGATCTCACGCAGATCCAAAAAGATCGTACCGCCACAAAGACGTAATCCACGACCTACCGCACCGCACCGCACCGGCAACCGGCGCCCCTAGAACTTCAGGCCGAGTTCCTTCACCTGCCGCTCGAGTTCAACATAGTCGCGGGTAAGGCCCGCCTTGAGTTGCTCAGGCGTCATGCGCTCGGCGGGTTCACTGCCATCGGCCGCAAGCCGCTGCACCATCTGCGGGGTATGCATGCCTTCGCTCACCACACGATTAATCGCCAGAATGATCGGGCGCGGCGTTCCGGCCCGCACCCAAAGATTGTAGCGATTGGTAATCTTGAAGCCGGGAAAGCCCTGTTCGCCGATCGTCGGCAGGTCAGGCAGGGACGATGCGCGCGTCAGGCCCATTGAAGCCATGCCGCGCACCTTGCCGCTGCGTATCGCGGCAGTCGCGGACATCACACTGGTGACACCAATACTGACCTCTCCCCCCATCAGTGCAAGCAGAGCAGGTGCGCTCCCTTTGTAGGCGACGTGCTTCAACTGCAAGCCGGATATTTTCACCAGCCGCTCCATGCCCAAATGCACCGTGCCGCCGATCCCGGCGCTTCCGGCATAGGTCATCGGTTTGGTTGTCGAAAGCGCGATAAGCTCCTTGACTGTTTTGGCGGGCACGCTCAAATTGGTGAGCAGGATGTAAGGCTGCTGCGTCGAACTGACAATGGGATCAAAGATCTTGAGGACGTCGAAGGCTACCCGCTTGGTAGCGGTTTGAAACAACAGCCCATCCCCTGACTGCAGTATCGTATAGCCGTCGGGCGTGGATTTCGCCATCAGCTCCGAAGCGATCACGCCGCCGCCGCCGGGCCGCGGATCAACCACGGCATTTTGGCCCCAACGATCGGTAAGCAATTGGGCTGTTAAGCGTGCAACCATGTCGGCGCCCGCACCCGGCGCCACGCCTATGATGATTCGAATCGGCCGCACCGGATAGCCGGGCGGTTTGTCCTGCGCCAGCGCCATCGTGCAGTACGCGAGCCAGCCCGGCATTAGCCAGCAACCCCATTTCCTGATCCTGGTATTCATGAATACTCCTCCGCAGTTGTCCGGCGCGATCATACGCCCAAGAAGAGACCCATGTGCTGCCCCACGCTACCCACGCGGGCGGCACAGCCGACACCGCGCGGCCGCTGTTAGAACTTCAGGCCGAGTTCCTTCACCTGCCGCTCGAGTTCAACATAATCGCGGGTAAGGCTCGCCCTGAGTTGCTCAGGCGTCATGCGCTCGGCGGGTTCACTGCCATCGTTCGCGAGCCGCTGCACCATCTGCGGGGTGTTCATATCCTCGCTCACCACACGATTGATCGCAAGGATGATTGGGCGCGGCGTTCCGGCGCGCGCCCAAAGATTATAGCGGTTGGTAATCTTGAAACCGGGAAAGCCCTGTTCGCCGATCGTTGGCAGGTCAGGCAGGGACGATGTGCGCGTGAGGCCCAACGACGCCACGCCGCGCACCTTGCCGCTGCGTATCGCGGCGGTCGCGGACAGCGAAGCGGAGACACCCACGCTGACCTCTCCGCCCATCAGCGCAAGTAGCGCTGGCGCACTCCCCTTGTAGGTGACGTGCTTTAACTGTATGCCGGATATCTTCGCCAGCTTTTCCATGCCCAGATGGACCGTACCGCCGACCCCGGTGCTGCCGGCGAACGTCAGCGGCTTGCTTGCCGAAAGCGCAATCAGTTCCTTCACTGTCTTGACAGGCACGCTGACATTGACCATGAGTATGTAGGGCTGCTGCGTCAAGCTGGCGATAGGATCGAACATCTTGAGGATGTCGAAAGGAACCCGTTTGGTCGCGCTTTGAAGCAACAGCCCATCGCCCGACTGAAGTAGGGTGTACCCGTCAGGCGTCGATTTGACCATCAGCTCCGAAGCGATCACACCACCACCACCTGGACGGGGGTCGACCACGACATTTTGGCCCCAACGATCGCTCAATATTTTAGCCGTCAAGCGTGCGATCATGTCGCCACCCGCACCAGGCTGTGAGCCAATGATGATGCGGATCGGCCGCACCGGATAGCCGGGCGGTTTGTCTTGCGCAAGCACTGTCACGCTGTACACAAGAACGGCCGGCGTTAGCCAACAACTCAATTTCCCGATCATGGCAATCATTGATACCCTTCGTTAGATGATAGTTCTTTCCGGCGAGCGCCGTTTTTGGGATTGGTGTGACGCCTGCGTTGCCCTTCAAACAGTAGATGCCAGTACAAAGTATTCGATGACATAGTAACGACGCATTACACACAGCGTCAACTCGCAACAATCTTATCCGGCATTCGACGGCAATCGGACGGTGCGTAGAGCGGGTTTGGGGCTGCCACGGCGAAGTTCGGTTGAAATTTCGCACGGTTGACGGCTCGACGCTGCGGGGATACTGTTCCGCTTGGCGAAAAATGATGTGTTAAATTTCTTATACGCCGGTCAATGACCAGAGGGGAGCCGTGATGCGCTGTGTGATCCAAGCACGTCGAAGGGTGATTTTCTCAATTGCGGCTGCGCTGTGGCTATGCCCACTCGCATCATGGGCGCAGACGGCTGCGACGGGCTCAGCACAAGGTTTTCCGAATAAGCTAGTACGTTATGTCGTGCCGTTTGGTGCGGGCGCCTCGCCCGACATCGTGGGCCGTATACTCGCCGACCGTCTCACCGGGCTATGGGGCCAGCAGGTCATCGTCGATAACCGGGTGGGCGCCGCGGGCGTGCTCGGCACTGCGTTCGTCGCCAAATCGACGCCCGATGGCTACACGCTGGTCCAGTGCAATATCGCATCGAGCGCCATTACCATGTCGCTATTCGCGAAGATGCCATACGATCAGTTGCGCGATATTGTAGCGGTCACGCGTATCGGCATGACGCCCAACATCCTGACCGTGCACCCGTCGATGCCGATACGCTCAATGAAGCAGTTCATCGGCTATGCCAAAGCCCACCCGGGCAAGCTGAGCTACTCCGCCGGTTTGGTCGGCACCTCGCCGCAGTTGTCGATGGAGTTGCTGCAATTGGTGGCGAAGATCGATATCGTGCATATCCCGTACAAGAACGGCGCACAGGGGATCACCGACACCATCGGTGGTCAGGTGCCGTTCAATATTTCGAATTTCCCGGCAATGGTGGCGCCGATTCAGACGGGACGCTTGCGTCCGCTCGCAGTCACCAGCGCGCATCGTGCCGCGCAGCTTCCTGAGGTACCGACCATCCAGGAGGCAGGCTTTCCCGGCTTCGACGTTCAGTCGTGGCAAGGCGTATGCGCGCCAGCCGGCACGCCCGCAGCGGTGCTCGACAAGCTGCATGCCGACTTCAACACCGTATTGCGTATGCCTGAGGTTCGGCAGCGGCTGGACGAACTGGTGATGATAGCTGCACCGACCAGCCGCGAGGAGTTCGAGCAGTTCATCCGCGCGGAGATTGCGCGCTGGGCGCAGGTGATCAAGGACGCCAAAATCCCGCAACAATAATTCGCCAGTGAGCAGCGGCGGTCCGCATCACAGTGCAATACCAGCGCTACGTAATAAACACCCCGGCGCGATTCCTACCACAGCCCCTTCAGGCGCCCGCCGTCGAGATTCAACGACACCCCGGTGATATAGCTCGACCGCTCTGAACACAAAAACACTATCGCGTTGGCGAGTTCTTCGGGTTTGCCGAAACGGTTGAGTGAATTCTTGCGCGCGGCGAGACGGCGCGCTTCCGCCTCGGTTTTCACTTGCAGGTCCTGCTTCAAACCCTCCGCATTGCGCTCCCACAGGTTGGTGGCCACCCAGCCGGGGCAGATGGCGTTGACCAGCACATTATCTTCGCCAAATTCGGTCGACAGCGACTTGGTGATATTCAACAAGCCGCTGTTGGTGATGCCGCTGCCGAACATGTAAGGATCCGGCTCCTTGCCCGCGCCGCCGATGATGTTGACGATGCGTCCCCATTTTTGCGCTTTCATGATCGGATACACCAGGCGTATGGCGCGCAGGAAGCCAAAAATTTTGGTCTCGAATTGTTCTTTCAACCCGGCGTCGGTGATCGCGGCAAAGCGGCCCGAGTACATTTGGCCGGCGTTGTTGATGAGTATGTCGACCGTGCCGAATGTCTGTTTTGCGGTTTCAACCAACCTGGCAATGTCGGCCTCTTTGGTCATATCCGCGACGACAGCATGCACTTCACCGCCGGTTTGCTTTGCCAGTTCGGCGCGCGTTTTCTCCAGCGTCCCGGCATTGCGGCCGCAAATCAACACACGCACGCCCTCCTCCAGAAACTGCCGTGCGCTTTCGCGCCCGATGCCGCGGCTGGCCCCGGTGACGATGGCGGCCCTGCCCCTGATGCCTAAATCCATGTTGCCTCACTTCCGTAAATCTATGCTGTTATTCGATTTTTACGCCTGAAGTGCGCACAATCTCACCCCAGCTGCGGGTTTCGCGCGCCAGATAATCGGTGAATTCCTGCGTCGACATGCGTCCTGGAATGGCGGCGTTGACAGTGAGTATCTCTTTCACTTTCGCTTGTTCCATCGCACGCATGATCTCCACGTGCAGCCGATCGACGATCGCGCGCGGCGTTCCCGCCGGCACCCACAGTCCCGACAGGAAGCCGAGATCGAAGTCACCCAGCGTTTCAGCAAGGGTCGGCACATCCGGAATCTGTGGCGCGCGCTTTGCGAAAGACTGCGCAATCATCACCAGCCGTCCGCTCCTGGCGTGCGCCAAGGAGGCCGGTATGGTGGAGAACGACATGAAGGTCTCACCGCTCATCACCGACGAGGCCGCCGGTATGCTGCCCTTGAACGGCACGTGCAAAATATCAACACCACCCAATTTTTGCATACGCACCGCGGCCAGATGCGTAATCGAACCCGCACCCGATGACGCGTAATTCAATTGACCCGGACGCGATTTTGCGAGCTTGATCAACTGCGGCAGCGTGCGCACCTGCGGCGCCGGGTTCGCCACCAGCACCATCGGCGACCCCGCGACCATCATGATCGGCTGCAAATCCTTGAGCGTGTCATAGGGCAGCTTGGAACCATACAGCGTGGCGGAAATACAGTGACTGGCGATGTCGGTCATCAACAGCGTGTAGCCGTCCGCCGGCGCCCTGGCGGCGAGCGCCACGCCCAGGGTGCCGCCAGCGCCAGGCCGGTTGTCGATCACCAATTGCTGCGCGAAAACCTCGGACAAGTGCATGTTGATCGCGCGCATGATCACATCGGTAATGCCGCCCGCAGGCCATGGCAACACTATGCGTATGCTGCGGTTGGGATAACTCTGCGCGGTGGCTGGCCCCACAGACAACACCAACGCAGCTGCGGTAAAGATCAACCACGAAACGAATTTTTTCACGACGCCTTCCCCCGGAAAAAGCAGAATCGCATTGTAACGCACCGGGCAAAGTGCGCTATCGCGACAGCCGCGTTTGCGACACAATCCGCACCTCAGACAGGAGCACGCAGGATGAAGATCGGATTTATCGGTTTGGGGCAGATGGGCCGTGGCATGGCATCGCGGCTGATCGACAGCGGGCATCAACTCGTGGTTTGGAATCGCACGCGCACAACCGCGGATGCCTTTGCCGCGCGCGGCGCGGCGGTGGCCGACTCACCCGTTGAAGCATTGGCCGGCGAGGTGGTGATCACCATGCTTGCAGACGATGCGTCGGTTGAAGCGGTGTGGATTACCCCGGGCCTGACGCAAAGCCTGGCGGCGGCCACGGTGCACCTGAACATGGCGTCGGTAAGCCTGCGCATGGCGCAGCGGCTTGAGCGCCTGCATCACCAACACGGTTCACCGTATGTGTCCGCGCCGGTATTCGGCCGCCCGGAATTTGCCGCGCGCGGCGAGCTCGACATCATCGCGGCAGGTGCGCCGGCGGCGATCGCACGCTGCGAACCGCTGTTCCGGGCGCTGGGCCGGCGCTGGTTCAACGTGGCCGCCGAAGCGCCCAAAGCCAATGCGGTGAAAATCGCGCGTAATTTTTTGCTGGCGACGATCATCGAAAGTCTTGGTGAAGCGTTTGCGCTGGTCGAAAAAGCCGGTGTTGAGCGACAGGTGTTTTTCGACATCATCACCGGCACCTCGATGAATTCGCCCGCGCATAAACATTACGGCAAGTTGATGCTGGAGAATCCCGGCAAGCCGACCTTCCCCCTGAAGCTGGGGCTGAAAGATGTCGAACTCGCGCTGCAAACTGCCGCCGATCTCGCCGTGTCGCTGCCCACCGCGGAACTGTTACGCGATCAGCATTTGCAAGCCATCCAGTACGGCTACGGCGATTGCGACTGGGCTGCCCTCGGCACTTACCTTATGGATAGCGCGGCGGGACGAACTAACGCACCAATAGTTACTTCGCGTGAAATCACGCCGCAAGCACGACTATAATCCAGATCATGCAAGCCACACTTCAAAAAGCAGACACGCTCATTTTCGACAGCCGCTTCGACAATCGCTTTGCGCGGTTGCCACCGGCGTTTTACCGCAGGGTCGATCCCGTGCCGCTGGCAGCACCCTACCTGGTCAGCGTGAGCGACGATGCGGCTGCGCTGCTCGATCTCGATCCTGCCGACACGCGCAGCGAGCGTTTCCTGCACCTGCTCTCGGGTAATTTCGTACCGCAGGGCGCCGAGCCACTGGCGATGCTTTATGCCGGCCATCAATTCGGCACCTTCGTGCCGCAACTGGGCGATGGCCGCGCGATTTTACTCGGCGAAATTGTTAATGCCAGGCGCGAGCGCTGGACCCTGCAGCTCAAAGGTGCGGGTCTGACGCCGTTCTCGCGCACCGCCGACGGGCGCGCGGTGCTGCGTTCGACCATACGCGAATACTTGTGTTCGGAAGCAATGCACGCGCTGGGCATACCCACCACGCGCGCGCTCGGCATCGCGGGCGCCGATGAAATCGTGTACCGCGAAACGCCGGAAACCGCCGCGGTATTGCTGCGGCTGGCGCCTTCGCATGTGCGCTTCGGGTCGTTTGAGGTTTTTTACCACCGGCGCGAGCACGCGTATCTGAAACTACTGGCCGATCACGTCATCGAGGAACATTTTCCGCAGTACCTGGGCACGCCCGACGGCTATGAGCGATTCCTCAGCGAAGTCATCGAGCGCACCGCGCGGCTGATCGCACAGTGGCAGGCGGTGGGGTTTTGTCACGGCGTAATGAACACCGACAATATGTCGATACTGGGACTCACGCTCGACTACGGCCCCTTTGGCTTCATGGAAGCCTTCAACCCCGGCCATATTTGCAATCACTCGGATGAACAAGGCCGTTACGCATACCAAAATCAGCCCTACATCGGTTTGTGGAATTGCTCGCGGCTGGCGCAAGCGCTGACGCCGCTGATCGATGCCGAAAAATGTAACACCGCGCTGGCGCGCTATGAAGGCGTGTTCATGGAAAAACACACGGCGTTAATGCGCGCGAAACTCGGACTAACGCTATCAATGGGTGGCGATGACCCACTGATCAATGACGTGCTGGCGCTGCTCGCCGAACATGGCGTTGACTACACGATATTTTTTCGCACCCTGAGTGGCGGCAATTTGAATGCGGTGCGCGATCTGATCATTAACCGCCCCGCTTTTGATGCATGGGCCGCGCGCTACACGGCGCGGCTTAAAGCCGAATCCAGTGATGACACCGCGCGCCGCGCACGCATGATCGCCGTCAATCCAAAATACGTGCTGCGCAACCACCTGGCGCAGGTTGCTATCGAAAAGGCCGAGAAACACAAAGACTTTTCTGAAATCGACCGGCTGCTCAAGCTGTTGCAACACCCTTTCGGCGAACAGCCGGAATTCGAGGCCTATGCCGCGCCAGCGCCGGATTGGGCGAAGGGTATCGAGGTCAGTTGTTCATCTTGAGTGCAAGTGAGCGGTCGGCGTTGAGAGTCGGGAGTAACCCCGGCGCTTTCCACGCTCTACGTTGAGTTCTTAACTCTAAAAAAGACCATGCAAAGCAAATCAGTCCAGTGTCTTAGTCCCTCCGGTTTGCACAACATGCGCTACACCGAATGGGGCGCGCGCGACAATCCGCGCATCGTGATCTGCGTCCATGGCCTTACGCGCAACTGCCGCGACTTTGATGACCTTGCGCGCAATCTGGAAAAAGATTTTCGCGTGGTGTGCCCGGATATTGTAGGGCGCGGTCAAAGCGAGTGGCTCGCCGACAAGCAGTACTATGGCCTGCAGCAGTACCTAGCCGACATCAACACACTGCTCGCGCGTCTCACCGCTGACGTTGAGCACGCAAGTGAGCGCGAAATCCTGTGGGTCGGAACCTCGATGGGTGGCATGATCGGCATGTTGTTCTCCAGCCTGCCGCGCACGCCGGTGTTCCGGCTGGTGTTGAACGATGTGGGCACGTTGATTCCGCAGGCGTCGCTGGAGCGCCTGGCGCGTTATGTGGGCAAGGCGCCGGCATGCCATACACTGGAAGAACTGAATGTTTACCTCAGAACCGTGTCGGCGGCGTTCGGGCCGCTGAACGACGCGCAATGGGACCACCTGACGCGCCACAACGCCAGGCAAAATGCCGACGGCGCCTGGACCATGAATTACGATCCCGGCATCGCGTTTCCGTTTCAGGCAAAGCCGATCAACGACATCGATTTGTGGAGCTACTATGACCGTATCACCTGCCCGACGCTGTTATTGCGCGGCGCCGCATCCGATCTGCTGCTGAAAGACACGGCGCTCGCAATGACGCAACGCGGGCCGCAGGCGCGATTGGTAGAATTTGCCGGTGTCGGGCATGCGCCGATGTTGATGACGGACGATCAGATAAACGCTGTAAGGGGATTTTTAACAGAAGGGAAAGACGTATCGCGATTTGCCGACGGTACGCAAGCTTGACCTGTAAATCATTGAATTAACAGCCTTTTATAGAATGGAATTGGTAAAACTTTATCGTTTACAATCAGCATATTAGAAAGTAAACTGCGTCTATGAGATTACGTTTCGCCATTATTCTGACATGTTGTCTGGCGCTGCCTGTCGCGCCAGCCTATGCGGACGACCAGGGTCTGCCGCCCGATCTGGCCACACGCCTGACCAGCACTTTTGGCGGCGTGCTGGCAAGCGCGCAGGAATTGGTGCTGAACGCTATGAGCTTCATGGGCATCCCCTTTCGTTGGGGCGGCTCGTCGCCGGAAACAGGGTTTGATTGCAGCGGTTTCGTGCAATACGTGTTCCGGCAGGCGGCGGGGTTGGTGTTGCCTCGCTCGTCGTTTGACCAGATACGCCAGGGCGCTGTGGTGTCGCACCACGAGTTGCAGCCCGGTGATCTGGTGTTTTTTAACACCATGCGCGCCACCGCATCGCATGTCGGCATCTACATCGGCGACAACCGGTTTATCCATTCGCCCAGCCGCGGCAAAGCTGTGGAAATCGTCAATTTCGGCGACGCCTACTGGCAAGCACGCTACGACGGCGCGCGGCGGCTGATGTAAGCCCGCACAGGTAGCAGCCCGCGAAGTACTTAGTTTCGTCATTTCAACGCGGCTCAAGTAGCAGCCCTGCGCATTTTACAGGCGACTGACGTTACTTAAGTTGCCTTCACAACTCCTTGTGATTTTCATTGCGCAGTGTTTGCGCCTTTCGGTGACGCATTCGACGTTTTAAGTTCTATTGCAAATTCCACAGTTACAAATGCGAATGATTATCGTTACAATTATTGTAATGCTCAACTAAGAGGAGTTCTTTGATGCTCATATATGTACGTAACTATATGTTATTAAACATTTTATTAAAACTTATTGCTTCTGTAGCCACTATCGGCATCGGCCTGTCCGCGTATGCGCAAACCAGCGTCCTCAACCTTTATTCGTCACGCCACTACCAAACCGACGAAGCGCTCTACAGCAACTTCACCAAAGCCAGCGGCATTAAAGTTAACCGCATCGAAGCCGGCGAAGACCCTTTGATTGAACGCATCCGCAACGAAGGCGCGGCCAGCCCCGGCGACGTGCTGGTGACGGTGGATGCCGGAAGGCTGTGGCGTGCCGAACAGATGGGCTTGTTCCAGCCCATCCAGTCCAAAACGCTCGAATCGCGCCTGCCTGCCCATATGCGTGCCGGCAGCAATCAGTGGTTTGGTTTTTCCACCCGCGCGCGCGTCATCATCTACAACAAATCGATGATCAAGGCGGCCGACGTACAGAACTACGAAGACCTCGCCAACCCCAAACTCAAAGGCAAGGTATGCACGCGCTCGGGCAGCCATGTCTACAACCTGTCATTGATGAGTGCGCTGATTGAACACTGGGGCGAAGCCAAGGCCGAGGAATGGGCGCGCGGCGTGGTGGCGAATTTCGCGCGTGCGCCCAAAGGCGGCGACACCGACCAGATCACCGCGGTGGCGTCCGGCGAATGCGGCGTGGCCATCGCCAACACCTATTATTACGTGCGCCTTGCCCTGTCGGAAAAGCCCTCTGACCGCAAGCTCATGGATTCCGTGGCGCTGGTGTTTCCCAATCAAAAGAGTTTCGGCACGCACCTGAATGTGTCTGGGGCAGGTGTGCTGAAAAACGCACCCAACAAAGACGTCGCGATTCGTTATCTTGAATATCTGGCGAGCGACACCGCACAAAGCTATTTCGCCAGCGGCAACAACGAATGGCCTGCCGTCGCCAGTGCGCCGCTGAATAATCGCGGCCTCGAAACACTGGGTAAATTCACGGCCGATACGCTGAACGTAGCCGCGCTGGGCAAAAATCAGCCGGCCGCACAAAAGATTTTTGACCGGGTTGGCTACAAATAAAACATCTGGATTTGCATCATGACTCAACACCCGACAAGGCCGTTGCAAAAGATCGAACCCAAACCCGCAGCAACGACTATCGACCAGCAAAGCGAAGTGGATAGCAAGCAACTCTTCACCGACGCCAAGGAATTGTTTATCCGTCACGGCGGTGAGCGCTACACCCTGCGCCGCACCAGCAAAGGCAAATTGATTCTGACGAAATAAATTGCTGCGGTACTCGCCGCGATGACATGTTTTACCTGCCCAGCCAGCCAATGCGCCCTCCCCTCCTGGGGGCGCCGGTAGCCAGCCACGGCATCCCCAATTCAGGACTGGTGATGATCGAAGACTGGCGCTTTATAGCGGTGATGACGTTAGTGATTGCATTGGGCGGTGCATTACCTTTTGCGTTCGAAAGCGTGTGATGCAGCCCGCTTACTTGCGTGGGGTGCGAAGCGCATCCTCGCGCGCAGACAAAATCACCGGCGTTGGTATCGCCATTGCGATGCACGCTGTGGTGATTTTCATATTGTTGCAATACGCGCCCGCGCGTACGGCGTTAATCCATGCTGTGCCGTTGATGGTGAGTCTGATTGCGCCCCCAGCACCCAAGCCCGAGGTGCTGCCCAAGCCGCTGCCGGTCAAACACTTGCCGCAACAACCGCGCGTGGCGCCGCCGCAACCGGTGCTGGCTGCGGCAGCCGAAGCGCCGTCAACCGTTTCCGTGCCGCTTGCGCCGCCGGTACCGCACGCACCGATTGACTCGGCGCCCGCTCCGGTTGCGGCGCCTTCTCCGCCAGCGCCGCCGCCGGTGGCAGAAAAACCCGCACCGGTTGTGCCGCCCAACTTCAACGCCAATTACCTGAGCAATCCCGCGCCCAATTACCCCCCCGATTTCACGCCGCCAGGGGCAGCAGGGCAAGGTGGTTATGCGGGTGTTTGTCAACGCGGCCGGCAGCGCCAATCAAGTGCAAATCCGCAATAGCAGTGGCCACAACTTACTCGACCAGGCCGCGCTGAATGCCGTGCGCCGCTGGCGCTTTGTGCCCCGCGGCAAGGCGATCAGCCGGTGGCCGCGCGGGTATCCGCCGGCAGGTATTGTTCGACCTCGATATGTCGATACTCGGTTTGCGTAGCTGTGCGCCGTCGTTATCCGCAATTCGCGCGTCGCATAAATTAATCGCGACACGCTCAATACAAATCGCCGCCCGATCCGCCGCCAGCCCCACGCACAGCACAATGTCAGGTTTTTCGCGCGCGATAAGCGCACGCAACCTGCGCGGCGCGCGCGCAAACGAAGTCGGCAGCTCAGCTGTAACCACCTCAAGGTTGCCGCTGCACCCCGCCACGTAATCAGCTAAGTGCCGCACCGCTGCAGAGGAGGGATTGATCGCATCGCCGCCGAAGGGGCTAAAGCCGGTGACCAGCGCTTTCATACGTAAGCATCTGTTTTTATTAGCATTTTACAATCGCTACTGCGGCTTGATTCCCGCATCGCGCATCACCTTGCTCCAGCGCTACGTTTCGCTGCGTAAGAAATCACCGAATACCGCGGGCGTTGACGTGAGCGCCTCCGCGCCCACACCCAATAAACGCTCCTGCACTTCGGGCAGCTTTAACACCCGCGTAAATGCGCCGTTGAGTTTCGCCACGATATCCTTGGGCGTGCCTGGCGGCGCGATGATGCCGTACCAGCCATCCATCTCGAATCCACCGCGCAAATAGCTTTGTACGCAGCGGCAGGTCGACATATAGATGCTGCAATCCTGTTAAAATCTTCGATATCTCGTCGCGTGATTTGAGGTCGAATTTGATTTTCGAGACATCTACCTCACCGATTTGCATCTGTATGTTCTGCACTACGCGCATCGTCTTCTTCCCCTATCAACCGATCAGGCCTTGGAACCTCTGGCGATAACTACTCCCGAATATTCGCCTCGCGTATAACCTTCGCGTATTTGGCAAGGTCAGCGCGTATCACTTTGTCGAGTTCGTCCGGCGCGCTGGTCTGTACCTCATAGCCCTGCACCGCGAGGCGCTGGCGCATGTCGACGGTTTCGATAACTTTACGCACCGACGCACCCAGCATCGCCATCGTCGCGCGCGGCGTTCCTTTCGGCACCAGCAGTCCGATCCAGCCGTCGAGTTCGAGTCCCGCTACCGTCGCCGCGAACGTCGGTATCTCCGGCGCCACGCTGGCGCGCTTTTTGCCCGTGACCGCAAGCATGCGCACCCGTCCGGCCTTCATATGCGGCACCGTCGACGCGACGCTCACCACGCCCGCGTTCACCTGCGCGCCGGTGAGCGCCGCCATCACCGGGCCGCCGCCTTTGTAGGGCACATGCGTCATATCCACGCCCACCGCCAGTTTGAGCATTTCTGCGAAAACGTGACCCAGCGTGCCCGCCCCCGCAGTGGCAAAAGTCAGCTTTGATGATTTGGCAAGGGCGATAAATTCACTCGTCGTCCTCGCCGGCGAAGACGCAGGCACCGACAGCGCATTGGGCAAGGTTGCCAGCAGGGTCACAGCAGAAAGATCGTTGACGACACCCAGCTTCTGCTGCATCACTGCGTTCGAAGCAAGATTGGCGTTGACTACCAGTGCAGTGTAGCCGTCAGGCGCAGCTTTCGCCACCACCTCGACGCCGAGCATGACGCCTGCGCCGGGCCGGTTATCCACCACCGCCTGCCCCCACACCGTATACAGCGCTTACCCCAGCATGCGCGCCATGATGTCAAGGCCGCCGCCCGGAGACGCCGGCACGATAACCCGCACCGATTTCGCAGGATACATTTGCGCGAACGCCAGGCACGGCGCCAGCGCCACCAGCAGCAACAGCCACTTCATTTGACGTTGGCCTCCAGCCACCGCTGGAAATAGCGCGCGATGTCGAGATTGTTTTTCTCCAGCATCATCATATGACCGTTGCCGCGCATGCCCGTATCGGCGAGCCGCACAAAGGTATGCGCAACGCCCGCCTGTTTTAAAAACAGCGAGGTGCCGTGATCGTACGGCGCGTGATACGAGGCTTCGGCAGTGACCATCAGTATCGGTATGCCCTTGAGGTTCGTCAGTTGCCGCGCGGGTTCAGCCTGCAGCCAGCAACGCGCGAGGCCGGGTCCATCCGCCTGTGCCTGCTTCACAAAACGCATCTCGCTGGCAGCGGCCGCCGGTGGCGAAAACGTCAGCGCATGGCGCGTGATGCCCCACGGGCGTGCAAGCACATCGTCCTCGAAATAATCGGGGGCGCCGGTAAATTTTATTTCATACACCGGCGCACCGTTCGGCTCGACCGCGACGATGCCTTTCACCAGCCTGGGGCGCGCATCGGCGATGGTCCAGCCCAGCGGCCCGCTCTGCGAATGGGTGAGCAATATTGCAGGGCCGATGCGATCCAGCAGCGCGCTGCCCGCTGTGCGCATCATCAACTCGCCCGCGCCAACGTCGCTCATGCTCTCGACCTGCGAGGCGTAAAACTGATCAAAGGCCGCGTCGCCCGCCGTACCACTACCCGGCCACTGCGTGTGCAAATGCGCATGCGGCCACAATTTCGCGTTTTCCGGCGCGGTAAAACGCTCGGTAATCGCCTCGGCGCTGCGATTCGTGGCCGCGCCATACAGCTTGCTGATAAAGCCGGAGCGCCCGCGCGACGGCTGATCCACCACATACACCGCATAACCGCTGGCGACAAAATAATCCGCCCAGCCGCGCCGCCCATCGGGCGTGCCGAGAAAGTTCACACCGGTCTGCCCGCCGCCGTGAATCATCACCACTGGGTACGGCTGCGTTTGCTGCGCGGGAATTTGATACTGCACGTACATCTGCCCGCCGCTGATGCGTCCCTGCGGCGTCTCGACATACTTTCCGCCGACGAAAAAAAAGCCCTGATCGGCTATCGCCAGTGGCTGTTCCTTGCTGAATAAACGTTCGCTCACGACGCGACTGTCTATTCGACGCGAGCACCCGAAATCTTCACGATATTTTCGTACTTGGCGTGTTCGGATTTCAGCAGTTTGGAGAACTCCTCGGGCGTCATATACATGGGGTCGAGTACCTGCGCCGAAAGCTTCGAGGCGGTATCGGGATCCGCCACCGCTTTCTTGAGCTCGGCGTTGAGCTTGTCGACGATCACCCTCGGTGTGCCGGCCGGCGCGAAAGTACCCATCCAAGAGACAAAATCGTAACCCTTGACGGTTTCCGCGATGGCGGGAATATCCGGCAACTGCGTGGTTCGCTTTTCCGAAGACACCGCGATCGCCCGCACGCGATCGGTCTTGATGTGGGGGAGAACCTCCGATATCGGCGTGAGCATCACCTGTACCTCGCCGGCCGCCGTCGCAACGGCCGCCGGTCCGCCGCCCTTATACGGCACATGAACCATTTTCACACCGGCCATGTTGGCGAAAAGGCTGGTCGCAAGATGCTGGAAGGCGCCGACACCGGCGGTGCCGTAGATGACCTGACCCGGCTGCGCTTTCGCCAGGGTAATCAGGTCTTTTATCGTGCGCACCGGCATCGAGGGGTGCACCACAAGCACACCCACCAGCCGCGCAACCGGCGTTATGCCGATGAAGTCCTTCAGCGCGTCGTACGGCAGCGACTTGTAGAGGTGCTGATTGGCGATGAGTGTCGCCGAATACACCATAATGGTATAGCCGTCAGGCGGACTCTTTGCCACGATCGCGCCGCCGATCGTCCCGCTCGCCCCGGCCCGGTTATCGATGATGAACTGCTGATTGAGCTGCTCGCTCATTTTCTGAAACACAATCCGCCCCACGATGTCAGTCGCGCCGCCGGGAGGAAACACGATGACCACGCGCACCGCCTTCGCCGGATACGCCTGTCCTGAGCTTGTCGAAGCGGGCTGCGCCCACGCGGCGCCACACGCGAACACGATGAGACCCACCCATGCACTTAATAATCGAATCTTAGTCACAGCGCTCCTTTTTATAGTCAGTTCCAGCACAATGTAGCATGACCAGCTTCATGGTGGCAGGTGTATAGACATTGAGCAACATTTTTTACCCAACGGCAATCTATCCGGCGACGCGTGCACAGTCAATCGCGTGAAGACGGCAAGCGCGTCGGAACCGCTGCGCGTTCCGGCCTACGTGAACCCATCCCGAAACCGCAGCACGGCATCTTCAATCCGCTCCACCGCCATCACCTGCAGCCCGGCAATCGTCTGCTTGGGCTTGTTGGCGGCGGGAATCAACGCGTGCGTAAATCCCAGCTTGGCCGCTTCACGCAACCGCTCCTGTCCCCGCTGCACCGGACGCACTTCACCGGCAAGACCGACTTCGCCGAACACCACCAGCTTCGCCGGCAGCGGCTTATTTTTAAGTGACGACACTACCGCCATCATCACCGCCAGATCCGCCGCCGGTTCGCTGATGCGCACGCCGCCGACGGCGTTGATGAACACATCCTGATCGAAACACACGATGCCAGAATGCCGATGCAGCACTGCCAGCAGCAACGCGAGCCGGTTTTGTTCGAGCCCGACCGAGAGCCGGCGCGGATTCGGCGCATGCGCTTCATCCACCAGCGCCTGAATCTCGACCAGTATCGGGCGCGTGCCTTCCTGCGTCACCATCACACACGAGCCGGCGACCTCACCGTTGTGTTGCGACAAAAACAACGCCGAGGGATTGGACACACCCTTCAAACCTTTTTCAGTCATCGCAAACACGCCGAGTTCATTCACCGCGCCGTAACGATTTTTGAAGGCGCGGATTAATCTGAAGCTCGAATGCGTGTCACCCTCGAAATACAGCACGGTATCGACCATGTGTTCGAGCACGCGCGGGCCGGCGATCGCGCCTTCCTTGGTGACGTGGCCGACCAGAATAATCGTCGTGGCGCCCGATTTGGCGACACGCGTGAGCTGCGCTGCGCATTCACGAACCTGTGCCACCGAACCCGGTGCTGAGGTCAGCGCCGCCGAATACAGCGTTTGTATCGAATCGATCACCGCCACATCGGGTTTTTCGCTCAGGATTACTGCCTGAATTTTTTCCAGATTGATTTCAGCCAGCACATACACCTGTTTCGCATCGGCGTCCAGACGCCTGGCGCGCAGCGCGATCTGCTGCGCGGACTCTTCGCCGCTGACATACAGCACTTTGCGCGTGGCGCCCATCGCTGCCAGCGATTGCAACAGCAAGGTCGATTTGCCGATACCCGGATCGCCGCCGATCAGCACCACGCCGCCCGGCACCAGCCCGCCGCCGAGCACGCGATCAAATTCAGCGACGCCTGACGGGATACGCGCTTCATCGCGCGCCTTGACTTCGGACAGGCGTTGCAGCTTGCCCGCCTCGGCAATCAAGCCGAAGCGATTACCACCCGACGCTGCGGTTTCGTTAACACTTTCGACCAGCGTGTTCCACGTCTGGCATGCCGGGCACTGCCCTTGCCACTTCGGCGACTGACCGCCGCACTCGGTGCATACGTAAATCGTTTTGGGTTTTGCCATGACGGCTATTGCAAGTCGGGGGCCGGCGCTGTCTTAACGCGCAGCCATCGGTACTGCAGGACGATCAGCGTTCCGCGTCCGCTTGCGGGCCGGCGCTCCTGGCTCTGTCGGCCTCGAGTTTTTTGATGCGCGTATGCAGATTGTCCAGCAAAAACGACACCAGCGTCCCATTGATGACAAACAGCATAATAGCGGTGCGCTCCGCCTCACCCATGGCTACCATCGCGCCGGTGCGCGGCAAAAAGAAGTAGCCGCCCAGCAGCAAGCCGGCGGCGGTGGCAAACAAGCCGGGACCAAGACCGCCGTACCACGCCACCACCATCACACCCAACAGGAAAAAAGAAAAAGGCAGGCGTGTATCAAGGTGGCCGAATAGTGTCAGCCGCAGCAGAAACGCGGTCAACACCACGCCAAAAGCCACGCCATAACGCATCTGCCAGCGCGCATTAAGGTGCGGCGCAACACCGCCGGCAAAATCTGCTTTCCAGTGTTTGGATTCTGGCGTGCTCATGAGTAGTCTGCCTGCGTGTCTGGCTGCGTGAGTGAAGGTGTCATCATACACCCGGATGCATGCGTTTTTACAAGGCGCTTATACACCGGCACGCACCGGCGCTGGAACTGACTCCTATCGGCAGCGTATGCCGGCGCGACTTGGGCGCAAACACATCGACTTATTTCCGTTTAGGGCTAGTGTAGTGTCCTTAAGATAACTTTACAGCGCGTAGGGCGCAATCCCTATTGCGCTGCATAGTTACTTTGCAAACCGCATTCGGCGCAATGGGACAAGGGAACACTTGAAGCGAAGCATTGCGCCCTACGCGGGCTGCCGGAAAGTCTGTTCAGCCGTTGCGCCGCCGTAAATATCCTCACGTGTGAATGCGATTTCAGCGGCGCCGCGCGTGTAGTGCTCGTCGAATATCGATTCGATGATTTGCAGGTAGCGGTTCTTCTTCTTTTCCACAACTCACCTCAACTTTCCCGGCCATTCCAACACAACAACCTCCTCACGTAATTGCTCACGCGAAGCGGTCGCAAGGCGCATGCGAAACAGATCGATACGTTTGAGCCGGTATCCCAGAGATTGCGTAATGGCAGCGGGCTGATCGAGTTCGCGAGGATCAGTTTTGTGGTCGCTTCATCCAGGCCGCGCATAACCAAATCGTCCGCGCTGCGCACAAAAAATGCATCACTTATTCCTGTTCCACCACCGGCACGCGCGGCGCCAGCGCACACAATAATTCGTAGCCCACGGTGCCGGCAGCCACAGCAACGTCATCCACCGGATTGCCCTCGCCCCACAAGGTAACCGGCGTGCCCACGCCGGCATCGGGCAGCGCAGTGAGATCCACGCACAACATGTCCATCGACACGCGGCCCACGGTGCCGCTCAGGGCATCGCCCACGCGTACCGGCGTAGCGCTGGGCGCATGGCGCGGATAGCCGTCGGCGTAGCCGCAGGCCACCACACCAATGCGGGTATCACGATCCGCCACGTAAACGCCGCCGTAGCCCGTGGTGTCGCCCGCCTTCAACTGTTGCACGGCGATAATTTCCGAGGTCAGGGTCATCACCGGCTTTAATTCCAATTGCGCGGCGCTGACATCGGCGAACGGGGTAGCGCCGTAGAGCATGATGCCGGGGCGCACCCAATCGGCGTGGGTTTCGGGGTAGCGCACAATCGCTGCCGAGTTGGCGAGGCTGCGCGGCAGCACCGCGCCGCGCGTCATGCGTTCAAAGGCGTGCATTTGCCACGCCACACCACGCGCATCATCCGCGTTGGCGAAATGCGTCATCAGCGTAATCTCACCTGCTGCGGCATTTACACGCAGGGCCGCGAGCGCGCCGTGAAATTCCGCTTCACTGAAACCCAGGCGATTCATGCCGGTGTTAAGTTTGATCAACGCATTGAGCTTCGCGCCGGCGGGCGCGTTGCGCAGCATCGCGATCTGTTGCGCACAATGAACAACAACGTCGATGCGATGTTCAGCCAGCACCGCCAATTCACGCGCATCGAAAAAACCTTCAAGCAGCACGATGCGCTGCTTGTAGCCGGCGTCGCGCAGCGCAATCGCTACATCTAGTTCCAGCAACGCAAAGCCGTCCACGCCCGCGTCCGCCAGCGCGCGCGCCACGCGCATCACGCCATGCCCATAAGCATTGGCCTTCAGCACGGCCAGCACGCGCGATTGTTTTGCGTGCAGCCTCACCACGCCAAGGTTATGGCGCAGCGCAGCTAAATCGATGGTGGCGGCTATTGGGCGTGACAAGATCTATTCTAAGAACAAACAAGGCATGTGCACCAAAACTGAAGCGCCCCGGTCCATTCAACCACATTTCCACACCGGCGAGTAGCTTCACCGGCACCTGCCCTGACCAAAGGCAGGCTGTATAAAATCGAATTGCATGGAACTATGGTATAACCTCGCCTGCGTTGCGCCGGCCCGCTGGCGAAACACGAAAAATCCTTATAAAACAGAAACATGCCCTTCGGTTTTTACATCATCATGGCAGCGCAATTTTTCTCGTCGCTTGCCGACAACGCGCTGCTGGTCGCCTCCATAGCGCTGCTGATGCAGTTGTATGCGCCCGAATGGATGACGCCGATGCTGAAGTTTTTTTTCACGGTATCGTATGTGTTGTTCGCGGCGGTGGTTGGCGCCTTCGCCGACTCCATGCCCAAGGGCCGCGTGATGCTGATCACCAACACCATCAAGATTGCAGGCTGCCTGGTGATCTTCACGCACCAATGGTGGTCGATACCCGGCGTTGAAGGCTACGTGACCATACTCTTTGGCTACTCTGTGGTGGGCCTGGGCGCCGCCGCGTATTCGCCCGCCAAGTACGGCATCCTTACCGAGTATCTGCCGCATCACAAACTGGTGATCGCCAACGGCTGGATCGAGGGCCTCACCGTGGGCTCGATCATTCTGGGTACGCTGCTCGGCGGCATGCTGGTGAGTGAAGCGGTTTCCAGCCGCTTGCTGGCCATAGACATACCGCGCATCAACACCGGCATCGACACTGCCGGCGAAGCCGCCATAGTGTTTATTATTGCGTTCTATGTGATCGCGGCGATTTTCAACCTGTTTATCCCGAACACCGGCGTCGATCACAAGATGGTCAATCGCAATCCGATCTATCTGATACGCGAGTTCGCGCATTGCGTGAAACTGCTGTGGACCGACAAACTCGGGCAGATTTCACTGGCGACCACCACCTTATTCTGGGGCGCCGGCGCCACCTTGCAATTCATCGTATTGAAGTGGGCGGAGGTCGCGCTCGGCTATACCCTGTCACAAGGCACCTATCTGCAGGGCGTATGCGCAGCGGGGATCGCCATAGGCGCAATACTTGCGGCAAAAATGGTGCCGCTCAATCGTGCGGTGAACGTGGTTCCGATGGGCATCGCAATGGGCGTGATCGTGATGGCGATGATCGTGGTGCAAACCGTCTATCTGGCGGTGCCGCTGATCATCCTCATCGGCGCGCTGGCGGGATTTTTTGTGGTGCCGATGAACGCGCTGTTGCAGCATCGCGGCCATATTTTGATGGGTGCCGGGCATTCCATCGCCGTGCAAAACTTCAATGAGAACATTTCCATTCTGTGCATGATCGGCCTCTACGCGCTGCTGATTTCAGTAGATTTGTCGATCTATATCGTGATCGCACTGTTTGGCGCGTTTGTGTCAATCTCGATGTGGCTGGTTCGTAAACGCCACCTCTACAATCTGACGCAGGGGCCAATGCCGGTTATACCGACCGGGACCGCGCACTGACCGTGCGTGAAGGGTTAAGGGTGAAGGGTGAACGGGGTACCCCTTCACTCTTCACGGTTCTACCCTCACACCGCCACAAACTTGAACCGCGTCACCTTGGTCATGTCGGTGCCTTCGATGCGTATCAGCTTGGTCGAAGCAGCGCGACTCGGCGAATGCAGGTCGCCTTCGTTATACAGGTGCGCGATGCCCGGCGTCAGCTTGTAGGTGCGAACGTGCTTTACCTTGCCTGGCACTTCAGCGCTGGCTTTTTCGAGCAGCGCCCAGTCGTTCATGGCTGTCTCACCGCGCGCCTGCCCATAAATTGCCCAGGAATGGCCGTGATCGTGAGGGCCGCTTTCCTTGGGGCCTTCGTAGTTGTGCGCGATTATGCAAAAGCCGAATTCGGGATCCTGATACAGAATATTGCGTTCTTTATCGTTGCTATCCACGTATTTCGCGACAAATGGCTCGTCCCTCAATACTTGCGACAACAGGTTGACGACCTTGCGGCGGCCCGCGGGGCCGGGTTGTGCCTTGATAGCTTCGTGGCATTGGGCAGCGAAGGTTTCCAGCGTTTGTCCAACCTGTTCCATATTTCCCATAACGGTCTCCCATGAATGTGTGTGAGGAGATATTGTGCGCCCAATTTCCCTATTTTGGAAAGAGGGCTTCGTCACCGAACGCCAGCCGTGCCAGAATGCTGCTGGCACGTCACGGAGGAATCCATATGCTGCAAAAACTCACCGGGTTGGCCGTTGCAGGGCTGTGCTTGGTCATGGCGGGCGCGCAAGCGCAGCCCATTTCAACAGGCGCAGCCCCTACCTACCCCCAACGTCCCATTCGCATGATCGCCGCGCAATCGGCGGGCTCGTCACTAGATACGATTTTGCGCATCTTCGCCGCGAAAATGAGCGAGTCGCTGGGCCAGCAGATCGTGATCGACAATCGCGGCGGCGCCGGCGGCACCATCGGTGTGGAACTCGCGGCGCGCGCAGCCGCCGACGGCTACACGCTGCTGGCGGGCGCTTCGAGCTCGATGATCGTGTCCAGTTTCACTTACAAAAAGCTGCCGTTCGATACGCTGAAAGACTTCGCGCCGATTTCGCTGTTCGCCAATGTCGAGGCCGTGTTCGTGGTCAATCCCGCATTGCCGGTAAAGAGCGTAAGCGAATTTCTGGCATTGGTGAGGTCACAGCCCGGCAAGCTCAACATGGGATCGGCCGGCGTCGGCTCCTCCAGCCATCTGGCAGGATTATTGTTCGTCAGCTTCACCGGCATCAACACCACGCACGTGCCCTACAAAGGCGGCGGGCCGATGACCACCGCCGTGGTCGGCGGCGAAGCGCAATGGGCGATATCACCGGCAGCGGCGCTGGTCGGACAGATCCGCGCCGGGCGTCTCAGAGCCATCGCGATTTCTTCCCGACAACGCTCGCCGATTTTGCCGGAACTGCTCACTATCGCCGAAGCGGGCGTGCCCGGTTACGAATACGTAAGCTGGAACGGCGTACTGGCGCCGGTGGGCACGCCGCGCGCCATCGTCAGCCAGGTGCACGGCGTGATGCGCAAAGTCGCGGCCATGCCCGAAGTAAGGGAACAGTTCGCTACGCAAGGGCTTGCGCCCAGCGCCAGTGAATCGCCCGACGAAATGGCGCGCATGATACGCGCCGACTACGCGACCATCGGCAAAGTTGTGAAGGCAGCGGGTATCAGGCCGGAGTGAGTGGTGCGGCGGTTGCTCATCATCGGGTTCGCGTGCGTGAGCGCATGCGCGTGTGCATACGCGGCAGATGAGATGGTGAGCATACCCGCCGGCCCATTCACCATGGGCCGCGACGACGGCCCCGACGACGAGCGCCCCGCGCATCAAATCACATTGCCGGCATTTCACATCGACCGGCTGCCGGTGACCAACGCGCAATTCGCGGAATTTCTGAACGTGCGCGGCCACAGCAGCGCCAGGGGCGAGCGGCTCTACGACTACGACGACAACGATGCGCGCATCCATCAGGCCGCCGGCAAATACGCCGCCGACCGTGGGTTTGAGAACCATCCCGTGGTGGAACCTTCATGGCTGGGCTCACGCGAGTATTGCACCTGGCGCGGCAAACGTTTGCCCAGCGAAGCCGAACGCGAGAAAGCCGCGCGCGGCGCCGACGGGCGCAAATACCCGTGGGGCAGCGCTGCGCCGGACCGCACACGCGCGCAATTCGGCGCGCGCTTTAATGACACCGCGCCGGTTGAAAATTTCGCTGCTGGCGCGAGCGCTTACGGCGTGCTGGGCCTGGCAGGCAACGCCTGGGAATGGGTGTCGAGCGCCTATCGCCCGTACCCCTATCGTGCCGACGACGGGCGCGAAGATTTAACCCCTGGCCCGGTGCGAGCCACGCGCGGCGGCGGACACGATTCACCTGCCGGCGAAATCACCACCACGCAGCGCGGACGAAACCTGTCGCGCAATCCACGCGCCGGGCATCACAACATCGCTTTCAGATGTGCAAAATAATTCTTTAAAAATAAAACTTTAGTGACAGTTCAACCTATATTTTTACCACACCCGCCCCAGCTGCACGCACGTACGGCGCGGCTACGCCGTTTTTGCGCCCAGCGCCAGCATCAACTGATTCAGCCGCTTCACAAACCCCGCCGGGTCTTCGAGCTGGCCGCCTTCGGCGAGCAGCGATTGATCGAATAATATTTTTGCAAGATCACCAAAGCGCGCTTCGTCTGATTCATCTTTCAGGCGCTGCACCAGCGCGTGATGCGGATTGATTTCGAGTATGGGTTTGGACATTGGCGCATTTTGTCCGGCGGCTTTGAGCATGCGCTGGAAGTTGGCGCCCATGTCGTGTTCGTCCGCCACCAGGCACGCCGGTGAATCGGTGAGGCGCAGTGTGACGCGCACATCCTTCACGGTGTCACCGAGGGAATTTTTGATGCGCTCGAGCAGCGGTTTGGATTCGCCTTCTTCTTTTTCCTGCGATTTTTTCTCTGCTTCGTCCTCGAGTTTGCCCAGCTCAAGACGGCCTTTGGCCACGGATTGCAGCGGTTTTTTCTCGAATTCAGTGAGGTGCTGCATCACCCATTCGTCCACCCGATCCGCCATCAGCAGCACTTCGACGCCTTTTTTGCGGAACACTTCAAGGTGCGGGCTGTTCTTGGCGGCGGCGAAGGTTTCGGCAGTGACGAAGTAGATTTTTTCCTGCTCCGGTTTCATGCGCGCGATGTAATCCGCGATTGAAACCTCCTGCGCATCGGTGTCGGTATGCGTGGAGGCGAAGCGCATGATTTTCGCAATGCGCTCGCGGTTGCCGTAGTCCTCAACCACGCCTTCCTTGATGACTTTGCCGAATTCCTTCCACAAGGTGGCAAATTTTTCTTTGTGGTTTTCGGCGAGGTCTTCGATCATCGTCAGCACGCGCTTGACGTTGCCTGCACGCATGGCTTCGATGTCTTTCGACTCCTGCAGAATTTCGCGCGACACGTTCAGCGGCAAGTCGGCGGAATCAATCACGCCGCGCACGAAACGCAGATACACCGGCAGCAGTTGCTCGGCATCGTCCATGATAAAGACGCGGCACACATACAGCTTGATGCCGCGGCGATGCTCGCGATCCCACAGGTCAAACGGCGCGCGCGCGGGTATGTACAGCAGTTGCGTGTATTCCTTGCGGCCCTCGACGCGATTGTGCGAGTACGTGAGAGGCGCCTCGGAATCATGCGCCACGTGTTTGTAAAACTCGTGGTACTGCTCTTCGCTAATGTCGTTCTTGGGGCGCGCCCACAGCGCGCTCGCCTGATTGACGGTTTGGTCTTTGCCGGTGGTGCGATAGACCGAGTTATCCTTGTCCCATTCTTCTTCTTTCATCACTATGGGCAGCATGATGTGGTCGGAGTATTTGCGGATGATAGTGCGCAAACGGTTGCCATTGGTGAAATCCGCGAGATCATCCTCGTCTTCGCGCAGGTGCAGCGTGACTTCAGTGCCGCGCGTTTCTTTGTCGAACGCTTCGAGGGTGTACTCCCCACCGCCGTCGGATTCCCAACGCACGCCGCTGGCGGCGGGCTGCGCTGCGCGGCGTGTCACTACCGTCACTTTATCGGCGACCACGAACGACGAATAAAAACCCACGCCGAATTGCCCGATGAGATTGGCGTCTTTGGCCTGATCGCCGGTGAGCGCGTTGAGAAATTCGCGCGTGCCCGATTTGGCGATGGTGCCGATGTTGGCAATGACTTCGTCGCGCGACATGCCGATGCCGTTGTCGCTGACGGTCACCGTGCGCGCCTTGGGATCGAAGGCCACGTTAATTTTTAATTCCCCGTCGTTCTCCATCAACGCCTTGTCGGTGAGTGCTTCAAAGCGCAGTTTGTCGGCGGCGTCGGACGCATTGGAAACTAGTTCGCGCAGGAAAATCTCCTTGTTGCTATACAAGGAATGGATCATCAGGTTGAGCAGTTGTTTGACTTCGGCCTGAAAGCCGTGGGTTTCTTTGCTGGCAGTGGTATCGCTCATAATTGTAAAATCCCAATAAAAACAAATATTTAGCTAATTATATCAGGGCGAAATACGCGATTTCAAGCCTGCAGCGGCGTGGTTCGCCGCCAACGCGAAAGGGGCATGCCCCACGTTTCGCAGCGGTATGCCGGGCGACGCCAAAACGCATCGTTATGCGGCTGTGACGTTGCGCTTTTTCGCGATCAGCATCAGCGGTATGCCGGCCAGCAGCACGCCCAGACCGAGCAGCGCGCCGATGCTGCCGGGGTCTTTGGACATCGCGTAGTCCGCGCTGGAATAGAGCATGAACGCGCACATCGCGCTGAACAAGATTGGCGTCAGCGGATAAAGCGGCACTCTGAAGTGGTCTTCGTTGTCAGGCTTCTGGCGGCGTAGCACGAACAACGAAACACTGGTCAGCAGAAAGAACAGCCAGAATGCGCCCGAAGTGTAGGCAACCATGGTTTCGAAACCGTCTGGCGTAAATGACGACAGCAGCACCAGCACCATCGCAATGACGCCCTGTGTGATCAGCGCCGGCACTGGCGCGTTAGCACCTTCGCTCCACACACCGAGCTTGCCAAACAACGCGTAGTCACGGCCCAGCGCATAATTGGTGCGCGCGCCGGTGAACACCGTGGCGTTCAACGTGGACAGCGCCGCCGCGATCACGATCACGCTCAGCAGCACCACGCCGACGTTCCCGAAAGTGAGCTTCATCACATCCGCCGCAAGCGCCTTGGAGGCTTTCATGCCTTCCAGTCCAAGCACCTTGATGTATGCCACATTCAACAGTACATAGAGCAGCGTGACGATCACCAGCCCGATCACCAGCGCACGCACGATATTGCGGCGTCGGTCCTGCATCTCCGCCGTGAGGTAGGCCGCCTCGTTCCAGCCGCCGTAGGCGAGCAGCACGAATATCAACGCCAGCTGCGAAAATAACGGGCCGGAAGTGGTCGCGGCCGCAGCGGCCGCAGGCTTCGGGGGTAAGCCGCTCGCCATGAAGCCCGCCACGATAACCGCCAGCATCGCAAGGGCAAGCGCACTGGTGACCACGGTTTGCATTATCTTGCTCTCGCGCGTGCCGATCACATTGAGCGCGGTGATGCCGATCACCGCAATGAGCGCGTAAATCACCGCACTCTTCTCCCCCAGACTAAGCAGCTGCGTCGCATAATCGCCGAACACGAAGGCGATCGCGGCGATGGCGCCGGTCTGCACCACGCTCATGCGCGCCCACGCAAACAGGAATCCGAGTTTGTCGCCGTAGGCGCGCGACAGAAAATGATACTCGCCTCCCGCGCTCGGATAAGCGGAACCCAGTTCAGCGTAGCACAGCGCGCCAACGATGGAAATTACGCCACCCGCGATCCATAATCCAATCACGACCGCCTCGCTGGAAGAACTGCCGGCGACGATGGAAGGCGCACGGAAGATGCCGGCGCCGATCACGATGCCGACAATCATCGCGATCGCGTCAGTGAGTGTGAGCGAAGGACGCGGCGCCGCGCCCGTATTCGAGTGACTCATCTTATTTCGCCCCCGGCTCGTCTTGCGCGCGCACGAGTTGGCCGCGCTTGAGGCGTTTGGCGGTCCACGCCGCCTGGCGCTGCGCAGCACCTTCACCGATGCGCACTGTGCCGGTGATGGTTTCGCCGGCCAACTGGCCGCTGAATTCATGGCGCTCAATCTTCTGCCCGCTCTTGCCGGTGAGCGAAAAGCGTAATTGCTCGCCGCTCATTTTGCCGCGCAATTCACCGCGCGCGCCATCCGCCGTGGCGTCGCCGTCGAGGTTCTGGAAAAACTGCACTACATCAAATTCATAGGTGGCATCCTTGCCGCCGATATTGACTTGCGACTGCCATTTGCCGGCCGCCAGCGCCGGCACCACCCATGAAAAGATGTAACTGATGCCGGGGTTGCCGACTTTTTTCTCCGGTACTACCAGCGTTTTTTGTTCATCCGGATACCAGTCTCCCATGTTGTAATCGTGCGCCACCACGCGTGTGCCGGGCTTTAATCTCATGATCTTGGCGCGCAGCTTAAGATTCATTTCAGGCAGCAAATACGTGGACACCACGGTGGCCTCGGAAATATCGGTCTCGAACAGATTTTGTTCGCGGAAGGTCACCCGGTCTGCGACATTTTCCTTGAGCGCGGCCGCGTTGGCGACTTTAAGCAGGTAGGTGTCGAGATCAACCCCCAGCGCGCGCGCGCCGTGTTTTTTGGCGGCGGTAATCACAAAGCGCCCATCGCCGGATCCCAGATCGATCAGGTAATCCGACTTGTTCACCTTGGCCATCATCAGCATTTCGTCCACCACGATTTGCGGTGTGGGCACGTAAACCACGTCACCCACGCCCGATTGCGCGTGCGCGACCGCTGTCAACACCAACGCACTTGATAACACTGCTACTTGCTTCAGAAATTTCATTGCTGCTCCTTGGTCAAAAATGCCGATGCCAACCCATCTACCATTGCCGATCTGCGCTAGTCTAACCCTGTCAATCAACACGTTCCGCACTTCTCAATTGAGCGGACTCAACGCCTGCCGCAATATTCATGCGGCCGCGCGCGAGGCGCGAGGCGCGCCACGGCGCCTGCACGCCATCGACCGTCACGTGGCCTTCAATCACATCGCCCCGCAGGCGCCCGCTGAACTCGTGGCGTACCACGCAGCCTTCCCGCTCTAGCAACGCGGAAAAATTGACGGTCTCTCCGCGTACTCGCGCATTTTGCACCTGGACCTTGCGCCCATCCGCACTCACCGCACCCGACAGCATCTGAAAGGTTTGGTCCAACGCCGCATCGTACTCCCAATAGGCCGCGGCCGCCGTCGGCTGCCAGCGCCAACGCCCTGAAGCATCCGCCGGCACCACCCACAGAAATATGTCGCTCTGGGGTGCGCCATAGGGCTTGTCGGGCACGGCCACAGTGAGCTTGGCATCGGGCGCCCACTGCGCCATATCAAAATCGTGCGACAGGATGCGCGTTCCCGGCTTTAATTTGAAGAACGCGGGGCGCAGACGCAAATTCACGGCCTCGCTCATATAGACGGTGATGACGGTAGCCTTGCTGATATCGGCAAAAAACAAATCCTCCACTGCAAAGGACACACGATCACTCACGCCCTCGCGCTGCGCATCGCGCTGCGCGGCGCGCACCAGATGGGCATCCAGCTCGACGCCCATGCCGCGCGCCCCCAGCCGCTTCGCGGCAGCGATAATGATGCGGCCATCGCCCGACCCCAGATCAATCAGGTAATCGTTCGGCCCCACGCCACCCATTTTGAGCAGAGCATCGACCACGTTCCACGGCGTCTGCACATAGGGCGCATCGGCCGCACGCGCTGGATAGGAAGCCGCACAAAAATATGCAATAAAAACAAAGAGATATCTTGTCACTCTCAAGGCCGCACCCGCTCCGCGCGCCAGTTATGCCGTGTTTGCGAGGCGCCCACGCCGCGGCGCAATTCACCTTCCATCACACCACCACGCACCACACCTTCGAAATACAGGTTGGCTTCGTTTTCGCGGTCGCTGTTATCAACCAGCACAAAACTCACACGGTCGCCGCGCAATGCAGCCTGCCAAATGCTCCCCGGTGGACGATCCGCAACGCGCACCACGCCGTCGATTTCCTGATGCTTCTGGCGAATATCGAGGTCCCAGCTCTGCGCGCCGGCGGGCAGCAGCAACTGCAAACGCCAGCGTCCATCCATCTTCGCCGGCACCACCCACAACATGACGTTCTTGCGCACGGTAAGCTTGGCATCGGGCTTCCAGTCGCCCAGATCAAAATCATGCGCCACGATGCGCGTGCCCGGCTTCAACGCCAGCAACTGCGGACGCAGACGCATGTTTACGCCGGGCAACAAATACATGGTGATGACGGTCGCGCGCGACAGATCAGTCTTGAACAAATCCTGGCGGATGAATTGCACGCGCTCGGCCACGCCTGCCGTTTGCGCGTTGGCTACGCTTTGGTAAATCAGACTTTCGTCAAGATCGACGCCGACACCGCGCGCACCGAATTTAGCGGCCGCGGTGATCAGGATGCGCCCATCGCCGGAACCCAGATCGATAACGAAGTCCTCCTGCCTGACATCCGCCAGGCGCAGCATTTCATCAACCACCACTTGTGGCGACGGCACAAACGGCACTTCATACGGCCACTGCGCGTGCGCCGGGGCGGCGCTGGCCACTAACAGCGCAACCAGCATGTATTTTTTTATAAATAAAATCATAGCGTTACAGAAATCTCTCCAGCCGGGGCCGTTAGCGAGTAGCCGCCGCGACACGCCGCGCGCGCCAGGTTTGTTCACTGGATTTGGGGCCGTAGCCATAACGTACCAGGCCTTCCATCGTGTCACCGCGCACCAATCCTTCGAAACGGTAACTCACGTCGTCTTCCACCAGCACGAAACTGATTTTTTCGCCATCCAGCCGCGCCTCGAAGGCGGGGAGAAATCCGCCTTGCACCCGCACGCCGCCGCGCACTTCCTGATACTGCTGTTGCAGATCGAGCGTGAATTCGCGCCCGCGTGTCAGCACAGCGTCGATACGCCAGCCACCAGCAACCTTGGCGGGCACGACGTAAAGCATGTAGGTCTTGGATATCTGCACCTTGCGATCCGGTTGCCATTTCGCAAACCCATAGTCGTGCGCGACTATGCGTGTGCCAGGTTTCAGTTCCGCCAGCAGCTTGGGCTCCAATTTAGCCACCAGCCCCGATAGCAGATACATCGTCACCACCGTTGCTTCGGTCAGATTAACCGCGAAAATATCACTGGCGCGAAATTCGGCTCGCGCAGTCACACCCGCACGGCGCGCGTTCTCCGTACTCTCGCGCACCAACGCCGGATCAATGTCTATGCCGACACCACGCGCGCCATAGTCACGCACCGCGGAAATCACGATGCGTCCGTCGCCGGAGCCCAGGTCGTATACGACATCCTGCGGTGTCACCGCCGCCAGACGCAGCATTTCATCGACATTGCCATGCGTGGAAGGAATGTACGGCGTAGGCACATCCAGAACCGCCGCACCCGCATGCAATGGCACCGCCAGCAGCAACACCAGCGCCGCGCGCATCAACGGTTGCAACGCGCTTACCTCGCCGTAATGCCTGGCGTCAGATCGGTGAAGCGCGCGTCGCGCAGTTCCGTGCGCGTGGCGTTCCACGCCTGCGCGGCGCCCGCCACACGCATGTCGCCCGCGATGGCATTGTTGATCACCTTGCCGCGGAATTCTTGACGCACCTTATTACCTTTGTCCAACGCCGCCTCGAAACTGATGTGATCGCCGGTGAGCACGGCTTTTTCAATCGTTGCCCGGCGGCCACCCGCGCTCAGCGTGCCGGTGATTTTCTGGAATACCTGTTCGAGTTGCAGTTCATACAGCTCTGCCGGGCCTTGCCACACCCATTTACCGGCCACGCGGGCAGGCACTACCCAAAACATCACCTTGCTCTTTTGATCGCGCCCGACGGGTTTGCCCGGCGCGTCCATCGTGAGCTCGATATCGGGCGGCCATTCACCAAAGCCGTAGTCGTGCGATACCAGCCGCGTGCCGGGCTTTAACGCAAGGATCCGCGGGCGCACCATCAGATTGACTTCGGGCAGCAAATAAATAGTCAATACGTCCGCCTTCGCCAGATCGGTTTCATGCAGATCGCGCTCATAAAACACCGCGCGATTGGCCACCCCCATTTTGGCGGCGTTGCGGTTGCTCAGCGTCACCAGGCTCTTGTTCAAATCAACGCCAAAGCCGCGCGCGCCATAACGCTTGGCCGCTGTAATAATCATGCGGCCATCACCGGAACCGAGATCTACCAGGTAATCCTTGCTGCTGACTTTGGCGATTTCCAGCATTTTGTCCACCACCACCTGCGGTGTTTGAACATAGGGCGTATCGCCATAATCCTGCGCCATCGCGGCGGCCACAACCGTACTGAAAATAAATGCCGCGAACCCTGCGGAAACCGAAACTCGCATCACTGAACCTTTCCCCATTGCGCCAAAACCGTCGGCGTAAACAACACGCCGCGCACCGCACGCTCGGCGTGCCAGTCAAAGCGGCCCTGCGTGCGGCTGCCCGACAATGCGCCGCTGCCGCTTAAGCGGTCGCCAGCGACTTTGCCCCTGAAATCATGTTTCACCGGCCCCGCACCGAGGTCAGCCGTAAACGTGAAACTCAATTCATCGCCGCTGAGTTTTACATTGTGCAGCGGCGCATTGCGGCCGTTCACCGAGACGTTGCCGCTGACCATCTGAAACGTTTGATGGAGTGTAATCGCATACGCTTGCGGCTTGCCCCCGGAGGGCATTTCCCAGCGCCATGCGCCCGCGACCCGGGCCGGCACCACCCAGAAATACACGTCGCTTTCGCCGCCGCTGCCGCCATATTTTTCCTTGGTGTCCATGCGCACATGCGCATCGGGCTTCCAGTCATCCATCGCAAAATCGTGCGACACAATGCGGGTGCCGGGTTTCAAGTCAAGCAACTTTGGGCGCAGTTCCATATTCACGCGCGGCAGCAAATACATGCTGATCACCGTCGCCTGCGTAAGATCAGTCTGAAACAAATCACGCTGATAAAACGCCACTTTATCCATCACGCCGTTTTTTTGCGCGTTCGCCACCGCCTCGGCCACGCGCGTGGGATTGATATCCACGCCAAAGCCGCGCGCACCGTGCTTTTTTGCCGCGGTAACCACTATGCGCCCGTCGCCGGAACCCAGATCAATCAGATAATCACTGCCGCTCACGCGCGCCATCTGCAGCATTTTTTCCACCACCAACTGTGGCGTCGGCACGTAGGGCACGCGCGGTTCCTGCGCCCGCGCCGGCGTGGCTGGCAACGGGAGCAGCGCGATCAGCACCGCCATCCACGATCTCATAACGGACACCCTATTCTCCTTGGCTGCGGACCTCGTAACGCCACGCCCCTCTCTTAACCGCCAAACCTATGTTAAATTCGCGACCCATTATACCCGACTGACCCCCTTCTCCATGCTGCTACAAGCGGTAATCTTCATTTCCGGCGGCGCCATACTTGCACTGGAGTTACTCGCCTCCCGCATCATGGCGCCCTACTTCGGTGTCAGCCTTTACATCTGGACCGGCATACTCTCGATCACGCTGGTGGCGCTTGCAGTCGGTTATTGGAGCGGCGGCAAGCTCGCAAATTCCCGCAATATCCCGGCCGCAAGTCTGCTCGAACTCTTTGGCCTGATGCCGGCGCTGGCGGCGCTGTTTATCGTCGCTGCGTGTCTTATTTACCCGTTCGTATTCGCGCCGCTGGCGGCGTGGAGCGTGGTGGCGGGCGCGTTCGTTGCTTGCCTGATTCTGCTGGCAGCGCCGCTGATAGCGGCCTCGGCGATGAACCCGTTGCTGGTGGCGATTACGCGGCGCGCTGGCAACCATGAAGGCGACGGCGGCGCCGGACAGGTGTTTTTTGTCAGCACCATAGGTTCGGTGGCCGGCGTGCTGGTGACAGCCTTTGGCCTGATTCCCTTTGTCAGCAACTACGACGCGGTGCTGATTGTGGCCGCGCTGCTGGCGGCGCTGGGAATTGCGGTGGCTGTATTCGCACCCAAGGCGCTCAAGCGCCGCGCGCGCATCACCGCAGCGTCGGTGCTGGGTCTGCTGGCCTCACTCGTTCTGCTGTGGCAGGCCGACGCCTACACCGGCCGCGCCGGCGTGATTACCTATCAAGGTGCGTCGTGGCGCGTTGAAGCCACCTATCGTTCGCTGTTTGGCACGGTGAAAATCATCAAACAAGAACCCGACGCCGAAGGCCATTTCTCAAGGCTGTATTTCCAGGATGGCCTCACCCAAAACGCGGTGGAATCCGACGGCCGCGCGCGTTCGTTTTACAACTATGCACTGGAAGCGCTGGCGCTGGCCCATCGTCCCGACGCGCGCCATGCGCTGGCGCTGGGACTGGGCGCGGGCATGACGCCGGCGCGGCTGGCGGCACGCGGCATCCACACTGAAGTGGTCGAAATCGATCCGGCATCGTTGCGCGCCGCACGGCGCTTTTTCGCGTTAGACGAAACCAAAACGCCGGTGCATCAAAGCGACGCGCGCACCTTCGTGCAACGCTGTCCGCGCGCCTACGACGTGGTGGTGGTGGATCTGTTTCATGGCGACGGCACGCCGGATTATTTGATCACGCGCGATTTTTTTCAGGATCTGCGGCGCTGCCTGAGCGCCAACGGCATTGCCGTGTTCAATACGTTTGCCGACCTGCAAAACCCGGTGAGTTATGCGCATCTGCTGGCAACCCTGCGCGCGGCGTTGCCGCATCTGGCGCTCTACCGGCCTGCCACGCCGGGGGCTACCCACACCAACAGTTTTATCGTGGCGAGCGCGCAGCCGCTCGCAGCACCCGCGCGCGTCACCATGGATCATATGCCGCAACGCCACGAAAACACGCTGTGGGACATGCTGGCCGCGCCTGTCACGCTTGCGCCGGCGCTATTCGACGGCGGAAAAATCATCACCGACGCGCGCAATCGCGCCGCCCTGGATCTGGCGCACACGCAAAGCGTGTATCGTCAAACCATCATCGGCTTTATGCCGGCGCAATTTTTACTGAACTGAGTGGCGCACTGAACGCTCACCGAGAGAGCAGTGTATCTATTTGATTTTATTGATTATTTAAACACGCTTGCACGGGCTGCCTGCCACTTGGCTTCACGCCCATCGAGATTGACCGTGCCGCTCATGGCGCTGCCTTTGACGCGCCCGCGATAGTGATGGCGCAGCGCGCCGTTCCAGATTGCAAATGTGATCGCCTCACCTTTGACCGAAACTTCCGAGATGCCGCTGCCGCGCGCGTTTAGCAGGGTGGCGTTTGCCACATGAAAAGTCTGGCTGAATTCGACTTCGCGCTGTTGCGGCGAACCCTCCACCTTGATGTGCCATACGCCGCCGACTTTCGCGGGTATGGTCCATAAATAAAGTGTCGCGCTGGGTATGCCGTTAATGGGTTCTTTTTCCGGCACGTCGAAGGTGATACGCTCGTCGGCTTCCCAATCACCGAAATGATAATCGTGCGACACCACCCGCGCGCCGGGTCGCAACTCGTCGTATATTTTTTTGCGCAGATTCATCATCATGCCAGGCAGCAGATAAAGTGTGACCACAGTGGCTTTGGACAGATCGGCCTTGAACACATCCTGCACCTGAAAAGCCGCGCGTTCGCTGACACCGAATTTCTTCGCCGAATTATTGGCGATCTGCACCAGCGCGGGATCAATTTCCAGCCCCATGCCCGATGCTTTCATCTGGCGCGCAGCGGTGAGCACTATCACCCCGTCGCCGGAACCGAGATCCATCACGTAGTCTGATTGATTCACGCTGGCGAAGCGCAGCATCTGATCCACCACCACCTGCGGCGTCGGCACATACGGACCACCGGTGCGTTCAATCTCTTTGACTTGCGCCCACGCGCCGGTTTGCACACATGCACCCAACGCCAGCATCGCCGCCAGCGTTCGAAATGCCAACCGTGTCAGACGTGCCCGGCGTTTTGTCATGGCCATAAGCTCCTAAGGTTTGGGTTTGGGTATGCCGAGGCTACCGGAGAGGCAGGCTTCGTGAACTTCGCGGCGAAAACTCGCTGGTGAAACTGATACGCACAATCTGGCGCAAAAGATTTATTTCCTGCGCGTCCAGATTCGCACGCATCTCCGCACGCTCTATTTCCGCCAGCACTGCCGACAGAGAATGGCCCTGATCGCGCAGGGAAAGCGTGGTTTGCGACACCGCCACCAACTGTTGACAACTCAAAGCGGCATGCGCATGTAAAGAAAAAAACCCATTAAAAACAACAAGAAATAGAGTAGCTACCCGCTTCATGGCACGGTATTTTACCTTACCGGATCGCTTGTGCCGTAGTAAAATGCGTACTCTATGCCGTGGAATCTTAATTGATGCGAATAGGGCTAAATCAGCGTGTGCAGCCGCCGCCCGCTGCGGTCAGATGGCTGATGGCGATCAGTGCATTTATCGTATGCACGCCCTGCGCGGCGGACATCTGGGGCTACGTCGATGAACAAGGCATAGCGCATCTGAGCGAGCATCAACTCAACGAGCGCTATCAGTTGTTCAAAAAAGAAGCGCCGCGCCCCCCCCTGGAGGTGTTCGATCCGCCGCCGCTGTTCGAACGCTCGGCGGCCAACAGCACGGTGATTCAAGTCAATGCCGCGTTGCGCGCGCAATTTGCACCGCTGATCGTGCAAGTCGCGCGCGAATACGACCTCGATGCCTCGCTGCTGCACGCGATAGTGACCGTGGAATCGGGTTACAACCCTCAGGCCAGATCGCCTGCCGGGGCCATCGGCCTGATGCAGTTGATGCCGCAGACCGCTGCGCGCTACGCGGTGAAGAATATCTGGGATCCGCTCGAAAATCTGCATGGCGGCGCGCGCTACCTGCGCTTTTTGCTGGGCTTGTTTAATAACAATCTCGATCTTGTGCTGGCGGCCTATAACGCCGGCGAAGGCGCGGTGGCGCAGGCCGGCAACAAAATTCCGAACTATGCCGAAACTAAAGCGTATGTGCCCAGCGTGCTCACGCACTACGACCGCTACCGCACCTCCGGTAGTCCCGGCGGCCCCGTCGGGCCTGGCGGCCCGGACAGACCGGGCATCGCGCCACAGGATAGGCCGCTGCTTATCCGCTGACGCGCCGGTGCCAGGTTGCGACGTCAGGCGCGCTGGGGGGTATGACCTGCTCTGCCCCTCAGCCCTATATCAAGCCGGTCACTTGAGGTGCTGATAAGTAATTGCCTCGATGCCGCGTAGCACGCCCATGCTGGCCTCGTCGTAAAAGGGCAGCGTTTGCATGAGTACGATACCGGCGATCTGCCGTTTCGGATCAATCCAGAAATGGGTGTTAAAAATGCCGCCCCAGCTGAGGCTGCCCGGACTGCGATACTTCGCGTACTTGGGATCTGCCGCGGTGATCTGAAATCCAAGCCCGAACTTGTCACGTCCCGCGCCCACGGGAAACGGTCGTGTGCGATCGGGATTCGCATCCGGCTGTGTTTGCATGACGATGCCAGCGGCCGGATTTTCACCCATCATCTGCACCGACTTCGTGCTCAGTATTTTCACGCCATTCAAGATGCCGCCGTTAAGCAGCATACGCACAAACTGGGCGTAGTCGTTGGCCGTGGAATAAAGTCCGCCGTCACCTCTGATGGTGGATTCCTGCGCAGGCGTATTTGCTTCCTCGGACAGTTTGCCGTCCTTGCGGCTGTGCACCGTAACCACGCGCGACTTGTCTGCAGCTACGACATGCGCGGTATCCACCATTTTAAGCGGTCCGAATATCTGTTTTTAAAAAAAACCATGCATTAATGACTCGCGTCATCCAAGCCGACCGTTGAGCGCCAGTCTTTCTTTTTCGATTTAAACAGCAACGGCTTGAGACTAACCAACAACATCAGCGCGCCCAGGCCAAGCATGGTGACTGAAATCGGGCGCTCGACGAATATTGCGTAACTACCCGCGCTCATCGCCAGCGATTGACGCAGCGACAACTCGAGCATCGGCGCCAGCACCAGCCCCAATGCCACCGGCGCCAGATCAAAACCGAATTTTCGCAGAGTGTAGCCCACGCCGCCCATCGCCAGCATGATCCACACATCGACAACCGAGTTGCTCACCGAATAGCAACCCAATATGCAGAAGGCGAGTATGCACGGATACAAATACGCGTACGGAATGCGCAGCAGACTCACGAACAGGCCCACCAGCGGCAAATTGAGTATCAGCAGCACCACGTTGCCCACATACATGCTGGCGACAAATCCCCAAAACAGATCAGGCCGCTGCGAGATCAGCATCGGTCCCGGCGCAATGCCATGCACCATGATGGCGGCGATCATCACCGCGGTCACCGGACTGGTCGGGATGCCCAGCGCCATCATCGGAATGAACGCGCCGGTAGCAGCGGCATTATTGGCGGATTCGGGTCCCGCCACGCCTTCGATGGCGCCTTTGCCGAAACGCTCCGGCGTTTTCGAAATGCGCCGTTCGATGCCGTACGCCACGAACGAAGAAATAATATGCGCCGACCCCGGAATGATGCCGATCAGAAATCCGATCGCGCTGCCGCGCACGATGGGGCCGATCGACTGCTTGAGTTCGGTGCGCGACGGCATCAACTCGCGCAGTGTCGGGTTTTTCGGCAGCGCCGGCATCTGCTGCGAGGCGGTAAACAGAATTTCCGAGATGCCGAACAAACCCACCGCCACCGGCACGATGCCGATGCCGTCGGACAACTCGATCACATCAAAACTGAAGCGCGTGTAACCGCTCATCGCATCAATGCCGATCATACCCAGCAGTAGTCCAAAGCCCGCCATTGCCAGCGTTTTCGGTATCGATCCGCCGGTCATATAGGCCAGCACCAGCAGGCCCATCAACAACAGTGCCGTGTATTCCGGCGGGCCGAAGCGCAGCGCGAAGTTCGCCAGCGTCGGCGCCAGCAACATCAGCCCCACCACGCCCAGCGTGCCGGCCACGAATGACCCAATCGCCGCTATCGCCAGCGCCGGCCCCGCGCGCCCCTGCTGGGTCATGGCATAGCCGTCAATGCAGGTCATCACCGACGCTGCTTCGCCGGGCAAACGAATCAGAATGGAAGTCGTCGATCCACCGTACATCGCACCGTAGTACACGCCCGCCAGCAGCACGATGGCGATGATGGGGTCGAGCCCGAATGTCGCCGGCAGCAACATACTGATACCAGCGAGCGGCCCCACGCCCGGCAGCATGCCCACCAGCGTGCCGATAAGGCAGCCGATAAATGCATACATCAGGATTTGCGGCTGTAACGCGACGCTGAAACCGAGCAGCAGATTGTTAAACGTTTCGACCATTTTAGGACCAGGACTGAGGATTGAAGGGAAGGACTCAGGACTGAGTGAAAACCCGCGCGCTATTACTAAGGCCTCAATCCTGCACTAAAAGCCCCACGCACTCACCGGCAGTGGCACTCTGAGCAGCGTCGCGAACAGGTAGTAGGTCACCAACGAAAAACCGATACCTACCAGCGCCACCATCATCGGCTTGCGGCGTTCCATCACACCCAAAATAAACACGATCAGCGCCGCCATGGTTATGCGATAGCCCAGACGCTCCAGCGCGTATGCCGCGACACCGCAGGCAATCAGCAGCGCGACGGCGCGCTTTGCCTCTGTCCATTCCAACGCCGCCAGCGGCATCGACTTGCCGCCGCTCAGCGCCACCAGCAATCCCATCACGCCCATGAATATCGCCAGCAGCAGCGGCACGTAACCCGGTCCCGGCTCCGACAACGAACCGATCGGGTAAACGCGGTTCATCCACCACACGTAAAGCGCGAGCGCGACCAGCAGCAACCCTGACACCTGGTCGCTGCGCAGGCCGCGAGAGTTTGCCGGCATGGATTCGTTAATCATGGTTTGGGAAGATCAAACCCATTTTTTGCCACAGATTTCACAGATTTACACCGATAAAACCAACACCAAGAGGTTTTTCCGTAGAACACGCGGAGCACGCCGAACACGAAGAGGGTTATGGTTTTTGAAGCAATCTGTGTCCATCTGTGAAATCTGCGACAATAAAAACTTGACGTTTTACTTCTTATCGTCAACCTTGCCGACGACCTTTACCGCGACGGCAAGGCGTTTGGCGTCGGCGTCCCAGTATTTCGCGAACTCCGGCGCATCCATGTATTGAATCGGCGAGTTGACGCGCGACATCGCGGTTTTGAAATCGGCGTCTTCGACCGCCCTGCGCACAGAGTCGCGTAACACCTTCATCACCGGCTCGGGCGTTGCGCGCGGCGCCAGCAGCCCCGACCAGATGTAATACTCGATATCCGCGCCCTGCTCCTTGAAGGTTGGCACATCGGGATAATTTTCGTGACGCTTGGCACCCCAGCTCACGTGCGGACGCAGTTTGCCGGATTTGACGTGGACGGTGATCGCTGCCGGGCCGCCCGCTGTAAGCTCGACATGGCCACCGAGCAATGTCGTCAGCGCCGGGCCGCCGCCAGTGGTCGGCACGTGACGCATCTTCAACTTGTAGTGATGCAAAAACATTTCCATCGGCATGTGCAGTGCGCCGTAAATGCCGGATGACGAGAACGACATCTGACCTTGCTTCGAGCGCGCAAGTGCAAGGAGTTCCTTGAGATTTTTTACCGGCAGCGACGGATGCGACACCAGTATCGTCGGGTCTGCGGAAATCAGCGCGATGGGTGCAAACTGGTCCATTGAATAAGCCGGCTTGCGGTCAAACAAGGTATCGGCCGCGGGAATCACCGAAATGCTCGACAACGCCATCAGCAGCGTATAACCATCGGGCTTGGCGTTGGCAACAGCCGCGTTGCCCACCGCGCCGCCCGCGCCCGGGCGATTGACCAGCACGACCGGCTGCTTGAGAATTTTTTCCATCGCCATGCCGGTGGGACGGCCAGTGATCTCGGCCACGCCGCCGGGCGGAAACGGAATGATCAAGGTGACGGCGCGCGTGGGGTACGCTTCCTGTGCGTGCGCGGCACAGGCCAACACCAGTAGTGTCGTCGCCAGCGGAAATCTCAGTGATAAATGTATCATAAGTATTTGTTTTTAAATAATTCTTTAAAAAACCTTTGCCGCAGATTAACACAGATGAACACAGATTCAGTGCGCGTGGAATCTACCCTTTTGGAGAACCCATAACTATTGGTGCGGCAATGCAAGTCAACAAGTGCACCGGGTTTAATCTGTGTTCATCTGTGCTCATCTATGGCTGAAAAGGCTTTGACCTTGCCCTCACTGATCCGCCCGTGCGCCCGACGCCTTAACAACTTTCGCCCACTTGGCGAGGTCGGCGGTCAGATATTTTTCGAATTCGTCGAGGCTCATGGAGAGCGGCTCCGCGCCTTGTTCATTCCAGGCCTTGCGCACGTCCGCACGGCTGGTGATCCTGGTGATTTCGCCATTTAACCGATCCAGTATGGCGCGCGGCGTGCCCGTTGGCGCCATCACGCCCAGCCAGATCGTGGCTTCGTAACCGGGCACGCCGGCTTCGGCCACGGTCGGTAAATCGGGGGTTACGGCGGAACGCCTGATTCCGGTTGAGCCCAGCGCGCGCACGCGGCCCGCCTTCGCCAACGGCGCCATGGTGGTGATGGCGTCGAACATCATTTCCACCTGCCCGCTCATCACGCTGGTGCGCGCGTCGGAGCTGCCTTTGTGGGGCACGTGAATGATATCCGCACCGATCAGCGATTTAAAAAACTCGCTCGCCAGATGGTACGGCGTACCGTTGCCGGAGGAAGCGTAATTCAGCCTTTTCGGCTTCGACCTCGCGAGCGCCACCAGTTCCTTCACCGAGCGCGTCGGCAGCGACGGATGCACCACCAGCAGCAAATCAGAATAATTGATCGGCGCCACCGGTACAAAATCCTTCATCAATACAAACGGTTTTTTCGGAATCAGCGATTCATTGATAGTGTGCGTGTTGGACATCAGCAGCAGGGTGTAGCCGTCGGCCGGTGATTTCGCCACAAGATCGGTGCCGATGATGGAACCCGCGCCAGGGCGATTTTCGATCACAAAGGACTGGTTCATCGACTCTTGCAGGCGCTGGCCAAGAAAGCGCGCGTAGATGTCAGCAGGGCCACCCGCGGCAAACGGCACGACGATGCGCACCGGCTTTGCGGGATAGTTTTGCGCGACGGCGCCGGTGGCGCAGAACAGCGTTACCGCGATACTGGGAAAATGCTTATTCATGTTCTGCTCCGGATTGCGCCACGCGGCTTGTGTTGAGCGGTGTATTCGCGCCTCAATTCACAAACGGAACGGTTGCGCGCTGGCGGTTATGAGTATGGTGTGAGCGCCGGGTGGCGTCAACTGCGGCTGTCCAATACGCGTCACGGGCAGTGTATCGATAGGCAAAAAAAGCCCGGTTACGAGAACCGGGCTTTTCTTGCCACTTACAAAAGGGTGCCTGACGATGTCCTACTTTCGCACGGGTAATCCGCACTATCATCGGCGCTGAGTCGTTTCACGGTCCTGTTCGGAATGGGAAGGCGTGGTTCCAGCTCGCTAAGGTCGTCAGACGTAACTTGTGTGTTTCTGGCGGTTAGCGATGTGCATCCGCCAAAAACAAAAACCGGAAGAAGATGGTTGAACAACGCTTGAAGCAAGCATTGATTAATTTTGGTAAATCGTATCTGGCAAACCTGAATTCGCTATGACTTGTTACTCAAAGTTATAGGATCAAGCCGCACGGGCAATTAGTACTGGTTAGCTAAGACGATTACTCGTCGTACACACCCAGCCTATTAACGTGGTGGTCTTCCACGACCCTTTAGGAGGATCAAGTCCTCGGGAAGTCTCATCTTGAGGCAAGTTTCCCGCTTAGATGCTTTCAGCGGTTATCTCTTCCGAACTTAGCTACCCGGCGATGCCACTGGCGTGACAACCGGTACACCAGAGGTTCGTCCACTCCGGTCCTCTCGTACTAGGAGCAGCCCCCCTCAAACTTCCAACGCCCACCGCAGATAGGGACCAAACTGTCTCACGACGTTTTGAACCCAGCTCACGTACCACTTTAAATGGCGAACAGCCATACCCTTGGGACCGGCTACAGCCCCAGGATGTGATGAGCCGACATCGAGGTGCCAAACTCCCCCGTCGATATGAACT